>DEIT01000062.1:1315-6818 GCA_002352635.1 Hyphomicrobiaceae bacterium UBA2767 | reverse complement strand
ATTCCGAAGCTTGGTACGATCCAGTATCACCCGTCGCTGTTGCCGCTCCATCGTGGGCCGAGCTCCATCAACTGGCCTATCATCATGGGTGCCAAGAAGACGGGTTTAAGTATCTTCTGGCCGGACGAGGGGCTCGATGAAGGCCCGATCCTTATTCAGAAGGAAGTAGAGGTCGGGCCCGACGATACGCTGGGATCGGTCTATTTCAAGAGCCTGTTCCCGATGGGGGTCGAGGCCATGTGTGAGGCGGTGGATCTCGTTCGCGACGGCAAGGCCCCGCGCGTGGCGCAGGATCACTCCAAGGCAACCTATGAAAGCTGGTGCCGCAAGAAGGACGCTGAAGTTGATTGGTCAAAGCCCGCGCAGGAGGTCCACAACCTCATCCGCGGCTGCGACCCGGCGCCAGGTGGCTGGACAATGCATGGCGATATAAAGCTGTCGCTTTTCGGCAGCACTATGGTTGAAGGCGAGGGCGCGCCTGGCGAAATTCTCGATGTTTCGGATGATGGCATCACAATTGCCGCAGGTGGCGGTGCGGTGCGTATTGGACGCGTCCGAGCTGACAAGGATCAGAAAATTGCTGCAAGTGAATATGCAGGCGGAAACGGGCTGGGTGTTGGAAATTCCGTGGGCTAGCGGGACACGCGCTTTAGTCAGGCGCTGATATCAACCGATGTGCCGATGCCCGGCTCGAGCGCGGATTTGACTATTTCCGTCATGTTCGCGTTCGCGGACTCAATGAGCTGCACGACGGATTGTGCGCTCTCGGCATTCATTTTGGCGAGTTTGGCTGCGAGCGCCATCTGCACTTGCGCCTGATTGGCGGCAACGGCGGTGCTGGCAATACTAACGGTGGAACTCATAGGCCATACCCCTTCCGGCCATCAGACTAGGCGAGGATGGCTAATGGACCCTTAATGCGGTTCTTTCAATGCTGGGGGTGCCAGCCTATTCCGCGAGCGCGATATTAATGGCCTGCGGGCCCTTTCCGCGCCGGTCGGGTTCTGTCTCGAACGTGACCTTTGTTCCTTCGTCCAGAGCCTCAAGGCCTGAATTCTGAAGTGCGGTGATGTGCAGGAACACGTCCTTGCCACCATCATCCGGTGTGATGAACCCAAAGCCACGCGAGTGATTGAAGAATTTTACGGTACCGGTCTGGCTCATTGGGGTTTTCTCCTTTCCCCTTCGGTATTTTGTTCATGTCCGGCGATACGGGCATGACATGCAAGGCAGTCTTTTCAGAATTCGGGGAAAGACCAAATATGGGGACCGTGCCCCTTTCAACGGTAACATCCTCCAAGGGTCCGATGGGCTGCCCAAGTGCGCAATAACTCTAATTTGGCCGATGCGTCATAGGCAAGCAGGATTTCCCTGCCGAAAAGGAATTTTCGGTGGGGTGCTTCCTATTGTGTGAGGCTCGCCCGTTCCGGCACAGTTTGCTCGCCCAGTAGCGTACGGATCAGACCTTCACCGAATGCAGGCTCAAAAAAGCCGAACCTTTGAAAGCGCAGGTTGCCGTGTTTGTCGATGATGGCCATCTCCGGCGTGCCCATGGTGCGATAGCGTCGCATGGTCTCCGGAATGCGTTTTCCCTCGATGTGCCGGTCGATGCCTACGGGGTGGGCAATACCCTTTTCCTTGAGGAACTTACGCAGCCGCTTGGGTGTTTGGAAATTGTGCCCCTCGAACACGGTGTGAATGCTGACAAAGGCAATCTGGCCCTCCATCGCTTCCTTTTCAAACACCTTTTCCCAGTGATGCATCAGCGGAATTGAGAAGCTCTTGCAGCCGGGGCACCAGAGTTGGAAAAAATCTATAACGACGACCTTTCCCTTCAGGTCCGAGAGGTTGAGCGGTTCAGAATTGATCCACTCTGAAATCTCCCACTCCGGGGCTTTTTTCCCCGATGGTGCCGCCGTGACGGATGACGCGACGATCGCGACCGTCAGAGCTGCGATGAGGGCATAAACAAGTGTAAGTGCACGTGCTACCGCCATGATCCATTCCTTTGTATTCAGTCCAGTGAGCCTTTGCGACTCAGTGAAGAAAAGGCCCCGTTGCAGAGGCAAACACTAGCACTCGACCTTGCTCACCAGCGATTCAACCACGCGTGAACACAGGTTGTTTTTGGCGTGATGTGGAAGGGCGCTTGTGTTTCGGCGTTTTCGGTGCGAGGTCTGTGTCCGCCCGCCCATCTGGGAAAATTTGCGCGGGCTCTCCTGTCTGTTTTATCCAGACATGCGTTGCTTCCCGGCCATCGAATACCCGGCCACGAAAAGAAGGAAACCCCGACACATGCCGAGCCTGAAAGCCGCCATCCTGCCGGTTACGCCACTGCAGCAGAACTGCACACTGATGTATGACGAGGAAACCATGGTGGGGGCCGTTTTTGATCCTGGTGGAGATGTGCCGCGTATTCTCGAGGTCGTTGGTGAGCTCGGCTTTAAGGTGGAAAAAATTCTTCTCACCCATGGGCATATCGATCATGCCGGTGGCGCGGCTGAACTGAAAGAAGAGCTTGGCGTCCTCATCGAGGGACCGCATGAGGCGGACAAATTCCTGCTCGATTCACTGGAGCAGACAGGTGCTGAATACGGCATTTCAGGTTCGCGAAACGTGACCCCGGACCGTTGGCTGGACGAAGGTGACACTGTCTCATTCGGTCCGTTTACATTCGATGTAAAACATTGCCCGGGCCATGCACCCGGCCATGTGGTGTTTATTCAGGAAGAGTTGCGCATCGCACAGGTCGGCGACGTTCTGTTTCAGGGATCCATCGGAAGAACAGATTTCCCCTACGGGGATCATGCTGCGTTGATCGACGCGATCAAGACAAAACTGTTACCGCTCGGCGATGACATGGCCTTCATTTGCGGCCATGGCCAACCCAGCACCATTGGTGAAGAACGGCAGACGAATCCGTTTATTCAATGATCCGTCTGCCGCAAGTTAGCTCAGGGGGAGGGCGCCTGAGCTCAAATTCCATTGGTTATCGGCAAAGCCTGCGCGGCCCGTCATACGGCTGAAACGTACCGCTATACCGGTCAAACGAGCGGTATTTCGACGCGCAATAGGCATACCAGTCTGGCGTCCAGGGTGCGGGGGCATATCCATAGGCCCGGGGTGGAGGTGGCGCGTAGGCATACGCTGGGGGCGGAGGCGGAGCATAGGCATATGGCGCATAGCCATAATCATAGTAGCGCGGACGGCTGGCAATAGCTGCTCCAAGCCCGAGGCCAATAATTGCTGCCGCAGCAGCACCGCCACCCCCATAGTGCCTGTGCTTGTGACGGCGCCCGGCATCGGCGGGCGAGGCGAACGCCAAGGCCCCTACCGACAGGGCGGTTGCCAAGGCAATTCCTTTAATCACGTGGGTCGACATGCGTGTGCACTCCTCTAACAGCTCGGGTCCCCCGGCATTCGCGTGACGCAAGCCCAGGCTCCGGCTCTTCCATTCTCAAAAATAGCCGATGGAAGTTGAACGGAGGATGAACGGACTGTCCGTCGCTCTTTTTTCTATATATTTCCGGTTTGTGGCCCCTTTAGGCCGCATGGTTCAGAACCTCGATGAGATAGATGAGGGTCGCCGCGACGCCAGCCGCAAACGTGACCGTACGGGTGCCCCAGATGCGCAGGACCTGGGCAACGGGATGGAGCAGGCGTGCCCAGAAAAATACCGCCGCACAGAGGGCCGTCACCGCGGTGTGCACATTGAGCAGTTCACCGGCCAGTACGGCGATTGCAAAGGGCGCGATATTTTCCACCAGATTGTAGTGGGCGTATTTCAACCGCTCCCCCCATTTTGGGAGTGTGCGGGTGTCGGGATAGCTCAGCGCTTTGAACACGCCGGTCAATTTCAGCTCGGCGAGGATATAGGGAACCCACAGTGCGAGCATGAGAAAGCCGCAATAAATCAGATAGCGGAGTTCAGGCGAAAGGGAATGGTCCATGAGGGGCTCCTGCGCAATTCGGTTTGCATACGCCCCAAATCTATTCGCTTCTCTCCCATGCGCTAAATCGTATGTCGCTCAACATATCGTGAGAGATTTCAGCTGTGCCCGCCGCGCCGGGAAAACCCTGGACGCAGCGGGCACGCTTGAAACAGAAAGCTGCCCTAGAAGCAGTCCCTGGAAATGCAACCGAAGTCGGATGACGTCCCGGCTGAGGCTATACGGGAGGTGCTGCGTGCCGTACCGCGCGAAACAGCGGTGACGCGCACCTTTGCGGTGCCGCTGCCCATCAGGCCTAGTGCCCGGGCGCCGCCGCGGCTGACATCGATGATGCGTCCTCCGACAAACGGGCCACGATCGTTGATGCGCAGCCTGACGGTGCGACCGTTTCTCAGATTTTTCACTTCCACGATGGTGCCGAAGGGCAGGCTCCGGTGGGCGGCAGTCATGCCGTCCGGATTATACCGCTCGCCGTTCGCGGTCTTGGTGCCCATCTGGTACCAGGATGCGACACCGGTCTGCGTGTTCGCATGCGCCGCCGGCGCGATCGCGAACATGGTGGCCAACAGGCCCAGAGTCGCAAATGTTTTCCCCACACGGTTCATGTGTGATTTCTCCATCTCTTTGGTTTGTTAGGGAGGGTCCGCCCTGTGAGAGGCGCGGTTCAGGCACCGGGCGCATCACGCCGCCCGTTTTGTGCGATGCGGGAAGTTACCGAATAAAAAGGCAGAATCGTGACGAACTTTGGTTCATGCCGTGATTTGAACGTTAAATTTTGGATAGCTGCTATGCGCTGGCTGCATTGATCGGTTGTGAGTGCTATGGTCCATCGCACGGGTAGAACGAGGGAGGTGAACCATGGATATGACAGCTCTTCTGGTGCAACTGGTCGCGGGCGCGATCGGCGGCAACGCGGCCGGCGCGGGGTTAAAGCGTTATACGCTGGGTACGCTCGGCAATACAATCGCCGGGGCTCTCGGCGGCGCCCTGGGCGGCCAGATTCTGGGTCCAATGATCGGGTCGGCAGTCGAAGGCTTTGTCGGCGATATCGCCAGCGGTGGCATCGGCGGCATCATCCTGATGGTCATCGTCGGCGTCATCAAAAAAATGATGGCGAAGTAGAAGGACTGAGCGGCTCTACAGCCGTCCATTCAACCAGCGCTGATATTCTTCATAGGTGCCACCTTCGGGGTGCGCCTTCAGTACCTCATGCACGGCCACATGTTCATCATGCGCCCGGTCAAGCATCTCGTCGAATGACGCGCCGCGTATCTTGGTCCAGAAGTAAAAAAGCAGGGCGGCAAGCACCAGATAGAGCGTCCAGCCTAAAGCAGCCATGCCAAGCCTCCGGAAAATGAACAGTACGAATCGCGAGGCAGTTTAGCGCGGCAGGGCCTTTCGCACGAGCCCCATCCTGAGCCTGACTGCGGCCGTCACCTTCAGTTCCTTGTAAAACAGACCGTGCCGGCGGAATCCGTACAGGTTGCGTCGCGCTCGTATAGCGAAGCGGTATAGTGCAACCAGAAAACTCAGCGCGACCGCACGAGCCCCAT
>DEIT01000062.1:0-1144 GCA_002352635.1 Hyphomicrobiaceae bacterium UBA2767 | reverse complement strand
GACCTCTTGTTCAAGGCTTGCGGTGAGCGGGTCATCGGGAAGCGCGCTCTTTGGTGCGAGGGCTTTTGGCGGTCGGATGGGCATGCTTTTTATTCCGAACAACGGGGTGAGGAGTCAAGGACAAGTGGTTTGCGTTCTCAGGCGGTCAAGTCGGCAGTTCAAATGTGAGATTTCCGGCTCTCTGATCTGTCCCCAGAGAGAGGAATATTCCGATGAGATGAAGCGCTATGAGACTATCGAAAAACCGGAGGAGCAGGCAGTTCACCTATCAACCAAGCCCGCGTTTCAGATCGTCGAGCGTCAACACCGGCACGATGTCGATAGCCGCATCAAGAGCGGCAAACATAGGTTCGTTGTATTTGGTCAGATTGGCCTGATCCGCTTCCTCGAAGAAGATAAATCCTGACCGCTCGCCGTCGAGCATCGTGAAATAGGCGGCTTCGGCGTTCGTATCAGCGATCAGCTTTTCAATCGCTTTGCCCATCGAGCCATCGGCTTCGGCTTCGTTTCCCTTTTCCACCGGTATTGTGAACCTCATCATCAGTCGCATTGTGTCCTCCCTTTTTAGGCTTGCCGAACGGTGCCTCAGTTTTCGACGACCATGCAACTTGTTTCCACGAGCGCGCCGGCAGCCAGGGCTTGCGCGTTATACGCCCGCGCATAGGTGTCGAAGGCCAGCAGTGCCTTGCCTGCCGCAGCCGATAGTGGCGCGCTGTAGGCGAAGTGGAATACGCTGCGGCGTTCCGGCTCGGACCGGTCGAGACAGCGCACGTCAGGTGCAACGAACCGTTCGGCCGTCGTGTCATTGGCATAGGTCATCAATCCGCCCTGGCCGGATCGGGTGTCGGTTCGTGCATCGGTAGCCGGGTCAGATGCGATAATGGCTATGACAACCGCATTCCAATAGCGGTCTGTGCCCCGGGTTGCGTCCATGGTTGAGGATTGTGCGGCGATCCGTTGGCCGAGCTTCGTTGCCGCCGCGCCCGTTTGGCCGATTTGATCCAATCCGACGGCAGGCGCTGATGTGCCAGCCAACAGCAGGCCTGCGCATCCAATCCGAAAAATGACATGCACGGGCCTCATGCCGACCTCCAGACCACTCCCGCATATGCTGAGTATCCGGTAGGGCAGGCGGTCCGGCAAG
>DEIT01000081.1:11353-15096 GCA_002352635.1 Hyphomicrobiaceae bacterium UBA2767 | reverse complement strand
TGTCGGAAAGCCAGGAGCGCATGCTCATGGTCCTGAAGCCAGGTGCAGAAGAGACGGCACGTGTGATCTTCGAAAAGTGGGAATTGGATTTCGCAATCGTCGGAATTACCACGGATACCGGCAGGCTTGTGGTCACGCATGAAGGCCGCATCGAGGCCGACATGCCGGTGGGTTCGCTTGCCGATTCCGCGCCGGAATACAAACGCCCATGGACGCTCCCTGAACCACCCGCCCCCATCCCCGCAAACGACGTTCCCGCACCCAACAGCCTCGGTGAAACGCTGGATGCATTGATGGGCTCGCCGCATCTTTCTTCCCGGCGGTGGGTATGGGAGCAATATGATCACATGGTGATGGGTGACACGGTTCGCAGGCCTGGAAGCGATGCGGCTGTCGTGCGCGTGCACGGGACCACCAAAGGCATTGCCGCCACCTGTGACGTGACGCCCCGATACTGCGCTGCCGATCCACATGAGGGAGGCAAGCAGGCTGTTGCCGAGGCCTGGCGCAATCTGACCGCCACCGGCGCCGATCCGCTCGCCATCACAGACTGTATGAATTTCGGCAACCCCGAGCGACCCGAGATCATGGGGCAGTTCGTCGGCTGCATTGAAGGCATGCGCGAAGCTTGCACCGCGCTCGACTTCCCCGTCGTGTCGGGAAATGTATCGCTCTACAATGAGACGAATGGCCTCGCCATTCCACCCACGCCCGCCATCGGCGGCGTGGGGCTTGTTCCGGACATCGCCCACATGGCCGATATCGCACTGAAGGACGAAGGCGAGATATTGTTTCTTCTGGGCGCAGAAGCCGGCCATCTGGGCCAGTCGCTCTATATGGACGTGATCCTCGACAAGCGTGAAGGTGCGCCACCGCCCGTCGACTTGAAGACTGAGCGTGCGACAGGGGAACTTGTGCGCCAGCTCATTCGCCAAGAGGCTGTCAGCGCCGTTCACGATCTCTCCGATGGCGGGCTACTGGTGGCTCTCGCCGAAATGGCGGTTGCCGGGAATATCGGTATCAAGCTTTTGCCATATGAGGGTCCCCTGCCCCTTCATGCTGTGCTGTTCGGCGAAGATCAGGGGCGCTACCTGATTGCGACCGCACAAAAGGCGGATATTGCTTCCCGCGCCGCGGAGGCACAAATTCCCTGCCGCGAAATCGGCACCGTTGGAGGCCAGACCCTAAACCTGCCGAATGAAGAGCCAGTTCCGCTTGCTCGGCTGCGAGACCTTCACGAAGGGTGGTTGCCGCGCTATATGAGCTCACAGTAGTATAGACCCGAGCAAGGAGGCGCTCTGTTTTATGCCCATGGACCAGAATGAGATTGTTCGGCTGATCAAGAAGAAACTGCCGGACGCGGATATTTCAATTCGAGACCTCGCGGGCGACGGCGACCACTATGCAGCAACCGTGGTGTCCGAGGAATTTCGCGGCAAGAGCCGGGTACAACAACACCAATTGGTCTATGAAGCACTTGAAGGAAATATGGGCGGGGCGCTCCATGCGCTTGCGCTGCAAACCTCCGCACCGGAAAGTTGAGAAGGGTTGAACAGGTTATGAGTGATCAAAAAGTTCACGATTGGATTGGCAAGAAGGTTGCCGGTGACAATGTGGTGCTTTTCATGAAAGGCACCCGGCAGTTCCCACAATGCGGATTCTCAAGTCAGATTGTGCAGATTCTGGACTATCTTGGCGTTGAGTATTCAGAGGTGAACGTGCTTGACGACCTGGGCATTCGCGAAGGCATCAAGAGCTACACCAATTGGCCCACGATTCCGCAGCTTTATGTCAAAGGCGAGTTTGTCGGCGGTTGCGACATTATCCGTGAAATGTTCCAGGACGGTGAGTTGCAGGACCTGCTGACAGCCAAGGAAATCTCACACAACAAACAGACACTGACGGCCTGAGTAGCGTCTAACTCGCAATCCTCGGCCATCAATGCCTTCACGTGCGAGCGTTCGCTCGCGCGTCGATTACGCTTGTGCAGATATGGCAAACCCTGCCGGGTCCGACACTCCCTGATCAGCGGGCTGCGACACATGAAGTGAGCAGAACGGGTTTTCCCGACGCACCGGACCCCGGATGCAGTTCCAGCGTGTTTTTTTGCGTGGAAATTTTGTCCAGCGGTTGATTTCACACGTCCAAGGTCCAAATTGCCGCCATGACCAGACAGATTCAAAAGGAGTGGACGGGCAATGGCCTATGTCGACTGGAAACTTAAAGGACCGAAGATTACGTCCTGTAGCTGTGACTATGGTTGCCCATGTGAGTTCAACGGGCGGCCGACCGAAGAATTGTGTGAAGGTCTCGAAGCCCACCGGATTGACGAGGGTTGGTTCGGCGATGTCCGGCTCGATGGCTTGATCTACGCCGCGAGCTTCCGCTGGCCGGGCGCCGTCCACGAAGGTGGTGGCACCGTGCAGGGCGTGATCGACAAGCGCGCAACGAAACAACAAATCGATGCCCTCTTTACAATCCTCGACGGCAAGGAGCAGGAACCAACCACGATCTTCAACATTTACGGATCAACCATCGAAACAGAGCTTGATCCCGTTTTTTCCGAGATCGAGTTTTCCTGCGACTTCGTAAAAGGAACAGGAGGTTTCTCTGTTGCGGACGTCATGGAACTGCAGATGGAGCCCATTCGCAACCCCGTTACAAATACGCGCCATCCCGCGAAAATCGTCCTGCCTGAGGGCTTCGAATTTCGTGAAGCTGACATGGTCTCGGGAACGTTCAACGCTTCAGGAGATGATCTCGGGTTTGACCGAACCGCGCGCTACGGCGCCCTGACTTACGTCTCCTACGGACCTCACGGATTGATTGCCGAGGAAAGCGCGCCAGCCATCTGGCAAAAATAACCTCACAATCCCACACAACGTTTTCTACCAGAGAGACCGAAAATGACGACTTGGGAAATCCAGGCGGATGAACTTGTGAATTGTAACTGCGACTATGGCTGCCCGTGCCAGTTCAATGCACTGCCAACGCATGACAATTGCGAAGCAATCGCTTCCTACAAAATCAAGAAGGGCCATTTTGGCGATGTAAAGCTGGATGGCTTGCATGTCGTTGCCACTTTTTGGTGGCCCGGCCCGATCCATGAAGGAGGCGGGAAAGCCTTCATCATTATCGATGAGCGCGCCGATGAGGTTCAACGTTCTGCACTTCTGTCTATCCTCTCGGGCGAACACACAGAGCCTGGCAAAACGATCTGGAACGTATTTGCAGCCACGTTTGACAAGGTGTTCGACCCTGAATTCAAATCGATCGATATTGAGATCGACGTCGAGGCCCGCACCGGAAAAGTGAATGTTGACGATCTCGTAAAGATGACCGGCGAGCCCATCAAGAACCCTGTAACGGGTGCTGAGCATCGCGCGCGGATCGACCTTGTAAACGGGTTTGAGTATTCGGTCGCGGAAATGGGTAGTGCCTCCGGAAACGCGACGGGTCCGATCGAACTTGATTTCAAGGACACTTACGGTCAGTTCGCCCACTTGCACCTGAGCAACTCAGGCATCGTCGGCGCCTAGAAGAAACTCTTCCATGAGCTCCCAAAGCACAACTGTTGCAGAACGTCTCGTCGCGAAGGACCAGACCGTCACTGTTGCCGGACTGGTTGTTCTGACGCTGCTCGCTTGGTTCTGGGTCCTGATCGGCGCCGGCACAGGCATGAGCACCATTGCCATGACGACATTCGAGTTTCCGCCGCCTGCGCGCGACGGCATGATCATGGC
>DEIT01000081.1:3726-11276 GCA_002352635.1 Hyphomicrobiaceae bacterium UBA2767 | reverse complement strand
CATTGCCAACATCAGCATTCGTGGGTGGATATCTGGCATCATGGTTCGGCTTCAGTGTCCTGGCGACGGCAGCACAATGGGCGCTCGAACGTGCCGGTGTGCTCCATCAGATGCTGATGTGGAGCACAAGCACAACACTGACTGGCCTGTTGCTGATCGCAGCGGGACTGTATCAGCTGACCCCGCTGAAGACGGCGTGCCTGGAACATTGTCGCTCCCCTGCAACCTATCTGTCGCAGCACTGGCGAGATGGTCAATGGGGTGCGTTCCGCATGGGCCTATCACACGGAACCTATTGTTTGGGGTGCTGCGTAGCCCTCATGGCACTCCTGTTCGCAGGCGGCGTTATGAACCTGGTGTGGATTGCCGGACTTGCAGTCTTTGTCTTGATTGAGAAACTTGCGCCACGCGGGCATCAGTTCGGAAAAATCCTGGCGCTATTCATGCTGGGCGCAGGAGTGTGGCTTTTGCTGTAGCAGGCAGCCTGAGGCCGCAATTGGGAGTATACAAAAAAGGCCGCCTCTGAGGGCGGCCTCAATCGTACTCGGCAAGAGATTAACCGGTGCCGCTATTTAGCGGGAGTAGTATTCGATGACGAGGTTTGGTTCCATCATCACTGGATACGGAACATCGGAAAGAACCGGAATCCGGTTGAGGCTGACTTTCAGCTTTGAGTGGTCGGCGTCAATATAGTCCGGCACTTCGCGCTCTGAACTTTGCGTCGCCTCCAGCACCAAACCCATATCTTTTGACTGCTCTTTCACCTCGATCAGGTCACCGACTTTGCAGCGGTAACTCGGGATATTTACCCGCTTGCCATTCACCCGAACGTGGCCGTGGTTGACGAACTGACGTGCTGAAAAGACCGTCGGAACCAACTTCGAACGGTATACGAGAGCATCGAGACGGCGCTCAAGCAAGCCGATCAGGTTCTCACTCGTATCGCCTTTAAGGCGCTCTGCCTCGCGGTAAATCGACTTGAATTGTTTTTCGGTGATGTTGCCGTAGTGGCCTTTCAGCTTCTGTTTTGCTCTGAGCTGAATGCCATAGTCAGAGGTTTTTCCGCGGCGGCGCTGGCCGTGCTCGCCGGGACCATATTCACGCTTGTTGACGGGGCTTTTGGGGCGTCCCCAGATGTTTTCTCCAAGACGGCGGTCAATCTTGTACTTGGAGCGAAGTCGCTTGGTCATGTTCTAACTCCTGATCAGCGTTCCATATTCAAGAACGCCCCCTCCTTTGCATCGGTCCGGAGTTCTGCTCCGGCCTCTTGCTGACAGGCATACCGGGATTACGGCATGTCCACGGGTGCGGTTGAAAAAGCGGGCCATTTGCTGCCCGTGCTGGTCCTGTTACACGCTATCGCGCCAAAGTGTCAATTGCGGACAGGAGCAATATCGCTGGCACTAAGGGCAGTCAACACACTCACTGGGCCGATGCGAGCGCCTTGATATCGGCTTCGACGGCCGCTTTTACGCGCTCGCGTTCCTGCGGCGAACAGATGTAGTCTTTCCGCGCGTCCTGAGAGCCGTCTTCTTTTTTCTCTGCATCATCGCCCGCCTGCACATTGCCGGTCATTACCAGGCCGGTCGTCGTATGCAGCAATCCGATATAAATGAACTGGTTCGGTGTCCATTTTTTTGTTGTCTTTTCATTCTTCATGATGTTGCCGAAATGCTGGCGTTCCAGATCCTTCAGCCCACACAAATCCGCACTCGCTGAAAGCGATGCCCGGCGAATGATCCGCCGTGCATCCTCAATCGGTACAATGAATTTGTTCGGGTCGGACCGATCCAGTTTGACCATTTCGCCATTTGATTTGGGAACCGATTCTGGGATTGCGGCAAATGCATATCCCATGATCACGCGAACCGTGCGGTCACTTGGCTTCTTCTTTTCAACCGGCTTCTTGGCCGGATCAGCTTTGGCATCCGCAGCTGTTTGGGCCGCAACCAGCGGCGCGGTTCCGGAGACAAGCCCCAACCCGAGTGCGCACGCACAAACCAAACTCAACAATTTTCTTTTCATACCCAACCCTCGCGTTCTTTGGGCGGCAAGCTACCATCGTTCCACGCCATCGCAACCCTAAAATCGGGGCGGAACTATGGCACATTCTATTTCGGCCTATGCGGCCGGGTCAGCGATGATATGACACCACGCAATGTGCGCACTTCCTGTTCGCTCGCACCCGCCCTTTGAAAAAGATTTCGCAAATTTCGAACCATTTGCGGTCTCTTTTCTGGCGGATAGAGAAACCCTGCCGCGTCAAGTTCACTCTCAAGATGCTCGAAGAAAGCTATCATCTCACCACGTGTCGCAGGACGCGTGCGGTGCATCTGTATGCCTTCCTGTGCCGGACCGTCAAACTCCGTTTGGCGCCCCAAAGCGGCACTTTCGCCACGCTTGAACCATTCATACGCCACAATAAGGACGGCCTGCGCCAGATTGAGCGACGCAAAAAGTGGATTGACCGGTGCCATAACCAGCGCGTCTGCAAGTGCGATATCGTCATTATCCAGTCCAGATTGTTCGGAACCGAACAAAACTCCGCATTTCTGCCCGTTTGCGATTCGTTTCCGCATCTCTTCAGCCACTGTCTCAGGCGAGAGCACCTGCTTCACCGTGTCGCGCGTACGAGCAGTGGTTGCACACACATAATTCAAATCGCCAACGGCAGCACTTGTGCTGTCAAAGATGCGGGCATCCTCCACAAGGGCTCTCGCACCGACCGACGCGGACTGAGCGTCTGGATTCGGCCAGCCATCGCGTGGCGCAACGAGGCGCAGTTCTCCAAGAGAAAAATTGGCCATAGCGCGCGCTGCCATACCGATATTCTCGCCAAGTTGCGGCTTTACGAGGATGACGGCCGGTGCGGCTTCGCGTGTGGAAAAATCCACGGTTCGCTCAGTGTCGGAATGTTTCACAGAATTGGAAGTCATGTGCGGGGTCGCTGCCAACATTTCGTAGAGCGCCGCGGGAGAAACGGAAACAGAAAAAATCCGTCCTTCGCCTTCTTCCTAACGGCCCGGCACAATGCTATAGGGGGCCCGCATCCGCAACCACCCTACGCTTTCATTCTCAGGCGGAATGACAACACCCGTAATTTTGATAGCGCGCGGCTCACAAAAATCCTCATACTGGAGGCCGAAACAAGATGGCGAAGATCAAAGTAGAAAACCCGGTCGTTGAACTCGATGGCGACGAGATGACACGGATCATCTGGAAGTTCATCAAGGAAAAGCTGATCCACCCCTATCTCGAAATCGACCTCAAATATTACGACCTCGGGATGGAGCACCGTGACGCGACTGATGATCAGGTGACCATCGACGCGGCCGAAGCGATCAAGAAATACGGCGTTGGGGTTAAATGCGCGACCATTACACCGGATGAAGCGCGCGTAGAGGAATTTGGGCTGAAGAAGATGTGGCGTTCGCCCAACGGCACTATTCGCAACATCCTTGGGGGTGTCATTTTCCGCGAGCCGATTATTTGCCAAAATGTTCCCCGCCTCATACCCGGCTGGACCGAACCGATGATCATTGGCCGCCATGCCTTTGGTGACCAGTATCGGGCGACAGATTTCGTGGTTCCGGGCAAGGGTAAGCTCACAGTGACGTGGGAAGCAGAAGACGGTTCGGAAAAGATCGAGCGCGATGTCTTCGATTTTCCTGGCGGCGGCATTGCCATGGCCATGTACAATCTCGACGATTCAATCCGGGATTTTGCACGCGCCAGCATGAACTACGCTCTGGCGCGCAAATATCCGCTCTACCTGTCCACCAAGAATACCATCCTCAAAGCTTATGACGGACGCTTCAAGGATCTGTTTCAGGAAGTGTTTGACGACGAATTTGACGGCAAGTTCGCGGATGCGGGAATCACATACGAACACCGCCTGATCGACGACATGGTCGCTGCAGCACTGAAATGGTCGGGTGGATTTCTTTGGGCCTGCAAGAACTATGACGGCGACGTTCAGTCTGACACGGTAGCGCAGGGGTTCGGTTCGTTGGGTCTGATGACGAGCGTACTCATGACACCCGATGGAAAAACCGTCGAGTCCGAGGCCGCGCATGGCACCGTGACGCGCCATTTCCGCGCGCATGAAAAAGGCGAAGAAACGTCAACGAATTCAACGGCTTCAATTTTTGCATGGTCACGCGGCCTGAAGCATCGCGCCAAACTCGACGACAATGCCGAACTGGCGAAATTTGCCGAAACTCTGGAGAAGGTTGTTGTCGACACCATCGAGTCCGGCTTCATGACGAAGGACCTGGCCTTGCTGGTGGGCGACAAGCAGAGTTGGCTCTCAACCACCGGCTTCTTGGACAAGATCGACGAGAACCTGCAGAAAGCCATGAGCTGAACCGGAGCAGTCGGTTCAGCTTTCTTGTTTGCCGGCCTTTCTGAGCTTGTCTTCCTTCACTCGGGCCTCGGCAATGCGGCGGACTTCGGCAAGCAGTTCGGGCTCACGATGGCATAGGCGCTCAAAGTCTGCTTTATCAAGAACAAGCAAGTGGCATTTTGTGACGGCGTATACGTTATGCTCTCGCTGCCGCCTGTAAAGCAGTGCCATTTCCCCAAAAAACTCGCCTTCTCCCAACCGCACCTGCTCGTCGTCCAATTCGACGGCCACCTCGCCCGACGCGATAAAGAACATTGCGTCTGCATTTTCACCTATCTGCATGATCGGCTGCTCGGGTTGAAAAGTTCGCGAATACAGGAGCGCACCAATCTGTGCGACAGCTCCGGCTTTGAGGTGGGCGAATATGGGAACGCTGGCGACCATTCCCCAGCTGATTACGAACTCGCGGCGGTTTGCTTCGCGGCTGAATCCGGTCGCCAGAATTCCAATGGGCAAGGCAAACATGCCGAGCCCGAAAAGCATCATGACACCGCCGAATACCCTACCCATATGCGTTATTGGAACTACGTCGCCATATCCAACCGTGGTAAGCGTCGCCAAGGCCCACCATGCGGCGGCAGGTATGCTGCCGAACGCATCCGGCTGCGCCTCTCGCTCAAGAAAATAGATGCCCGTCGCCGCGAACAGCAGAAGGGTCACCATGACCATTAAGGCGCCGTATAGCGCGCGTCGTTCATTGGAGATCACACGACCAAGCGCAACAAGCCCCGGCGAGTATCGTGCAAGCTTGAGAAACCGGAACAACCGCAGGACGCGCAAGACGCGCAGGTCGAGATTGAAAAAGAAGCTCAGATAAAACGGGGCAATTGCAAAAAGATCGATAAGAAGCAAAGGTCGCGCGGCAAATTTCAACCGGGCAAGCGACGGTGCAAGCGTATGGAGCATGGGAACTTCGACACAGCTCCAAAGACGAAGCACATATTCGATCGTGAAGATGACCACCGAGAACAGGTTGAAAAGATCGAGGGCATTCGCGTAAGCCGCATGGATGCGTGGTACAGTCCCCGCTGCGAATGCCATGACATTAAGGACGATCAAGGCGACCAGGAACGCATTGACGCCCTTCGCAACTGGATCGAATTCAGATCCGTATTCAAGAATGTCATGGACGCGTTGGCGCAGGGTCACCGGCCCGTCCCGGCCAGCAAAACCTGTCTTTTCCGGAGCGTCAGGCACCTGCCTGCTCGCTCAGGGCTTGGGCGATGGCCTCAAGGGCGGCATCAGCCTTGCCGGCATCGGGCCCACCAGCCTGCGCCATATCGGCACGCCCGCCACCGCCTTTGCCACCAAGAACTTCCGCGCCTGTTTTCACCAGCTCGACAGCGCTGTAATCCCCCGTCAAGTCATCGGTGACACCAACCACCAGGCCAGCCTTACCTTCGTCACTCAAACCAATGATCGCGACGATACCGGAACCGACCTTCTTCTTGCCGTCATCAACCAAACCGCGAAGATCCTTTGGTGACACGCCTTCTATCTTTCGCGCGAGCAGCTTGATTTCTCCAAGTGTTCGAATGGCGTCATCGTCGCTTTTCCCGCCGCCACCCAGCGCCAGTTGCTTGCGGGCATCAGCGGCAGTGCGCTCAAGCTTCTTACGCTCATCAAGCAGTTGTTCGATCCGAGGCACCAGATCTTCCGTTTTGATGCGCAACAGATCCGCTGCTTCGCGGATGCGCGTATCCTGCGTCGTCAGGTAGCTTCGCGCACCCTCGCCCGTTAGCGCTTCAATACGGCGAACGCCCGCAGCCACGGCACCCTCCGCAATAATTTTGACAAGACCGATATCTCCGGTGCGTCGCACATGCGTACCTCCACACAGTTCGACTGAATAAGCCTTGCCGTCGTGCTCTCCTTCAACACCTGTGCCCATGGAGACGACACGAACCTCTTCGCCATACTTTTCGCCGAATAGCGCCAGTGCACCTGCTTCAATAGCATTGTCCACATCCATTAATCGCGTTTGCACGGCACCATTTTGCAGGATGATTGCATTAGCCATATTTTCCACATGAGCTATTTCGATATCACTCATGGGCTTGGGATGGGAGAAGTCAAACCGCAAACGTGTTGGTTCCACCAGCGAACCCTTCTGCGCTACATGGGTTCCCAGCACCTCCCGCAACGCTTCATGCAACAAGTGAGTAGCGGAATGGTTGGCACGGGTAGCAGTCCGCGCGGAATGATCGACATCCAGTTCAACCGCATCACCAGGCTTGAACTCACCTTCCTCAACCACGCCGAAGTGCGTGATTAGGTCACCAACCTTCTTTTGCGTATCAGTGACGCGGAACCTTCCACCCTCCGCGGAGGCAGTGATGCCCCGGTCACCGACCTGGCCGCCGGATTCTCCATAAAATGGCGTCTGGTTCAGAATGAGCGCACCTTCATCGCCTTTCATGAGTGCTTTGGCGGGTTTTCCGTCCTTCACCAGCACCAGCACCTCGCCTTCTGCCCTTTCCGTCTCGTAGCCCAGAAACTCGGTCGCACCGTGTTTCTCTTTCAGCTCGAACCAGACCTGTTCCGTCGCCGTGTCGCCTGAACCTGCCCATGCCCGCCGCGCATCATCGCGTTGTTTCTCCATCGCGGTGTCAAATTGCGTGAGTTCAACTTCAATGCCGCGTGACTTGAGCGCATCCTGCGTCAAATCGAGTGGGAAACCATAGGTATCGTAAAGCTTGAATGCGATGTCGCCGGAAAACGTGTCACCGGACTTGAGGTCACCAGACGCCTCATCCAACAACTGAATGCCACGCTCCAACGTTCTCCTGAAACGCGTCTCTTCCAGATGCAGCGTCTCGGAGATGAGCGGCTCGCCCCGGACAAGCTCAGGATATGCCTGACCCATTTCCCGCACCAAGGTCGGTACCAAACGATGCAGCAGCGGATCCTTGGCACCCAACAAATGGGCGTGACGCATACCCCGCCGCATGATGCGCCGCAGCACATAACCACGGCCCTCATTTGAAGGCAGCACACCATCGGAAATGAGAAACGATGAGGCTCGAAGATGATCGGCGATCACCCGGTGGCTCGCCTTGTTTTCACCCTCCGCAGCAACACCCGTCTCATCTTCGGAAGCTGCAATCAACGCAGTGAACAAGTCAGTTTCATAATTGTCGTGCGT
>DEIT01000081.1:2435-3628 GCA_002352635.1 Hyphomicrobiaceae bacterium UBA2767 | reverse complement strand
TCATCGGGAGACCCCGGAGGACCACCTGCAATCTGCTCGCCATGGTCAAAGAAAATCTCCGAGCACGGCCCACAAGGCCCGGTTTCTCCCATGGACCAAAAATTGTCTGATGTCGGGATGCGGAGAATTCTCGACTCCGGCAGACCCGCAATCTTTTTCCAAAGATCGAAAGCCTGATCATCTTCTGAGTACACAGTGACGAGAAGACGTTTTGCATCCAGACCGAAATCTTTGGTTACAAGGTTCCAGGCGAGCTCAATTGCCCGGTCCTTAAAATAGTCGCCAAACGAGAAGTTCCCCAACATTTCGAAAAATGTATGGTGGCGCGCAGTGTAGCCCACATTGTCGAGATCATTGTGCTTGCCGCCCGCGCGGACGCATTTCTGAGATGTAACGGCCCGGTCATAGGGGCGGGATTCAACACCCGTAAACACGTTCTTGAACTGCACCATCCCCGCATTGGTGAACAGCAATGTCGGATCGTTTCTTGGAACGAGCGGACTTGAATCAACGATCTCATGGCCGTGTTTGCCGAAATAGTCGAGGAAGTGTTTGCGAATCTCGTTGACGCCGGTCATATGCGTGAAATGCCTGTATTCGTTGGGCCGATGCAAGCCCTGTTATGGCCACACCATGGGTCATGCCGTTTTTAAGGTTGCACGTAACCCCTGTCCAGCAATCCGCGCCAGAACACCTGAAGGAATTATCCTCGTCCGCCATCACACAAATACGGAAACCCGGGCACGAGGGGGCGTGCCCGGGGTCCTTGCTTGGGGAGGGTCTTATGCGTGTGGGGTGGGGTCAGACCCTCTCAGGGAGGTTTGGTTTAGCTGTTTGCCTGCCGCGACCTATCCGGTCTTGGCTTCCGGCTCATCATCAGTGGGGTCTTTGGCAGCGCCAGGGAGTTTTGCGACATTTGACGCGTCTGCGATGTCGCCATCACTCTCCGTATCTTCAATTTCGCTTTCATCGAATTCGTCCGCGACCAGACCGGCGTCAGCGCGAACTTTATGCTCGATCTCCTCCGCCATTTCCGGATTATCTTTCAGATACTGCTTGGCATTTTCCCGACCCTGACCGATGCGGGTGGAATCATAGGAGTACCAAGCCCCTGATTTCTCCACGACATTGGCCTTGACCCCAAGGTCAATCAGCTCACCGGTCTTGGAAATACCCTCGCCATACATGATATC
>DEIT01000081.1:1789-2385 GCA_002352635.1 Hyphomicrobiaceae bacterium UBA2767 | reverse complement strand
ACCTCATCGCGTTCCTTGATCTGGCCGATCCGGCGGATATCGAGACGCACCGAGGCATAGAATTTGAGCGCGTTGCCACCGGAGGTCGTCTCCGGGCTTCCGAACATGACGCCGATCTTCATGCGAATCTGGTTGATAAAAATCACCATGCAGCGCGACTTGGAAATCGAACCGGTGAGCTTGCGCAAGGCCTGGCTCATCAACCGTGCCTGCAGACCGGGAAGTGAATCGCCCATTTCGCCTTCGAGCTCGGCGCGCGGCGTGAGGGCTGCGACGGAGTCGATCACGAGAATATCGACGGCACCAGACCGCACCAGCGTGTCGGCGATCTCCAGGGCCTGCTCGCCTGTGTCGGGCTGGGAAATCAACAGATCCTCGACATTGACGCCGAGCTTCTTTGCGTAAACGGGGTCGAGCGCGTGTTCCGCGTCGACAAAGGCGCACACACCGCCGGTTTTTTGCGCCTCGGCCACGGCGTGCAGCGCCAGCGTCGTCTTGCCGGATGATTCCGGCCCGTAAATTTCGACGACACGCCCGCGTGGCAACCCGCCAATGCCGAGCGCGATATCCAGTCCGAGAGAGCCGGTCGAAATCGC
>DEIT01000081.1:0-1714 GCA_002352635.1 Hyphomicrobiaceae bacterium UBA2767 | reverse complement strand
GCGGAAAGCGCCTTTTCCTTGTCCATATTGTCTCCCTCGACGAGGCGAATTGCCGGTTCTTTCATTGGTCCCTCTCCTTATTCCACATCTGGCGCCGTACTGGCAATTTGATCCCACCGGGCCGACATCTGAGCTTTAATGTACATACTTTGTTCTATTTTGCAAGCGACCCATTAACAAACTGATAATGCGTTGTTTTACGAGTCATGTTCTAAATATGTTCAGGGCATTTTTGACCCACACATATCCTCTTGGTGTATATACAACATTGGGACAATTTTCCTCGGAACATATTGGAAACTCAGCGGCTTGCTTGGTTCCGGTGGGCGATTCGGGGCATGGTTTGAAGGATGGGAATCGAAACCAACAGAAGTATCGAAATTGCTGGGGGCCTTATACTCGCGGGAATTGGCATGATCCCCAGCCTGCCAGAAATTGTGCGTTGGCTATTGATATTTGCGGGCCTATTCATACTCGCGCGGATATTTCTCAGTTGGGTTGGGGATCAGCTTTTTGGCAAACGGCCAAGAGCAAAGAAAAAGAAGCTCCGCAAGGCAACTTACAGCCAGTACATTTGGGTCAACGCCGCAATCCTGGCGACCATAATTACATTCGTTTTTCGCGAATTAGCGGCTCGGTTCGTCTACCTGCCGCCCGATATTGAGTTGGCCGTGACAAATGTTCACATGCGGCCCGCCAAAAACAACAAACCGCAAAACATTGAGGCTATAGCATCGCTAAAGAACGTCGGTGAAGACGTATTGTATTTTGAAATCAGGGGCTATCTTTTGGTTGTCGGTGATCGCGTGGTTCGCGGTCTGGACGGATTTCGCAAGTTAGGCAGCATAAGGCTTGCCCCGACAGTAATCCGCCATCTTCACCATGAGAGCATCGCAATAAACAATTCTGAATCCAAAGAACCAGTCCAACTAAACTTCACCGTCGCATACGGTTCAGAAAAGAGGGTACCAACCCGTGAGCTAACTGCGCTTTATGTGTGTCAGGCAGGCCGCGCACTAAAACAGCGGGTTGGGTGCAGCTTGATCCGTGAGAATGTGCGTCCGATTGATAAATAGGGACTGAATAATGGCACGCGGTAAATACCTCTCCCTCGAAGAAACCCGCAAAATGAAGCACGGGCTTACCCGCTTTGCGCGCGAGACTATAGACGCAGGGAAATTGGTCCAACCCAATTATCGCGCTGGATTCCGGCTTTCGCCGGAATGACGAGGGAGATACAGCAATTCCAAACCCTAGGTTTGTCAGCGAATCTCACCGCCCGGTGAAATCCGGGTCGCGCCGTTCCGACATGGCTTTGACGCCTTCGACGAAATCCTCCGTCTTCCGCAAGCGGGTCTGCACCTCAAGTTCGCGTGTCGTCGCTGCCCTGACGCGCTCGGCGAGGTCCGCGCGCATGGCCTTGCGCACTTCGACGACCGCCAGAGGCGAGGAAATTGCGATTTCACGGGCGAGATCAGTTGCCGCCTGGCGCACCTGATCCTGCGGCACCAGCACGTTCGCCAAACCCATCTGGTAGGCTTCGTCGCCCCTGAAGCGGCGTCCGGTGTAAAACATCAGGGCGGCATTGGTCTTGCCGATCACGTCGGCAAGCGTGGTTGTCAGGCCGAAGCCGGGAGTAAACCCCAGCCGGGTGAAGTTGGCGCAGAATTTTGCCTCCGGACAGGTCACCCGGAAATCAGGCACCATCGCGAGA
>DEIT01000053.1:9712-13503 GCA_002352635.1 Hyphomicrobiaceae bacterium UBA2767 | reverse complement strand
CGGGTCTGTATCTCACGCGGATTCGAACCCACATTTGGTTCGGTTGTTCCCGTGCAGCAGATTTTTGTTCCGGCAAGGATGCCGGGCAGAAATTGTTCGCGCTGCTCGGATGTGCTTTCAGCAAAAATCCGTGCCGCCGTGCATTCCTGAGCCAGTAGTGAAATGGACACGACCGGCGGCAGCATCTCGTATATCAGTCCATAGTCGAGCATTTTCAGCCCTGCGCCACCATGCTCCTGGGCAAGCCTTGGGGCCATGAGGCCCATTTCGGCGAGTACCTTGTAAATTTGCAGCATCACCTTTTTAGGCAAAGGCTTGGCGGCATCATTGGCGTTCAGGACAGGCTCGATTTCCCGCTCGACCATGCTTCTGGCCGATTCTTTTATGAGTTCCTGCTCGGAAGTTAGTTTGAAATCCATTCTCGACCCCTACGGCATTACAAAGCCGCCGTTCACACTGATCACCTGTCCGGTGATCCAGGATGCACGGTCAGAAGTAAGGAAGGCGATCATGCTGGCATGATCCTCCGGCTCGCCAATACGGCGCAGCGGATACATGCGCAGGACTTTCTGCACGCGGGCCTCGTATTTTTCCTGCCCAATTTGCTCCTGCATGGCGGCCTCGCGGGTTTGGCGCAGCTCCGTGTTGGTTGCGCCGGGCGATATCACGTTCAGTGTAATGCCGTTGCGTCCCACTTCCTGAGCCACGGATTTGACCAGCGCAATGACGCCTGCCTTCGCTGCCGCGTAGTAGGAGAGCCTGGCCTGTCCCACGCGGGCTGAGTCCGTTGCGAGGCATACGATACGGCCATATTCGCGCTCGATCATACCCGGAAGCACGACGTGCAGGACGTTCAGCGGTCCATACAGGCAGATATCGATCATCCGCTTCCAGTCCTCGGGCCCGGATTCGACGAACAGCTTATCGTCAACAATTGCAGCCGTAATCACGACTATGTCTGGCGCGCCGAGCTCTTTTTCGGCCTTTGCAACCATCGACTTTACGCTTTCAAGCGAGCTGATATCGACCTGGATGCCAATTGATTGAGCACCTGTGGCGGTGAGCTTTTCAGCTGCGGTGGATGCGGCCTTGCCATCAATATCCGCGATAGCAACCTTGGCACCTGCCTCGCAGAGTTCCTTTGCGCCAGCAAAGCCGATGCCTCGGGCGCCACCAACGATCAGCGCGACCTTCCCGCCAAATTCAAGCTTCATCGATATCTCCCAAAATTACAATAACCAGCGGCTGGTTCGCCGCCGTACTTTTTGCATCTGCTTGCTCATCTGCGGTCAATGTTAGCGCCTGTCCAATGGAAATAGGACGCCAAGCCGGTAATTAGGTCTCATTTACAACCGCAATTTACGGGGCGGAATCTCACTTTTATCCCAAGACCATGTGCAAGTGCCAAATGTACAATTCCACTAGACGGGACGTGTTCTAATTTGTAATCTATGTGGGATTTTGATGTCAATCTGAATGTTTTTATCTCGGCGATCAGTTTAAGAGCTCTGATATCAGAGGTGGGTAACCTGCAAGCATTTTCCTGGTGCGGTTCGCCGCGAGGCCATTTTCATATTTGGCCGGTTTCATATTTAGGAGGCGTCACGGTTAGCCGGTGAAGAGTAATTCTGAGATAGCAGGTCAGGCGGGTTCGGAAGTTCCTGTGCTGGAAGCCGGCACGGATGATGCCGCCAATCTGCCCTTGAGCGGTATACGGATCGCCGATTTCAGCAGATTGCTGCCGGGTCCGTGGTGTACGCAGTTCCTTTCCGATCTGGGGGCAACGGTCATCAAGGTGGAGAGGCCTGATGTTGGCGATATGAGCCGCCACAATCCGCCGGTTTACGAAACTTCCAGCGTCTATTTCAATAGCGTCAATGGCGGGAAGGACAGTCTGGCGATTGATCTGTCGAGCGCCGATGGCAAAGCTGTGGCCCACAAACTCATCGCCACGTGCGATGTGCTCGTCGAGTCGTTCCGGCCCGGTGTCACAACCAAGCTTGGGATCGATTACGAGCAGGTGAAACCGCTAAATCCCGATATTATCTACTGTTCAGTCACCGGATTCGGACAGTCGGGACCTCTGTCACATATATCAGGCCATGATCTGGTGATTCAGGCGCTTGCGGGTTTTGCCGGCCTCTCCTCAGCGCCCGGTACGGCCCCGCAGGTGCCGGGATTCCAGGCAGCCGATTATGCAGGCGCCACCACGGCCTGTATCGGCATCTTGTCCGCATTGCTGAAGCGCACGAAGTGCGGAGAGGGCAGCTATCTGGACATCGCCATGTTCGACAGCCTTTTTGCCATGTGCAATATCTCGCAAACGAGCGCCATGGCCCGCATGAGCGGTAACACTGGCGAGCCGGAATTAGAAGTCTGGGGCGGCAATCCGCGCTATTGCGTATATTCCACAGCCGATGGAAAGGCCGTGGCACTGGCGTTGCTGGAAACACGGTTGTGGGCCGGTTTTTGCGATGCGATCGAACGTCCTGATCTCATTGACGAGAACGAAACTCCAGACGCCCGCCACAGCAACCACGGCGCCAAGGCCCAAGAGTACCGAAAGGCCATCACAGACTTTTGCCTGTCAAAAAACCGCGATGATCTGATCGAAGAATTGACAGCTCATGGCGTACCGGTCTGTCCCATCTATTCACCCGACGAGGCGCTGAATTCGGCAAATGTCGCCGGGCGCGGACTGATTGAGCACATCGAGCATCCGACTGAAGGCAAAATCCCTCAGCTCGCGAATCCGCTGTCATTGAGTGGGCTCACAAGGCGGCGCCGGTCCGCTCCGCGGTTAGGCGGGTCCAGCGAGACAATTCTCGATGACTTAGGCTTTGACAGTGAAACCAGGAAGCAATTGTTCAAGAAAGGGGTTGTCCAGCCATGACCCAGGCACTTGAGAATGCAAATGCGCTATCCAGCTATATTTCGGCAACGATGGAAAGACAGCTGCCCGTTGAGATCATCGACGCGGCCCGAATGTGTCTTGCTGACTGGCTCGCCACGGTTGTCGGAGCTCACGAACAAGGCGCGGGGCAGACGGCGCGCAAGGCTCTGAGTGCCTGGTCCGCAAATGGGCGTGCGCCTGTTTTTCAGGGCGGGAACCAGTCACCGCTCGCGGCCGCGCTGGTGAACGGAACTTTTGCGCATTGCCTCGACTATGACGACACGCATTTGGGGTGTTTGGCGCATTTGAGCGGGCCTACATGGGCCGCCGCGCTTGCCATGGCGGCGGAGTTGCAAAGCGGTGATCAGGAAGCACTCAAGGCTTTCGTGACCGGTTTCGAGACTGGCGCGAAGATCGGCGGTTTGAAGTTCGGGGAAACCGTCAACAAGCGCGGTTTTCACGCGACGTCGGTCCTTGGGCGTTTCTCGGCCACTGCCGCGGCGAGCAGTTTGATGGGGCTGAACAAGAATCAAATTGTCAACGCGCTGGGCATTGCGGCGACGACCGCGGGAGGTCTCGTGGCCTCGTTTGGAACCATGTCAAAGCCATTTCACGCGGGCAAGGCGGCGATGGACGGCGTGCTGGCGGCGCAGTTGGCATCGTGCGGGTTTGAAGGCAAAAAGGATCTGCTTGAACCGGGTGGGGACAATCTCGCGGCCGCGCTCATTCAAAATGGCGAGGCCGGCATTCAGGAATTGCACTTCAACGGCGAGTGGGAAATCCTCCAGAATACTTTCAAACCTTACGCCGCCTGCCTTCTGGTGCATCCGGCGGTTTCAAGCGCGCGCGATATTTTCAACCAGATCGACGGGCGCGAGATAACAAGCATTCAGGCGCG
>DEIT01000053.1:0-9655 GCA_002352635.1 Hyphomicrobiaceae bacterium UBA2767 | reverse complement strand
CTCGAAGGCAAATTCTCCATTGCCTATTGCGCGGCGCTGGGACTTTGCGGATATGACGTTTCGGAACAGGATTTCACCGCCGAACGCCTTGGCGATACAAAGGTCAGGGAGATGATGGCAAAGGTCGAGCTTGCGAATGACGACTCGATTGCGACAACCGCCGCATCGATGACCGTCACCTTTGCGGACGGCAGCGAAATCACCGCCGATACGCCGCTGGCCCTGGGAAATCCGGGCAATCCACTGGGCTGGGAGGGAATGCGCCGCAAGTTTATGTCGCTTGTGGAGCCGGTCTATGGGCCGCAATCGGAGGCTCTGTTCGAGCTGGCTCAAACGGCTGGAGACGGCAACTCACTGCAGCAGATAGCCGTTATGCTGTCGGAAAAGACGGTGCACTGATCCATAAAACTGTTTGCGAGGATCGGTCGAAACACAAAATCCTGGGAGGATGAAAGAGCAGATGAACCCCCAACTTTTCTCACCATTCAAGCTGAACGGCGTGACCTTCGATAACCGGATCGTCGTCTCGCCCATGGGTCAGTATTCTGGAGACGGCGAAGGGTGCGCCACGGACTGGCATATCATGCATTTGGGCAATCTTGCGGTTTCAGGCGCCGGTCTGGTCATCATCGAGGCGGCGGCGGTGGAGCCGCGCGGACGCGTCAGCCCGATTGATCTGGGAATCTGGTCGGACGCAAACGCCGATGCGCTGGAGCGCGTGCTTAAATTCTGCCGGAAGCATGGCGATTGCAAATGGGGTATGCAACTGGCTCATGGCGGGCGAAAGGGCGGCGTCTCGCCGGCCTGGAAAGGCCAGCTTCCGCTCGCGGAAAAAGATGGCGGCTGGACCCCCCTGAGCGCGTCGGAGATTGCCTATCCAGGGCGGGCCAAGCCGATCGCAATGGACAAGAAGGGTCTTGATGAGGTCCGAGATGCTTTTGTTGCGGCGGCCAGGCGCGCCAAGCGGCTCGGTGTCGAGGTTCTGGAAATTCATAATGCGCATGGATATCTGCTTCACTCCTTCCTGACGCCGTTTGGCAATGACCGGGATGATGAATATGGCGGCAACCGCGAAGGCCGGATGCGATTTCCGCTGGAAGTGTTCAGCGCGGTGCGCGATGTCTGGCCCGGAGAAAAAGTTCTGGGTGTGCGCATAACGGCCACGGACTGGGCTGACGGTGGTTGGGATATCGATGATTCAGTCGTTTTTTGCCAACGCCTCAAGGAACTGGGCTGCGACTACATCACCGCCTCCAGCGGAGGTGCGACGCCGGATCAGAAAATTCCCGTCGGCCCCAGCTATCAGATACCGCTCGCCGAAACCATCCGCCGGGAAGTTGATATTCCGGTTATGGGCGTTGGCCTTATCACCGAACCGGCCCAGGCCGAGGAGATTATTGCGCAAGGCAAGGCCGATCTCGTCGCGCTTGGCCGTGGAATGCTGTTCAACCCTCGCTGGCCTTGGCACGCAGCGTTCGAATTGGGGGGCAAGATCACAATCCCGCGTCAATATGAACGCAGCCATCCGGAGATGCGCAGCGGCGATTTCCTCAAGCCGAGGCAGGATTGATTTGATGACCCGCTATTCACGTTACGTGTTCTAGGGTCCGGACTATGACTGCCTCGTTTCCTCATCTTCTGAAACCGCTCGATCTGGGCGTCACCACCTTGTCCAACAGGGTGATGATGGGCGCCATGCATCTCGGGCTTGAAGCGCATCCCGGCGGGTTCGAGCGCATGGCCGAATTCTACGCGGAGCGCGCGCGCGGCGGCGTCGGGTTGATGGTGACGGGGGGAATTGCTCCCAATCAGGACGGATTATTGAAGACAGGCGGCCCGGTTCTAGAAGCTCACGGCCAGATTGCCCGACATAAACTGGTCACCGACGCCGTCCATGGCGAGGACGGCAAGATCCTGATGCAAATCCTGCATACCGGCCGCTATTCATATCAGGAATACAGTGTCGCCCCTTCGCCAATCCGGGCACCGAACAGCCCGGCAACGCCGCGCGAAATGACAGGGGAGGACATTGACCGCACCATTGCAGACTTCGCCAATTGCGCCGCCCTGGCTCGGGAGGCCGGATATGACGGGGTCGAGATCATGGGTTCCGAGGGGTACCTGATCAATGAATTTATCACCCTGCATACCAACCACCGCGATGACGATTGGGGGGGCGCTTATGAAAACCGCATTCGGTTTGTGCTGGAGATCATTCGCCGCACCCGTGAAAAGACCGGTCCCAACTTCATCATAATGTTCCGGCTCTCCATGCTTGACCTGGTTGAGGATGGCAGCACCTGGAGCGAAATCGTGAAATTGGCCCGTGAGGCCGAAAAAGCGGGCGCCAATATCTTAAACACCGGCATCGGCTGGCACGAGGCGCGCATCCCCACAATCGCCCAGGCCGTGCCTCGCGCCGCCTGGACCTGGACCACCGCCAAACTCAAGGGGAAGGTCGCCATTCCCGTCATCGCGTCGAACCGCATCAATACGCCGGAACAAGCCGAGGATATACTGGCGCGCGGGGACGCCGACATGGTGTCGCTGGCGCGTCCTTTCCTCGCCGACTCCCATTTTGTCGCCAAGGCGGCTGCAGGCCAGGCTGATCTCATCAATAGTTGTATCGCCTGCAATCAGGCGTGTCTGGATCATATTTTCAACGGTCAAATATGCACATGCCTGGTTAATCCGCGCGCCTGCCACGAGACCGAACTGGTTTTTGAGAAAACTGCCGAGCTCAGGAAAATTGCTGTTGTCGGCGCCGGTCCCGCAGGATTGAGTTTCGCAACCGTTGCCGCAGAGCGCGGGCATTCGGTGACCCTGTACGAGGCCACGAACGATATTGGCGGCCAGTTCCAAATCGCCCGCAAGATTCCGGGCAAGGAGGAGTTCAACGAAACCTTGCGCTATTTCCGCAAAATGATCGAGCTGTTGGGAATAACGACGTGGCTGAATACCAAGGTGGGTGCGGCCGAATTGTTGGAAGGTGGATATGATCGCGTGATCCTGGCTACCGGCGTGACACCTTTCACTCCGGATATAGAAGGGATCGGCCACGCCAGGGTGATGTCTTATATCGAGCTGTTGCGTGATGGTAAGGAAGCGGGGGATCGTGTGGCGATTATTGGCGCAGGCGGGATCGGCTTCGACGTTGCCGAATTCCTAGTTCATGCTGGAAAACGCTGGGGTCATAGCCGCGAGGAATTTCTCGCCCGCTGGGGCATTGATGTGGAAATTAAATCTCCCGGCGGTCTCACTCATGCTCCACAAACTCCTGAACCTGCCCGCGAGGTGTTTTTGCTTCAGCGCAAGACATCACGGCTGGGAAAGGACCTTGGCAAGACCACGGGCTGGATTCACAGAGCAATACTCAAACAGGCGGGGGTGACGATGATTTCGGGTGTCAGCTACCGCAGGATCGACGACGATGGTTTGCACATCACCATTGGCGGTGAAGACAAAATTCTGGAGGTTGATACGGTGGTTATATGCGCAGGGCAGGAACCTTGTCGTGAGTTGAAGGGGGAGTTGGAGAAAGGAGGGATGACCGTAGAGCTGATCGGCGGTGCAGATGAGGCAGGTGAATTGGACGCCAAGCGGGCGATAGACCAGGGAGTCAGACTGGCAGCGTCGATTTAAGAACCTTCTCTAAGGCCCGGTAATTTGAGGGCCTGGCTGAATTTTTGAACAACCAGCAGGAAGAAATTGGGGAAATGAATGTCTGACTTCGAGTTATCGGTGGCTGTTGAAGAAGACTACCGGGAAATCCGCGAGCAAGTGAGGGCGCTGTGCGCCGATTTCCCCGGCGAATATTGGCAGAAACTGGAAGACCAGCCGCCGGAGTCGAGCTACCCCACCGAATTCATTGAGGCGCTGACGGCGGCGGGTTATCTGGCCGCGCTGATCCCGGAAGAATATGGCGGCGCTGGTCTGCCAATCCGCGGCGGCGGCGTGATCCTGGAGACCATCAACGCGACGGGGTGCAACGCCAGCCCCGGCCACGCGCAGATGTACACCATGGGCACGATCCTGCGGCATGGTTCCAAGGAACAAAAGCAGTATTACCTGCCGCAGATCGCCAGGGGCGAATTACGGCTGCAAGCCTTTGGTGTGACCGAGCCGACAACCGGTTCGGACACCACGCAGCTCAAGACCCGAGCCGAGAAACGCGGCAACGGTTATGTCATCAATGGCCAGAAGGTCTGGACCAGCCGCGCGGCCCATTCCGATTTGATGTTATTGCTGGCGCGAACCACCCCGGCCGACAAGTGTGAGAAGCGCACCGATGGCATCTCAACCTTCCTCATCGATCTGCGCGAAGCACAGAAGAATGGCTGCACCATCACGCCGATCAAGGCGATGATCAATCACAACACCTGCGAGGTATTCTTCGACAATGTGCCGATCCCGGGCGACGCGCTCATTGGCGAGGAAGGCAAGGGGTTCCGCTATATCCTCGATGGGATGAACGCGGAGCGGTGCCTTGTTGCCAGCGAGTCCATTGGCGATGGCCGCTACTTCATTGAGAAGACGGTGAATTATGCCAATGAACGGGTCGTCTTCGGGCGCCCCATTGGCCAGAACCAGGGCATCCAGTTCCCCATTGCCCAGGGTTACGCGCAGCTCGAAGCGGCGGATTTGATGGTGCGCAAGGCGTCGGCCATGTTCGACGCGCTCATTCCATGCGGGGCCGAGGCAAACATATCGCGGCTGCTGGCCTGCGAGGCGGCATGGGCTTGTGCCGAGGCTTGCTTCACCACCCATGGCGGGTTCGCCTTTGCGCGTGAATATGACATCGAACGCAAGTGGCGCGATGCACGGCTTTACCGTACAGCGCCTATTTCGACCAATATGATCCTCAATTACGTCGCCCAGCACGTGCTCGGCTTGCCGCGATCATATTGATGATTATCGTATCATTCACGGCGAGGAAAACAGGATGGAAGGCTGTGATGCATCAGGGAGATTGGACGCAGTGACTGTCGCTGAAAAACTGGCGCGCCGTGCGCTTGCGATCCGATATGAAGATTTGCCGGAGCAGGCTATTAAATGGGCTGAAATCGGCTTTCTGGACACCGTTGGCGTGACCCTTGCCGGAAGCCATGAGCCCTGTGTCAGGATTCTGCGTGATCTACCGGGCGTGGGTAAAGCAGATGGTCCGTGCCTGACGTTCGACAACGGAAAACGCTGTGATCTGTTGGACGCGGCGCTGATCAACGCAACAGCCTCTCATGCGCTCGACTATGATGATTTCGCGTCAAGCATCGGAGGGCATCCCTCCGTGACGCTTGTGCCGGCCATTCTCGCCCTTGGAGATACCCTGGATATTTCAGGGCGACAGGCAATTTGTGCATATGTCGCAGGTTTCGAAGCGGAAAGCAGGATAGGCCGCGCCGTAAATCCACACCATTATGACAAAGGCTGGCATCCAACCGCGACGCTTGGAATTTTTGGCACCGTTATTGCGCTTTCCCATTTGCTGGGGTTTGACGAGCATCGCGCGGCAACGGCAATTGCCATCGCAACCTCCATGGCTTCTGGCATAAAATCCAATTTTGGCACGATGACCAAACCCCTGCACATCGGCCATAGTGTGCGAAACGGGATGATGGCAACTTTATTGGCTCGCGGTGGTTTCACCGCAAACCCTGAAAGCTTCGAGCACAAACAGGGATTCCTGGCCGCGTTTCAGGGCGATGAAGCGTTCGATCCATCTAAGCTTTTTAAGAATTGGGCCGAGCCTCTGGAAATCGTGGAGCCCGGGTTTGGCCTGAAACAGTTTCCCTGCTGCGGAAGCACCCATACGGCTATCAACTGTATGATCGAACTTCGCAAGGAACATGACCTGTCGCCCGGTGAGGTCCGTAGTGTTCAGGTTCTGGTTAACCCGAGACGTCTTCCCCATACCGATAATCCGGATCCACTAACCGGGCTTGAGGGCAAGTTCTCCCTTCCCTATCTGATTGCCCGCGCCTTGGTCGACGGGGATGTCCGCCTTGGCCATTTCGATGATCAGGCGCTGAGCGAGCCATCCGTCCGCGCTGTCATGGTCCGGATTGCAACGGCGGCGCATGACGACATGCCGGCGAACTCGGAAAATCAATTTGGATCGGAAGTCACGGTTGTTCTCAACGATGGCCGGGTGTTCAACCGGCGTATTGATCACCGGCTTGGGCGAGGGCCGGATCACCCGATGTGCGATGAAGAGCTTCGTCAAAAATTCGAAGATTGCGCGGGGCGTGTTTGTACATCCACACAGGTGGAATTGCTTTTTGAAAAGCTGCGTGGTTTGCGGGGTCTTCACAAGATCAGTTCTATCTCCAACATCATCGCTGTCGATGAACCGATGCAAGAAATACCAGCTCATCAAATAAACTAGGGAGGATGCATGCCGATGTCCGAAATTGATGTGATCGTATGCGGGGCTGGAAATGCAGCACTTTCAGCCGCGCTGGCGGCACGTGAATCCGGAGCCAGTGTGCTGGTATTGGAAAAGGCCCGTGAGGATGAGAAGGGGGGGAATTCGTACTTTACGGCCGGTGGGTTTCGCTTCTCCCATGACGGTCTTGAGGATATTTCCGAGGATATTCTGACCGATCTATCCGATGCCGAGCGCGAACAGATTGTTCTCCCCAGCCATGATCGTCATCACTTCTACGAACAGCTGATGAAGGTCACCCATCATCAGGCGGATGAAGAATTGGCCTGGATTTTAATTGATAATTCCCGGTCGACCATGGCGTGGCTGCGCAGTCACGGCATTCGTTTTCTTCCCATGTTCGGGCGCCAGTCGTTTTTCGTCGATGGTAAACATCATTTTTATGGCGGCGTGAATATCGAGGCCGTGGGCGGCGGCGCGGGCCTGGTTGAATCCGAGATCGCCAGAGCGATCAAGATCGGCGTTGAAATTCGATACGAAACCGGCGCAACCCGATTGCTGCAAAGCAGCGACCGCAAGGTGCGCGGTGTGGAAGTGCTCGGCCCTAACGGTTATCAGGAAATCGAAGCGAAATCGGTTGTGCTGGCGTGCGGCGGGTTCGAATCGAACCCCGAAATGCGCGCCCGTTATCTGGGATCTGGATGGGACCTGTGCCGGGTTCGTGGGACGCGCCACAACATGGGCGACGGTATTCGCATGGCCATCGATATCGGGGCTCAGCCGTTTGGAAACTGGTCCGGTTGTCATTCCGTCGGCTGGGATATCAGCGCGCCGCCATACGGTGACCGTGAAGTGCTGGATAATTTCCAAAAACATTCCTATCCGCTTGGCATCATCGTCAATATGAATGGCGAGCGCTTTGTCGATGAAGGGGAGGACTACCGCAACCTCACTTATGTGCGCTTCGGGCGTGAAATCATGGCCCAGCCGCAGCGCACGGGCGTTCAGATATTCGATCAGAAAACAGTAGATATGCTGCGTGACGAATACCGCATTCGCCAGGTCACCAAAGTCGAAGCCAGTACCATTGCGGAACTCGCCGAAGGTTTGGAGATCAACCCGATAGCGCTTGAAAAAACCATAAGCGAGTTCAATGCGGCCTGTCAGCCCGGCAAGTACAACCCAGCTATCCTGGACAATGTGCATACGCAAGGGATTACCCCCGCTAAATCCAATTGGGCGCTTCCTATCGATGAGCCGCCCTTTATCGCCTTCGTCACAACGACCGGGATAACTTTTACTTTCGGTGGGCTTCGCGTCAACGCACAGAGCGAAGTGCAGGACGTCACGGACCGCTCCATACCCGGCCTCTATGCCGCCGGGGAACTGGTCGGCGGATTGTTTTATGAAAACTACCCTGGCGGTAGCGGTCTGATGGCGGGGTCGGTATTCGGGAAAATCGCCGGAGACTCCGCCGCTGGTTATTCCCAGGCTCTTGGAGAATCAACCTGATATGCCCGGCGAAGCCGTATCCAGTGGGCTTGCCCGTTTCACCCGTGAGTTGGCGTTTGAGGATATTCCGGACGATGTAGGCGAACGCATCAAACACCTGATGCTCGACGGTATTGGGATCGCCTTGGCGGCTTCGCGATATTCATTTGCTCGAACTATCTGGGATGGCCTCGCCAATTTGGGCGGGGACGGCGCCTGTTCGGTAATTGGTATGGAGGGGAGGTTACACGCCCGAGATGCCGTGATGATGAACGGCGCCCTTATCCACGGGCTCGATTTTGACGATACCCATATGAAAGCGGTCGTTCACGCAACGGCGGCAGCTTTACCCACGGCCCTGGTCATGGCGGAAAAACAGAACGCCAGCGGGCCTGAATTCCTCTGCGCCTATCTGATCGGAATGGAAGTGGCAATCCGCATTGGCATGGCGGCGGACTTCGGTTTTCATCATCGCGGCCTTCACGCAACTGGCGTCGTCGGCCATTTCGCCGCCGCCCTGATCGCGGGGCGCTTGATGGGATTGGATGAAGACCAGTTAACGAGCGCGCAAGGGATCGTTGGTAGTACGGCCATGGCCAGTCAGGAATTTGTCGAGGATGGATCGTGGAACAAACGCCTGCATCCAGGCTGGGCTGGCGTCGCTGGAATAACCGCCGCTGCGTTAGCTGAATCCGGCTTTATCGCCCCTGCAAGACCGTATGAGGGTCGCTTTGGGCTGTTTCGCTCGTTGCTCGGCGTGGCTGAGGAAAAGCCAGATTTGTCGGCGATCACTGACGGCCTTGGGGAACGTTGGGAAGCCGCGAGTTCTGCGGTTAAACCCTTCCCCACCTGTCACTTTACCCATGCGGTAGCGGATGCGGCCCTGGCTCTTGGCGAGTATATTCCTGACAGCGACCAGATCGTCTGTATCAAAGCCCGAATTCCAGCCGAGACAATACCGGTGATCGCCGAACCCGTTGCCAACAAGATCAAGCCGACCAGTGACTATGATGCCAAGTTCAGCACGCAATTTATCGTCGCCGCGGCTCTTGTTAAGGGGCGTTTTGGATTGGCGGAACTGAAAGACGAGGTGCTCGGCGACCCGGCCATTCTCGATCTTGCGCAAAAGGTCGAATGCGAGGCCGACCCAGAGTCCCAGTTCCCGAAATATTACTCAGGTGGGCTACATATCACCATGCGCAACGGAGAAACCCATGAGCATTATGAGCCGATAAACCGTGGCGCTGGAGAGCGGGCATTAACGCAGGGTGAAATCACGGACAAATTTATGGCCAACGCCACCCTAGCGGTGAGTTCTGAACGCGCTGAAGCGATCAGGGATGCGGTTCTTTGTGTCGATGAGTTTCCAGCGCGTAAATTGATGGGATTGCTGAGTGACGGTTCGATCGCGAGATGATGATGAATCATANNCATAATTTCAAGGGGAGCGTTCCAGCGCCACGCAAACCCGAATTCAGCGGCAAGGGAGGAAGCTATGAACCCGGCGGGAATTCTGTCGAAGAGCAAGCCGGCTCAGCCAGGACGGCGAGCGCTCGATGGCGTCAAGGTCGTCGACATATCGAATTTTCTCGCCGCGCCGCTGACATCCATGTTCCTGGCCGACTTCGGAGCCGAGGTCATCAAGGTCGAACGGCCGGACAATGGCGACGAGATGCGGTACTGGGGCGAAAACAAGGATGGCGTAGGCCTCTATTTCAAGGTCATCAATCGCAACAAGAAATCGGTTACGCTCGATTTGAAATCCAGCTTTGGAGTCGAAGC
>DEIT01000178.1 GCA_002352635.1 Hyphomicrobiaceae bacterium UBA2767 | reverse complement strand
ATTGTGCTCTGCACAATTCGCATGGCTGCTATGCACCAAAAACCCCTGTTTTTTGCCATTTTTTCATAGGATGCTCTTGTGCAACGCAAAAAGAATGTTATGTAAGTGGTACTTTGTATACCAAAGAACCCGAGGAGCGCAGGAGCCATGACCGAAGCAAAAACATTCGAGAGCACGTACACGCGTTATCCATTCGCGCCGCTCGTGGAGCTGGGTTTGGCAGCCGCAGGGTGGCTGAAGCGAACCTTCGGTGGAAATGGTGAAGCGGCAAACGGTTCCCATCACACCGGTTCCAAGCCGGGAGCTCTGGGGCAGGCCGCATAGCAACAGTTTATACTTTGTCAGTTTTGAGCGCAGGCTTCCTCCCTTTGCATGCGCTTATTAGGCCGGACCTCGGGCAAGGGGTCCGGCCACTTTTCTCCAAAAAACCAAATATCTGGACAGGCCTATCCGCTGACGCGCATGGTTGCCACTTGGTTTGATTCCGGCGAACCGGGATCTCGAACCTGGGGCACCAGATGTACTACCTGTTCTTTGCTGGCGTCGTGATGCTTGGCATCATATTGGGCCTGTTCTGGCTGAAAGATATCCTGCAGAGTCCGCGACTTGCGCGCATCGTTTATTCCGAGCTGGTAGCGCGGCTTGCCCTTGCCGCAGCCGCCTTTTCAATTCTCGGATTGTTGATGATTCTGGGTGATGTATTGGGGAAATGATGTGCCGCGGTCGGACCGTCCAATGGCGCTCAACAGGCGTTCATGAAGGCCCTGCGGGAGAACATCGTCATCAGAATGATCTGGATGTCGAACCATGTTGACCAATGGTCAATATAGTACAGATCGTGCTCCACGCGCCCGCGCATCTTAGCTTCCGTATCCGTCTCGCCACGATAGCCATTGACCTGGGCCCAGCCGGTAATGCCGGGCTTCACATTATGCCTCCGGGCATAGAGCGCGATGCGGTCCTGGAATTCGTGATTATGCGTTAGCGCATGCGGTCGCGGCCCGACGATCGACATTTCACCTTTGAGTACATTCACCAGTTGCGGAAGCTCATCGATATTCCAGCGCCGCAGGAACCGGCCGATCCTCGTGATCCGTGGATCATTTCTGGTCGCCTGGCGAAAATCTGCACCATCTTCGCTCACTGTCATGGTGCGGAACTTGAGGATGCGAAATGGTTCCTGATTGAAACCGTGCCGATGTTGAAGAAATAACACGGGCCCACGGCTGGTGAGTTTGATCAGAAGCGCAACAAGCAGAAGCGCTGGCGCTAGAATAACAAGCGCAACTGACGCCAGCGCGATATCCATGACGCGCTTGGTGAAAGTCTCGGCAATATTGAAAGGCGCCCGTACGAGGTTGAGACCGGCTGTAGGGCCAATCCGGGATATGCCGGTGTCGAAGGTGCGGCTGAGAATCTGTTCTGTTCCAAGCAGGGTCGCAGCCGGGACTTTCAGAAACGCCTCGCGGCAGGCCGTGATTGTCTTGGTGTCCGACCAGGGAAGCAGAAGCACAATATTGTCAGCTTTGAGCAACCGTGCCTTTTCGGTCGCATCTTTCAGAACTGCGTTGAGGCGGCTGGCGAATTTTGCCCCGTCTTCGCCTTTGACCTTCTCCGGCAGGACCTCGACATTTGCGATCTGCAAACCATATTCGCCCGGCGCAATCTGGTCGTGAAATTCCTTGATTCTGGTTTCAGTTCCAAGCAGAAAAAGCCGCTTCGAAGCAAGCCATCCCTGACGGAACCCATTGCGCACGCACGCCACGGTTGCGACACGCAGAAGCGACAGGCCTGTGAGGCCGGACAGGTACAAAAGAATGACGGCGCCGCGTGAATAGATGTCGCCCAGTTTTGCCACAAACCCAATAACCAGTACGCAGAACAGTGCAAAATTCCAGATGGTGAAAATCCCTTTTAGGGCCATCGGGTCTGCAAAGAATTCCGATATGTCATACTGCTTTTGCAGGCTGCGTGGAGCGACGTAGAAAAATGCCGCAAGCAGCCCGAGGCGGACATAGTTCTGCACAATGCCGACGCTGTCATAGACATAGTAGTGATAAAGAATGCCGGCAGCGGCGGAGAGAACCACAATGAGAAGGGCGTCAAGAGTTGCCGCAAGTGGCGCAAATCCGTCGCCAACTACAAAGGCGCGTTTGCTCCGCAGCTCCAGCCTTTTTTGGAATACCTGTGTCGTTTCCGACATGTGCCGCCGACCTCGTTTCTCGCACGCTTCAGTCCGTGCGAGGGATTCCGCATTTATCGCCTCCATAATGATGGGTTGATGAGTGCACTCAATTCCTGTTTGCGATTCACCTTAATAATCAGCCTGTTAAGGTAAATCGGCTAGCGCGCCCTCACAGGCGCTGCAGCTGTTGGTTCTCGAGACGAGACACGTCGCGCTTCGCCTGCTCACACGACCAGCTTGTGAGACTGGTATGGCGCTTGCACCTCACTCATCGGAATTGTCGCAATTCGGGACAGTGCGTCTGTTGGAACGATGAACAGCGCGTTGCGCGAGTGGC
>DEIT01000242.1:2332-3706 GCA_002352635.1 Hyphomicrobiaceae bacterium UBA2767 | reverse complement strand
CTGCCCTATCGGCTAGCGCCTACTTGAGGGGGAATTCTCCTCGTCATTCCGGCGAAAGCCGGAATCCAGGTGCGGCTTCGCCACATCTTCCGCTGGTTCCCGGATCACGGGTTTTCCGGATCACGCGCCTCTGGCGGCTATTTTGTTCACGCGCCTCTGGCGCGAAACGCGTTCCGCACACCCTGTCCGGGATGACGTTTCTTTCTTTGTTTGCGCTATCGCTTCGCTGCTTGAGAGCGGGCTTAGCAAATGCCGCACTTCCTGCTAAACGACGCCCCATGACGCACCGCACGACACAGGCGCTGCAGGCGGCGGGCATTTTCTGCGCGGCCAGCCTGACGCTCTATGTTCTCGTTAATGTGGTTGTCGGCGCGCTCCCCTCCCTGTTGCACTGGTTCGTGCCGCCCATGTTGGCGAGTATGTTCCTGATGGCTTTTCTCATCTGGTGGCTGGTGTTCAGAAGGCCCGGGTTACGTCTTTGGCATACGATATATGCCGGGTTCCTGATCAGCATCCTGTGGCCGCTGCCGGCTGTGCTGTTGTTTTACGCGGCGGGCCTCGCTCATCCCGGGCTGCTGAACCCCGAAACTTACACGCCCGTGTTCCTCGCCCGCGCCGCCCTCGTCTCTGTGCCCTTCATCATCCTGGCCGCGCTCATCCGCTGGCGGCAGGTGAAGGGGGTGGTGGCGTGAGGGATTTTTGATTTGCCCACCCGGCTAGCGGATTGTTTGTTTGCTCTATCGCTTCGCTACTTGAGAGCCGGTTGAGTGCTTGTTTGTTTGCGCAACCGCGCAGCTCACCCCCATGCCCCTCAAGGGTTCGGCAGGCCTGCAATGGTTTTCACAGCATCCTCTATCAATCGGTCGATCAGCTCTTCCTGTTCACGCTCGATCCACGTCGCTCCGCCCCTTGCATGGAGGCTCGCGGCGAGCAGGCAAAAGGCCATCTCGCAAAGGTATGGCTCGTAGACATCGTCGGTGAAACGGGTCGACCGGGTGCGAACATATTGGCCCAGCTGCTCCACCTTGACCGCGATCTTCGCCGCCTGATCTGGTCTGAGCATCGCCTTGAAATCTGCGAAGCAAAGGGCCGAAGGCGCGGCATCCCTGATGCTCGCCAGCAGCACATTCGCAGCCGTGCCAAGCCGGACGAGATTGGCCACCCTTGCCTCGTGATCGCCACGGTCCATAAGGTTGAGCATGGTGTGAAGAAGTTCAGCCTTTTCACGTGCCACTGCACGCAACCTTTCTGCGCAAGAACCAGCACCGCGCGACAGCCTGACCCCGCCGGCGGAAGAAATGTATGTGGTGCACAGAACCGGGCAGCCCGGAAGACGCGTGCGACTAAAACCCTTCTCGTCAAACCTCAAGCGTT
>DEIT01000242.1:0-2296 GCA_002352635.1 Hyphomicrobiaceae bacterium UBA2767 | reverse complement strand
GCCGGGATGAGGCCGACGGTGGCCAGGTACAAATTTTCCAGCCCGTGAACCTGCCCCCTCCGGTCGGTGACGCCGGGCCAGCCCTCAGCGTCCATGCGGCAGGTCCCCACGATGTGTCCGTTGCCATGGGGCAGGAAGGCCGGCTCGCATCCGCGCCGCCACGGGCCCAGATGGTCCGCCAGCCGCCGCATGTCGGCTTCCATCGCGGCCATCCCGTCCTTGTCTCGCTCAGAAAATGCGAAACGGAACGCCGCACTGCCGTCATCCTCCATCACAAACGCGTTTTCCTGGTGGAACTCAACCGGCAGGAAGGCCTGGAACTCCAGCAGGCGGTGGGGATTGTCGACCGCCTCTTCAGGCGGCAGCGGACAGGCGTCGCGCAAAACCTGCATATGCCAGGGCGCTGCACTCGATGGCGGAACCCACAAGCGGGGTGCCATGTCCGTGTCGCCGGCGGGCGGACACATGCCCGCCTCCAGCACAACCTGCCCAAACATCAGCGCATGAAACGAAATCCCGTGGCCCAATGCATCGGGCCTGATCCCTGAGTTGTGCAGCAGGCGCGCGGTTCCAACTGCACCGCCTGCGAGCAACACGACTGGCGCTTCCAGGACGGCGTCATCTCCGGCGCCGGCCAGCTCGATGCCGCTCACCTTGCCCTCGCTGTGACGCAGGCGCGTGACGCTCGTGCCCGGCCGCAGCGTGATGCGCTCGCGCACGGGCGCGGTTGCGGCCTCAAGGATGTCGCGTGGTCCGTTGAAGTGGATATCGCCGTTCGGCAACTCGCGGCCTGAAAGCGGCAGGCCCTGGATCACCCGCCCTTCCGCCGCCAACACGCCGCGCAGGCGGTCCTGTATTTTTGAACCTGTGCGCGAAACCGCGGTTGGGTCGGGCACGACCTGAAGAAGGTCTTCTGCCCCTGCATAGGCCTGCTCCCACTCATCGGGCGTCATCGCGTCCCAGCGTTCAAACTCCGGGGCGCGGGGACAGTTGTTGGTCCACAGAATGCCCTGCCCCCCGACGAGCGATGAATCCGCCGCGCCCGGCAGATCGCCGCCAATGGGCGTAAAGTAGGAGCTGATCGCTGCAAGGAAACTGTCCGGGTCCTGCTGGAAACGAGGCTGATTGCGGAAATGGGTTCCGGGCGGATCGGTGATCGCCGATCCCGCCTCGACGACCGTTACGTTGAGCCCGCCTTCAGCCAGGCGTCGCGCGGCGGCGATCCCCAAGGGGCCCGATCCGATAATGAGAACATCAGTATCCTGCGTCACGCCTTTCCTCTCATCTTCATCGCCTCGGTGTCCGCTTCTGTTGGGAAACACATGTCACTATAGGACCATGGCACGCCGATCGCATAGACGCGCGCGCTGCCGGCACCTGCCCTCCTTGTCAGCACAGGTATGGCGGCCATCGGTGCGCTCACGATCCAAGGTCCGGTTAATGCCGGGAGCGGACATTGGCTCAAGCTAGAATCAAGAACAGAGAGTCTGAACCTGCAACTCATCGATGACTATCTCACAAAGTCGCAGCGCTGATTGTTGTCCAATCTGTGTCCAATGATACCGGGTGCCACTAGTTGGTTGCACGCGTCTCAAGAAGGTCCCAATTGCGAGGTGATGGCAATGAGTTTCATGAGGTCTTTCAGGGCAATAACGCCAATCAGGGTTCCATCGGAGGTGACCATTAGCAGACTGTTTCCGGTTCCCTGCATTTTGGTCAGTGCGTCAGCGGCACTGGATTCCGCTTCGACCGTGCTCTCAGGCGACCGGGGCAGCATGATGTCACCAACCCGAGTGCGACTCCGCCGGTCCGGCGGCACCTGCCGCACTTCACGCAAACTCACGCTACCAAGAAGCCGCCCCTTCTCGACCACAGGAAAGAATTCAAAGGAGTGTTTGTAAATCCATTTGTCGATCAGATCACCGACCGTGACCTCCGGCGAAACAGTAACAGGATCGGATGTCATAAAGTCGCTAACCGACTTACCGGTCAGTGCCTGTCTTGTCTGCATTTGAAATTGTGACGCGTCGGCAGCGAAGCGGATGAACATGCCGAGAATGACCCACCACAGGCTGCTGAGCCCTGCCCCCATCAGAGCCGCCACAACGCCAAAGACCATCAGGGTTATGCCGAATATGGAGCCCATGCGCGAGGCCACGCTCGTTGCCCAGTAATAATCACCTTTCCAGGCCCACAACGCGGCACGTGCCACGCGCCCGCCATCGAGTGGAAAGGCGGGGATAAGGTTGAACACGGCCAGGATCAGGTTGACCATGCCCAAATAACGCAGGATGGC
>DEIT01000146.1 GCA_002352635.1 Hyphomicrobiaceae bacterium UBA2767 | reverse complement strand
CGTCTTGTTGGTGCGGGTAACACGGAACAGACGCTGTTCATCACCCGGGAACAATTCCGGACCCTCATCGACATGGCCGAACAAAGCGCGGCGCTTAGCGAGTCCAACCGGGGTCGCATCCGACGAGTTATCCGATTTGCCGACACCACCGTTGCAGAAGCAATGGTTCCGATCGCCCAGGTTATTTCACTGGACCGAGAGAAAATCGGCAAGAAACGGGCACGGGCTGCGATCGAACTGGTGCGCAAGCACGGCTTCAACCGGCTGCCTGTCTACGACAAGAACACCTCGAATATCACCGGCGTGATCACCCTGACAACGTGGGACATGCTGGCAGTGCATGCCAATGAAAAACCGATCGCCGATATGATCAAGCCGGCGTTTTACGTCGCACCCAATCAGACAATCGATGGCCTTCTTCCGGAGCTTCGCAAACGAGAGGACCATATGGCGATCGTCGTCGATGAATTTGGCTCGGCCGTGGGTATGATCACAATGGAAGACATCGTTGAGGAGGTGCTCGGCGAAATCGACGTCGGGTACGACTTTGAGGAATATCAAACCAAGAGGCGACACGACGTTGACCGTTTGGGCGACGATATCTATTTGATGGATTCCCGGGTTTCCATTTCCGAAGCCAACGAAGTGCTCGGAATTCGCCTGCCAACCACAGAATTCCACACATTGGGGGGACTGGTGATGGCGCGGCTGCGGCGCATACCGCGCGAGGGAGACTATATCGTCGAACTGGGGTATCGGCTGAGTGTTGCCGAGGCGACGGAGCGTTCGCTGGTCAAGCTGCGAGTCGAGCCTGATGCAGATGCGGAGGCCGCTGACTCTGCCAACACACCGAAACGAAGTGCGTCTGTCGAGGAAGAGGGATTCGAGGCAGCAGCAAGCCGACCGGTGGTGGTGGGAAAAAAGAAAAACAAAATGAAGAAGAAACGCACCTCAAGAAAACCGGCTGTTGCGGAAAGGACGGAACAATGACCAAGAAGTCAAAACGGGAAGCAAAACCGTATGTGGGGAAGGCTTCACAAAACGGAAAGAAACCGGGACCGGAAGGGATTGCACCGGTACACCCGGCCAACCAGATCGGCGCTGATATCAAGGCGGACAAGAAAAAGCTTCCAAACAAGTTCTACGTCGAGGAGATGGCCCGATTACAGACGGAGTTGGTCAAGCTGCAGGAGTGGGTCAAAGCCAAGGGACTTAGAGTGGTTGTTTTATTTGAAGGGCGGGACGCCGCCGGCAAGGGTGGCACCATCAAGCGGATTACGGAATCCCTGAATCCACGGGTCGCGCGCATTGTGGCGCTCGGAACACCGACGGAAAGAGACAAATCGCAATGGTACTTCCAGCGCTATGTCGCTCATCTTCCGGCAGCGGGCGAGATCGTACTGTTCGACCGCAGCTGGTATAACCGCGCTGGCGTAGAGCACGTCATGGGTTTCTGTACGGATGAGGAGTATGAGGAATTCATGCGATCGTGCCCCGAGTTCGAGCGCATGCTGGTACGCTCGGGGATTATGTTGATCAAATACTGGTTCTCAGTCAGCGATGAAGAGCAGGAGCGCCGCTTTCAAAACCGCATCGTTGATCAGAGAAAACGTTGGAAACTGAGCCCGATGGACCTCGAGTCGCGCCGCTGCTGGGTCGAATACTCAAAGGCCAAGGATGTGATGTTCGCGCACACCGACATCAAACAGGCGCCATGGTACGTGGTCGAGGCGGATATCAAGAAGCGCGCGCGGTTGAACTGCATCAGACACCTGCTCAGTCTTATCCCTTATGAGGATTTGACCCCGGAACCAATCGAACTTCCGCCACGAACCGAAGGCACGAGTTACGTACGACCGCCCATGGAAGACCAAAACCTGGTGCCGGATCACTATGCGGAGATTGGAAAAAAGTAGATCCGGGTACGGCAAGCACCGTGTATTCCCGACGTAGCACCAGAGACATTGCTCCCAGCTTCGCTACGCGATTTCCTTGATGAGTTTTTTCGCCTTGTCGCGTTGTTTCTTGCAAGTCTTCAGTTTGGTTTCTAATTTCTTTCGTTTCTTTTTGAATTTCTCAGACTTGATGTCACGCACGAGTTTTCGCTGTTTCTTGTCGAGCTTTTTTTTAACATTCTTTAGCGCGTCGACCTTTTTCGAGCGCTTTTGCCCAAGAAACTCCAATACAACCCCCATTTTCATTTGAGCGACTCCCTTTTTGCAGCATATCGTTGTGCTTGTGCTGTTTTATGACAGAAATTTCTTGCTATTTCGTATCATTCAGCTGCCGGTGCAGACTCCAAATCGTCCTGATCGAGTCCGACAAGTTCCGCCGCTTCCCGCTCTGCGATGTCCCGCGAACCGAATAGCGTTCTGGCGATATTGGTGAGCTGCCAGATTGCGTTGCGGACATAGGAGTGATCGTTCATCAGGGATGTGCCCATCGCCGCTGTGATCCGTCCTTCGCGGATGAGTTTGTCGAGGGTGCCGTTCACTATGCTGCTTTCCTCGTCAATCGCGACGCGATAGACGTCGAGGTCTATGATATTGCGATCTTCCTCTGGCGTGTTGCGCAGGTCGTCGATATCCCGGAGCAGTGACGCCAGTTGAATTCTAAAGGCATTGTATTCGCGGCGAATGTCGTCGTCGTCGTCAACCATGTAGCGACTGATATTCTTGCGCAGATGCTTGATGTCCTTCACCGTCATGACGATCTCGCGGCAGGCTTGACGCAAGCTGTAGAACTGGTCCGAAAATTCAGTCGGGATATCGCCTTGAGCACGGCTGATGAACTCGAGAATTTTGGAATAGAGCACCTTGACCTTCCGCTCGTATACGGAATCAAGGTCAAAATCCAAGACTTCAAGGTCGTCGTTTATTAATTCCTCCAAATCGTCAGACTTCAGGATCTGTGTTCGATGCAGATTGATGCCATGCGCAATGATCTCGAAGGCATTGTCGTACAGGTGAATGGTTTCTTTTCGAACCGCCTCAAGAAGGGTTTCCGGGAAATCAGTAACCGACTCCATAAGGTATTTTGGCTCGACGACATCCAATTTCGGAGTCGGTAGGACCCATTCAAGAAACTCGACAAGTTGCCTGACGAAGGGGACAAGGATTAAGACCCCGATGACATTGAAGATTGTATGGAACACAGCAAGCTTCAACGTATAATCGTCCGGACGGATGCCGACGAGATCTGCCGTTGCATCAACTGCCCACATGATCTGTTGAATGAAAATTATAGCGATGGCGCCGGTGGTCACATTGAATATCAAATGGCCTGCGGCCAGCCTCTTGCCCTGGTAGTTCGAACTCAACGAGCCCAGAATCGCGGTGATGGTCGTGCCGACATTGGCGCCGATGGCCAGGGCAAGCGCGTTCTCATAGGTAACTTGCTGCGCCGCCAGCGCGGTAATGATCAGCACCAGCGTGGCATGCGAGGATTGCATCACGACGGTCGCGAAAACCCCAATCCCGGCAAAGGCAAACAATCCTGCATATCCGGTCATTGAGAAGTCGGTCAGATTTATGGTCGACCGGAATGCCTCGAAACCCTCCTTCATGTGGTGGATACCGAGGAACAGGAAGCCCAATCCGGCAAGGATATAGCCGACACCCTTCATCGAACGGTTGCTTTGAAAAACCAGGACGATACCGAATACCAACATCGGCATGGCATAAGCGGAAATCTTGACCTTGAGGCCGAACCCGGCGATCAGCCAGGCCCCCGTTGTTGTGCCGACGTTAGCGCCGAAGACAATGCCAAGGCCTGAGGTTAGCGAGATCAGTTCCGCACTCAGAAATGATATCGTGATCACCGAAACGAGTGAACTCGACTGCATGATTGTCGTGGTTACAGTGCCGAACGAAATTGCTTTCCAAAGCCGATCCGTCGTTTTGTCCAAAACTTTCTCAAGGATACCACCGGTAAACGCGCGAAAGCCTTCCTCGAGAAACAACATCCCGAACAGAAAAATGGCGACACCCGCCGATATTTGTTTGAAGTCAGGACTGACCCAGAATCCATAGACCAGTAAAGTGAATATGACTGGTAGTACTATGCGCCGGATCATGAACGCACCCCGGATTCTGTGCCGATGATCACACGCGTTCGCAGGTCGTTCTTGCTGAACCGCGGCGATACCCCCCTGCCTGGCAAACACCCACATCGCCAGTCGGACCAGCCTCGCTTCCAGCGAGAGATTGAAGAAAGCGAGCTGATGAGGGCAATAGGCGCACATATTGCGCTTTGTCGCGATGACCTAGGTCAAGTATGCAAAAAATTGCCTCTTGAGCGTCTGGGCCGGCTTGAGTCCTGGCGGACACTTGAGCATCATGAGATTTGCGCCCTGCAGGATCAACGACGTGACCCGAGGCACGGGGACGGCTTGGTCAACGCGTAATACGATCCCCTTCGATTTGCGCGATAGTCGCTAGCGGGCGCCATCCGTGTTTACCGCATCGCCGTCGAAGTCCGTAATCCCGTCCTGGATTGCAAAACATGCGAGCCGGATGTATTTGGGGATTTTGACGTTCTTTCCGTCTCGCTCGCCCTTCTCATAATACTGGACAATGCGCTTCTTGAGACCGAGCAACTCTGCGGCCTCGCCTTGCCGGAGATTGAGTGAATTGCGCCATTTTCGAAACTGGCTCGGACTCATCAACATCTTCCGTGACTTCTCCAACTCTTCTTACCTGAGTGATTGCCGGTTCTGTACTGCAACAACTCCGCGCAAAT
>DEIT01000193.1:102513-103037 GCA_002352635.1 Hyphomicrobiaceae bacterium UBA2767 | reverse complement strand
CTATGCGCGCGGCTCGGTGCTGCCGGAACAAAGTGCAAGGGAACGGTTTTTGCCGGCCAACCTCTGGGCGACCTGGCAGCGCGTTAGCCGCCGAGGAATAAACGGCCAACTTCAGGATTTTTCAGAAGCTTGTCGCCTTCGCCAGCGATCGCGACTTCGCCGGATACCAGCACATAGCCGATGTCGGCAAACTCCAGGCCCTTCTTGGCATTCTGCTCCACCATGACGATGGTCTTGCCCTCATTGTGCTGAAGGTCATGCAGAATTTCGAACACCATATCGATGAACCGCGGCTCAAGGCCGATAGATGGTTCGTCGACCAGAAGGACTTCAGGCTCCATGACAAGCGCGCGCGAGATCTCAAGTAATCTGCGTTCGCCACCTGAAAGCACCTTTGCCTGATGCTTCCGTCGTGCTGCCAGACGGGGATATTTATCGAAAACCTTCTCCGCCGCCTCTTTCGCATGCGTAGGTGTGTTCATCAGGAACCCACCCATCCACAGATTTTCCTCAACAGTCATGGA
>DEIT01000193.1:66701-102342 GCA_002352635.1 Hyphomicrobiaceae bacterium UBA2767 | reverse complement strand
CGCAAATTCAGATTATGAAGGATTTCCATCTTGCCGTAACCGGCGTTCAACCCGTCAATGGTCAGAAAGGGTTCCCCTTTGACCAGAGCATCGAGTTGGTCGATTGTCACTTCCTCGGCAATTGCCTCAACCTGGCGCGTAACGTCTTCAACAGAAATAACTGTATCGACACCGCCACTGCCATAGCCGCGTGTATTTGGCTTGGCAGCAGACTTCGCGGGAGCCTTGCGTGCCGGTTTCCGTTTTGCCGCAGCCTTGGCTGGCGCTTTACGCCTTGTTGTTTTTTTGCGCTGTGCCGCCATTAATGCGCTCCCAAATATGCGTCGATGACACGCTGGTCATTCTGGATTTTTTCCGGTTCGCCGGAGGCAAGCAGTTCTCCATGTGCCAAGCAGTAAATGGTGTCGGCCATGTTCATAATCACGCGCATATTGTGCTCAATGACAAACAAGGTGATGCCGAATTCCGTATTGGCACGCTTCAGCCGGTCGATCAGTCCGTTGATGAGCGTCGGATTGATGCCTGCAGTTGGTTCATCAAGCAGCAAGATTTCCGGCTTGTTCATCAATGCCATGGCGAACTCAAGCAGCTTCTGCTGGCCAAACGACAAGTCGCCCGACGGCAATTTGCGCTTCTCATACAGCCCGACGAATTCGAGCAGGTGTTCGGCCTGTTCGTGAAGCTCGTGCGGATAGGGCTTAAACATGTCGAAGAATTTCGCGTTCCGGTGCGGGACCGAAATCAGCATGTTGTCGACACAGTTCATGTTGGCGTAGATGCGGGTTTGCTGAAACGTGCGTAGCATCCCCAGTCGCGCGATTTGCTGCACGCGGATTTTCGAGATTTCCTTGCCCTTGAACTTGATAGAACCAGAGTCGATCGGATGATAACCAACGATTGAGTTGAACAGCGTTGTCTTCCCTGATCCGTTGGGACCGATCAGGCCGGTAATCTGACCTTCGGGAACATCAATCGAAATGTCGTCATTCGCAACAACGCCACCGAATGCTTTCGAAACGTTGCGAACCTCAATCAGATTGTTCATTCAGCAGCCCTCTTCGCACCGGCATTGCGCGCCTCGACTTCGATACCGAACCAGTGCGGATACTTCTCCTGAAGCCAACCGACGATTCCCTGCTGGAAATAGACGATGTTGACGATGATAATTACGCCCAGCGCCACCCACTGCCAGCCGAGGAAGTAGGTCCAGGTTGCCTCCTTGACGATGTGGAACAGAATGGCGCCAACCACCGGGCCCCAGATCGTTCCCTTGCCGCCCAATAGCGCCATGGCCACCATAAAGAGGCCAAATGTCGGAGCAGGAAAGGCAACTTCAAGCGGTTCAATGAAGCCGGTCATGTTGCCGAACAGTCCACCTGAGATCCCGAGGAAAAACGCCGAGATCGCCCACGCGGCCGTCTTGTGGCGCATGGTATGAATACCCATCGCCTCCGCCTTTTCCTCATCATCCCTGATCGCGTTGATCGCAAGTCCGAAACGCGTCGAGTAGAGCCACTTCAGGAAGAGGAATGTTGCCATCGCGGCACCGAAGCACAGCGTATAATAGAAGAAGGATTTTCCGTCGCCGCTGCCGGGATAGACGGGTATCGGAATACCACCACCACCTCCAACCCATTCCCATGCGCCAACGAGTTCACCAGCTCCCAGCGCTATGCCCAGCGTACCAATTGCGAAATATGGCCCCCGCAATCCGAACACAATCCAGCCGAGTGCAACGGCAAGCAATGACGAACCAATCGCAGCGAAGACCAAGCCTACCGCGACGCCGATATAATATTGATCCGGTGTGAACTGGAAGCTGCCGCCGTCAGAGGAGGATGTGTAATTGCCGACGTCGGTGAACAATCCGATCTGGGTCACGGTACAGATATACATACCGGCACCGAAGAAGAAGATGTTGCCGAGCGAATTGTAGCCCATCTGACCGCCCATCACGTCCCAGGTCTGGGCAAACAGCACCATGAGCCAGAGCACGGCAATCTGGAAGGTATAGTTCGGGAACAGAAACGGTCCAACGATGCCAAAAATGACGATCGCACCGAACATCATATAGTCGTTGAATGTGAAGACCCGGCGTGAGGTCGGCTCAGCCGTGGTCGCGACTTCCTGGGCTCTTTCGTCTGCTGCTGTCATTGTACCGCCTGCCTATACCGGCTCATCTGAACCTGACGCCAAATCAAAACCAGCAGCAGCATGCCAACAACGGTCGCCTGCTGCATCTCGGCGCCAAATACGAAGCCTCCATATTGTTCCGCAACCCCGAGTCCAAAGGCCGCCATGATTACACCGACCAGATTACCGAAGCCTGCCGCAGTAACGATGACAAAGGCGCGGATCGAATGCGTGATTCCATAGAAGGGCTGAATGACCCAGATCATAGAGATAAGAACGCCGGCAGCGCCACAAATGGCGGCGTTAAGCGCGTATGTGAATGCAAAAACCTGTTCTGTGTCTATGCCCATCACCTTGGCCGCGCGCGCATCCTGCGAGGTAGCCCGGATCGCCTGTCCCATCCGGCTGGTCTTCATGAAGAATATGACCGCTCCAGCAAGAGCGCAGCAAATCAGGAAGGAATAAAACTTGATCTCAGCGACAGTGATGCTGCCGCCAAGCATGGGAATTGTGTGGGTTGGGTATCCGGAGTTCGCAACCTGCACCTCAGGTCCGAAAGCCAGATTGAGTCCCTGCTGAATGACGATGGCCAAACCAAACGTCGCAAGCAGCGAGGTAAACATGTCCTTCTCGACAACGCGGGATATTATGATTTTATAAATAAACCAGCCAAACCCAAACATTCCGACAATCGCAACCGGCATGGCAAACATGGGATGAATGCCTTTGCTACCGATGTACCAGGCGAAATACCCGCCCATTATGACGTATTCGCCCTGGCACAGGTTTTTGACATTCATCACGCCCCAGACAAGGGCGAGTCCGTAAGCAGCCAAGGCAAAGATTGCACCGATAAACAAACCGTCCAGCAGGAGCTGAACGTTCAGGAATGGCGCGATCACAAGCAGATTCAGATTATCAAGCATGCGAAATCCCCCATTCCGCTCGACAGCAAAAGTCCAAGAAATTGCTTAAGTATGACAATTCCGCCGCCCCTGCAATTCACAGGGGCAGCGGTAAAATAGTTGTATCCTTCGGCTTATTGAGCCTTACGCGGATACTCAACCTTGTGCGAAGCCCATTCTGACGGTGCAACCACGTTGTATTTGCCGTCCTGAATCTGGCGCAGCACCATCGGCTTGGCGACGTTGTTACCAGCCTTCGAGAATTTGATGCTGCCGTAGAAGGTTTTCAGATCCGTTGCGGCGATTGCATCGCGGACCTTATCGGGATCCAGAGATTGCGCACGCTTGAGAGCGTCATGCCAAACCAGCACCGCGGCCGAAGCCTGAGCCGACTGATAGGGCACGTTCTTGTAGTCCTTGTAAGCGGCCTTGAAGGCCTTGTCATACTCAGCTGCCGTGCCGAAATACGGCCCCTTATAGCTCAGCGTCTCAGCCCACTGCGTGGGGCATAGAACACCGTTGGCAACCTTGGGGAACTTCGAAGTGACCTTAGCCGCTTCGCAATGCGTGATCGCGATCATCGGCGTGTCGATCTTCAGTTCGCCAAGTTGACGGAATGCCGTCGCGGCACCCTTGGAATGACCGGAAATCACAAGCAGATCCGGCTTCAGGGCCTTGACCTTGGTCAGCGTCGCGGACATGTCTGAGAGGTCACGCGGAAGCTTGTCATCGATGACGACCTTCAGGCCATGTTTCTTGACGTCGTCAAGAACACCGGCACGAACGTCCAGCGAGAAGGGATCATTCTCAAACGCCATAGCAACTTTCACGTCGCCAGGCTTTTTGCCGTTTTTCTTGGCAATTTCCGCAGCAAGCGCAACGGAGCTGGCAAGATACTGCTCAGAGGTCGACAGGACCGCAAAGAGGTACTTGTAGCCCTTGTTGAACAGCGAGCGGGACGCACCCTCGGCCTCAATCATCGGAATTTTGTACTTCTCCATGATCGGTGCAGCGGCTTTGGTCGTCGCGGAACTGTAGGGGCCAAGGAAATATTTGACGCCATCCTGCTTGATCAGGCGCTCCAGAAGCTGCGCGGTACGAGCCGGGGTCGACTCGTCGTCATAATATTTGACCTTGAAGTTGTAACAGTTGTCGCCGATCTTGACGCCGCCCATATCGTTGATCTTTTTTACGGCGAGGTCATATCCGTTCTTGGCGTGGATCCCGTTGGTTGAGTATTTGCCCGTAAACGAGATGGCAGAACCAAGAATGATCTCGTCGCAAGCTGCGTACGCAATCGATGACGTTCCCATCATCGCAACTGTCGTAGCCGCAGCCAGCGTCCACTTTTTCAAATGACGCATGTGTTTCCTCCATGAATTGCAAACTGCAAGTCCAAGCGGTTTTCCGCTTGTATTCGGCCCCTTTTTTTCGGGCCTAGCCGGTGCCAGTCACGTATACGCGGCGTCCGGCAGGACTTGGCCCAACTTAATCAAAGTGCACACCGCCTTGCAAACATATTTCGCAAGTGGGTTAACCTTTTGAAGTCAGACGATTTTCTGGCCTTTTCCGACCTGGGGCAAGGTCGTCCAAAAGCCGCATTTTTCAACTTTCTTCGATACCACCCCGCTTTTACAGGTTTGTGGCGTTGAAAGTATCACATTGCTGGATGTCACCGCTATCGAGTCCGCGTTTAAACCAGCGCACGCGCTGCTTGGATGAACCGTGCGTGAAAGCGTCGGGAACCACATGACCTTGAGTGCGGCGCTGGATGTTGTCATCGCCTATCGCGCTGGCTGCATTCAGCCCTTCCTCTATGTCGCCGGGTTCAAGGATCTTCTTGGTCCTGTCTGCAAGGCGAGCCCAGACGCCGGCGAAACAGTCCGCCTGAAGTTCCATCCGCACCTGCAGCGCATTGCCTTGCTTCTGGCTCATTCGAGACTTGGCGCGTTGAACCTTTTCGGAAATGCCAAACAGTGTCTGGACATGGTGTCCAACCTCATGAGCAATCACATAGGCTTGAGCAAAGTCGCCCGAGGCGCCAAACCGCTGTTTCATCTCCTTGTAGAAAGCAAGATCGACATAAAGCTTCTGGTCGAGCGGACAGTAGAACGGCCCCATTGCGGACACGCCCACACCGCAACCGGACCTCGTACTGCCTGAGAAGAGGACCAAGGTCGGCTCACGGTAGGTCTTGCCGAATTGCTTGAAGAGCGAATTCCAGACGTCTTCGGTTTCGGCGAGTACAACCTTCACATATCGGCCCAGTTCATCGTTGGTGTTCGATGTCGGCGCTTTGGTCTGAGGCCTGGTGTTGGTTCTGGGTGTCGGAGACGGTTTCGTCTTTGTGCCGGGCAGCTGAATATCGGGCATGCCAGTGCCAGGGCCTTGTGACGGCTGTGGTCCACCTTGCAGAATAACCCTCGGATCGACGCCAAACAGCAGCATCAGACCAACGATCACCAGAACCCCAACGATGCCGATACCGCCACCTTTGCGTCCTCCCCCACCGCCGGGAAAACGAATTCTACCACCGCGCCCCATCGGGAATGAAAACCCACCCGGGCCGCTTTCGCCACGGCGATCTTCGACGTTGTCACTTTCTCTGCGGCCCCGCCAACGAACCATGTCTTACCTCTTGTGTTTACAGGCCTTTGCTGAAACCGGAGCCGAAGGCACGCATCACCATTTTGGACTGCGGTCGGCAAAGGCAAATTCATCCATATTTCTGCATGAGTTGCCAGCGCGCGCAAGCCGCTACCCTGTCATACTGTATTTGCAATGTGACGAGTTTAGTTTCCGGGTTTCTGAAACGTTTCCGAGCATTTGTCGCGCAGCTCTTTTTTCTGCACCTTACCCATCGCGTTTCTTGGCAAAGCGTCGACAAAAACCACGCGCTTCGGCTGTTTGAATCGCGCCAGCACATCACCTAACGGCGTAATCACATCGTCTTCGCTCAAATTCACACCCGGCTTGCACGCTACGACCGCCATTACGCCCTCACCAAAATCAGGATGCGGCACGCCGATAACGGCAGACTCCGCGACGCCGGGAAGTTCATCGATGGCCACTTCGATTTCAGCCGGATACACGTTGAAACCACCGGAAATGATGAGATCCTTTTCCCGGCCTACGATGTTGAGGTAGCCTTTATCATCAATCATCCCGAGATCCCCGGTGATGAAAAACCCATCCTTGCGGAACTCTTCGGCTGTCTTGTCCGGCATGCGCCAATAGCCCTTGAACACATTTGGACCCTGAACCTCGATCCCGCCAATTTCACCCTGTTCCAATACCTTGCCGCTATCGGCATCCGCTATCCGCACTTCAATTCCCGGCAACGGAAAGCCAACCGTACCGGCACGCCGCGCACCGTCGTAGGGATTGGACGCAATCATTCCCGTTTCGGTCATGCCGTAACGTTCCAGAATGGCGTGACCGGTGCGGAACTCGAACTCCTTGTGTACCTCTGGGGAAAGAGGTGCAGAGCCTGAGATGAACACGCGAATATGTTCCACACTGTCCCGCGTCAGACCCTCGCAATTCAGAAGGCGAGAATAAAATGTCGGCACACCCATCATGGTCGTTGCTTGCGGAAGCAGACTTAGGGTTTCCTCGGCATCAAACTTGGGCAGAAAAATCATCGAGGCGCCCGCATAGAGAATCGTGTTGGTGGCGGTGAAAAGCCCATGGGTGTGATAGATCGGAAGCGCGTGAAGCAGATGGTCTTCCGGTGTAAATTCCCATGTTGTGGCGAGCGCCTCCGCGTTGGAAGAAAGGTTGCCTTGCGTCAGCATGGCGCCCTTTGCTCGTCCCGTTGTGCCCGATGTGTACAGGATCGCCGCCAGGTCGTCCCCGTTGAGGTCAGCTTCCTTAAAGGCAGTTGGCGCAGCATCTGCGAGGGCGAGAAGGCTTCCATCCTCACCGCCATCACCGAGAGTCTCGACATTTGCGCTTCCGGCAATGGCGCGAATATCATCCAGTCGCGAAGAGCGACAAACGACAACACCAGGCTCCGCGTCGCCTAAAAAGTAACTCAGCTCTGCAGGTGTGTAGGCCGTATTCAACGGCAAAAATGCTGCGCCTGCGCGAATGGCCCCGAGATAGACCATAAGGGCCTCGGTGCTTTTTTGGACCTGAACCGCAATGCGGTCACCTGGCACGAGACCAAGGCGGGTCAATACATTTGCATATTGCGCCGAACGAGCCAGCATATCCGCATAGCTGAAGGTTTGCCCGTTGCCGGCTTGAATGAATGTCTTGGTGAGATCGTCGGGAAATCTGGACTTCAGAATGCTGAAAAGGTTTTCACTCATCCGCGCCCACCGTCGCATTTTTTGGCATTTCCGCCTCCTTGCGATTCTTGTTTGTTTTGGTTTTGCTGGACGAGCTGAGCATCGACCGCACTGTCTTCGACACGGCGATTATCCCCTCGTTTACATAGGCCTCGTGATTGGCTTCGATGTGTTTTAGGTCATAGAGATAATTGACCATAATACCGTGCGACTGGCGCAAGCCCTTGGCCGATTTGTCGCCAAGCCAGTTGATCCGTTGCAGGCGAGCACCATTTCCCAGGTGAAAACGGGCCACCGGATCAACCGGTTTCCCCCGCCCGCTCTTCGCGATCAGGAAGTATTCTGCTGCTAGCGGCAACAACGCCTCTCTGAGATGCTCCTGGTTTTCCGCGTGCGCGGCCCAGCTGTTATCCGAGAGCAATTCGAGAGTTTCGTCGTCAACGGCGCCCGGCTCGTCATTGGTCGTGCGTACAAGCCAGGCGGCAAATCGCGGCGCAGGAGACAGAGTAACAAATGTCTTTAGCGACGGGATCTCCTTGGCCAGATCCTCAACCACCTGCTTAATCAGAAAGTTGCCAAACGAGATTCCCTGCAAACCCTTCTGGCAATTGGAGATCGAGTAGAATACCGCGGTTGTGGGCGCTGTGGTCGGCGTGTCACCTGCGGGGTCCTCCTTCGCCGCCAAAAGCTCTTGAATTGATCCTGGAATATTCTCGGTCAGTGCGACTTCAACGAAAATCAATGGCTCATCGACCAGCGATGGATGAAAGAAGCCAAAGCAACGCCTGTCGCTGGGGTCAAGCCGGCGGCGCAAGTCGTCCCACCCCTGAATTTCGTGAACCGCTTCATACTCGATAATTTTTTCCAGAGTGGATGCGGAAGTGGACCAGTCAATTCGTCGCAGAACGAGGAAGCCGCGATTGAACCAGGACCCCAGCAGATGCATCAGATCGGAATCAACCGCTGCAAGTTCCGGTGCCTGCGGCAAAAACCTGATCAGATCTGCCCGCATTGCAACGATGCCGCTCGTCGCACCGGCGGCCAAATTGAGACGGCGAAAGAATTCCTGGCGTGGCGATACAACAGCAGATTCCAGTGCCGCCTGTGTTTCAGGCGACGGGTGCTTCAGATAGGACTTTGCAGCTGTCGTTATTTGCTCTTCATCGGATGTGAAGGCCTCAAGCAGGAAACGAAAAAACGCTATTTTTTCAGCATCATCAGCCTTCCGGTATGTAGAAAGGATCTCGCCTGCGAGTGCGACACCCGACGCTTCGCCCCGACCAGATTGCAGCGCCTCCGCTAGATCAGTCAGCGCACCGGTCCCGCCCTCTCCGGTGGAACCTTCGAGCAACGATCGTCCGCGCTCGGCAATCGAATTCAGCAGTTCTTGAAAAAACGAAACATTCACGGCCGAAGGCCCCTAGCAGATGGATGCAACGCTGTTAGCATGAATCGATCGGAATCGTGCGTACCAAAATCACCAAAAGGAAGATTACACGCGCGAAAAACCTGTGCAATCCGCTAGTTTGAAGATGCAGATTCAACAAATTTGTAGGGTTTGAAAGTGCCACAGACCTCAAAGTTGCGCTAGCGCGCCGGCAGAAATTTCTCGGCACTGAATTCGCTGGATGGTGCGAATTCTGACAATGATCTGGGAGGTTTTTTGGCTAAAATTGACGCCAGAAAAGAAGAAGGCAGGGCACTAGGCCCTACCCTCCCCTAATTTCCGCTTTGAGAAACGCCGCTAAGCGCCCGTTCGGCAGAAATATCCCGGAAATCGCAGCGGTTCAATTTCAGATCTCTCCTAATCGAACCGCTTTGATTTCCACGAGAACCGCACGTTATTGTCCCAACCTGGGTTAGAACGCTCCCGCACGATCACGGGCATCGACCTCCCGTCTTGTTTTGCGTCGCGTTCGCATACGACGCGGATCTGACATCGGCCTGAAGCCAGACCCGGGAAGGCAACTCAATCTGGCCTATCGCCATCTATGTCATCCGATCTGCTCCTGCCTTTCGCGTCTCCGCTCAGGCTAGAACTTAGCAGTCAACACTTAGGCGCCAAGCTTTGAAGGCGCTACCCAAGCCGTCCTCGGCAAAGGACGACCCCGGACTTGCCGTGTCCTAGATTGTCTTTGTCGTGATCCCGAAAGACCGTTCCGCCGACAACCTGTGATCAAGGTATCCCGATTCGCGCGCCACGCCAGTGGTGCGATCGCGTCAGCGCAACCTTATCCCCGCTATCCACTGTTTCCACAGGCTGTGGAAAACTTTGGCTCAGCGACAGTCGAGTTCCTGGAAATAGAACCAGCGCGTGAAAAACCATTCACCGCTCTTGAAGTCCTTCTGGACGCATGCCTTGTAGTGCTCGCCGCATTCCTCCTTGGCGATGCTCCAGGCTTCGGACTGGTCGGGGTGCTTGATCTTTGCCTTGCACCTGATGAATTCGTTCCGGCAGGCCTGCAGAGCCAGGCAAAGTTTTCTGTCGCGCTCGCTCCGAGAGGACGCAGCAGCCGGTGTCGTTATTGGATCTTTTTTGTCGGAGGCAGCCTGCGTGCGGACAAGGGGCTTACGTGGTTTTCGGGCCGGCACCTCGGGATTGCTGCGAGTCTGGTTCGTGACCGGCGCCCCGCTCCTTGCCTTTTGGCGGGACACGATGCTCGGCAACGGAACCTGGGGTCCAGCTTCACCCTCAAACCCGCTTTGGGCCCGCGCGCCAGTGACGCTGGAAACCAAATTCAGGCCACAGCCGAGAACAACCAACACAATGGCCAGGCAACGCATACGCTTCCCTCTACCCCGCGCAACTGCCTCAATACGTCTTTGCGCCTATAAAGGAATATTGGGACGAGCGCCGACTTGCAAGACCAACTGTGCTTATGGACGTCCACAATCGAATTTATTCAGCCGCCTCCTGCGCGCCGGCCGCTGTCAATGATCATTCCCGGCAGAGGTTCGTCAAAGTGTCGGACCCTGCTAGCGCATCGGTGGGGCATACAGAATGCCGCCGTTACTCCACAACGCATTGAGACCACGTTCAAGCTTCAGAGGACTGTCCTTGCCGACATTGCGGTTAAATATCTCGCCATAGTTGCCGACCGCCTTGATAACATCCTGCGCCCAATTCTCACTGGCACCCATCTTCTTTCCGGCTGCCTGAAGCACTTCGATAGGGATGGTATCGGGCATTTTATCTGCCGTTTTGGAACTCCAATTGGCTTCCTCCGCATTGATCAACAGAAACAGTGTCCAACGCACAAGCTCCGTCCAGGCTGGATCGTTCTGCCGGACTGCGGGCCCCAGAGGCTCTTTTGAAATCACTTCCGGCAAAAGCATGTGGTCGTCGGGCTTGGCCAATTTGGTGCGCACCGAGGCGAGCGCTGAACGGTCGGACGTGTAGGTGGCGCAATCCCCTTTCTCATAGGCTTTGACAGCGTCTTCGCGCTTATCAAATTCGATGAGTTCGACTTTCATTCTGCTGCGCTCAAAGAATGCCTTGGCGTTGGCAAGGGTCGTGGTGCCTGCCAGCACGCAGATTTTTGCGCCTGTCAGCTCCAGCGCGCTTGAAAGACCATCCTCGATGCCGGTCATGAACCCCTGCCCGTCATAGTAGCTGACCCCGGCAAACGACAATGTGGCCTCAACATCACGTGCGAGCGTCCAGGTCGTGTTCCGGGAGAGGATATCGACCTTGCCGGATTTCAGTGCATCGAAACGGTTGAGAGCGCTGAGCGGGACATATTTCACCTTCTCCGAATCACCGAAGATTGCCGCCGACAATGCACGGCAAAAATCCACGTCGAACCCCTGCCACTTGCCGGTCTTGTCGAGTGCGGAGAATCCGGCCAAACCTTCGCTCACACCGCAAACGAGGTTTCCACGGTCCTTCACGGTTTTCAACGTGTCCGCTCTGACTGCGGTGATACCTGTGAGTGTTACCGAGAGTGCCATGACCGCAGCGGCAATAACCCATATTTGGCGGTTTGAACTGCAGCCTGTCATGACTCTACCCTTATTTTTTCACTGCGGCCCTGGACCAACCCATCAAGCCACTTATGGGGCAACGCTTCGCGAACCGGAATCCCATTTGGCCAAACGAGCAGCGCTGGCCGCCTTGCCGTCCTTGTCATAGATATCAATGCGGAAATTTGCGAGACCGCCATTCGTCGCCCAGGCCGAAAGATACATGAAGTGAACCGGTACCGGCCGCGCCAGCTTCACCGTTTGCGGCTGTCCGGACTGCGTCATTTGCGCGACCCGCGCCGGTTGGCTTTTCATCAACCACGCGGCAACATCCTGAACCCGCTCAACCCTGACGCATCCCGCGCTGTAGGGCCGGAGATGAAACCGGAACAGCTTCTTCAGCGGTGTGTCATGCATGTAGACAATGTGACGGTTCGGCATGTCGAGCCTGATGAGACCCAGCGCATTAAACGGGCCCGGGTCCTGCCGGAACACGTATCGTTTGCCCTGAGGCGCAAACCAGTTGACCTGGGTTGGATTAACCTCTGCACCGCCCCAGCTCGCGTAGACGCGGATATGTTCCTTGGTCAGATAGCCGGGGTTCTTCTTGACCGCAGGAATAAGGGCACGTTTGGCGATAGACTGCGGCACGTGCCAATAGGGCAGGAAGTTGACTGCGCGAACGCCCGCCGTCACCTCCGGTGTCGGGGTTGCCGGTTTTCCGACCACGACTCTGCTTGAAATCTGAACTGAGCCACCAGACACCGCCTGCAGCTCATAACCGGGAATGTTCACCACGAGGTATTTCTTACCACTCGTACGCGCGAGCATCCGGCGGAGGCGTTTCCGGTTGAGACGGAGTTGATGCAGGCGATGTTGCGCCGAGACGTTCAGTGCTTTCAGCGTAAACCGGTTCACTTCACCCGATGGGGTCAGGCCGTGCCGGGTTTGAAACCTGATGACGGCTTCCTGTACGCCCCGATCGAAGCCCGACGAATTCCGGCGCCCCCCAACATAGTCGCCACTCGCCATCAATCTTCGTCTCAATAGCGCGACACGCTTGCCATGGTCACCGAATTTCATTTTCGGCCCGGCCGGTATTGCCCCCCAGCCTCCAGCCGCAACGATCTGCTCATACTGAACGATCGCCTGCCCGATGGCCGCGTCCGTTTCACGGCTGATCAGAACGTGCTGCGATGTCGGTGGTGGAGGCCTGTTTGCAGGGCTTGTGCGCTTGGAACGCGAGCTGCCTGAACCGCTGAAACTCTCATCACCGAAGGGCTGCCACTGAGCCTGTGCCGTCGGCACGGACACAATACCGATCGCCAGACCAATACTGGACACAAGTGCAACTCGGGCCGCGATCGACGCCACGTCTCTATGCTCCTCATACACACCCGGACAAACCAGGACGCCGGAATATTGGCATCGAAAACAGGCACGGTCCAGTTACGATGAGCTGATAGGCACGACAGATTGCAGTCAATTAGGAAGCAACAAACCAACCTGAAACTAGCTGCCGGTCTTTTTTGTGGGACTGTCTATGCTTGCGAGATCGCCGCTCTGCGACAGCAAAATGGCAACGGGCCTGGTGGTCTCGAAATTCGAGAAAATGATCATGACAATCACCGTCAATGGTACGGCCAGGAACATACCGACGATGCCCCAGATAGCACCCCAGACAAACAACGACAGGACGACGACGAACTGGCTCACGTTGAGTGATTTTCCCGCAAGCCGCGGCTGAAGGAAAGACCCGACAGCCAGCTCGATCAGGCCAATGGCGACCAGAAGTGTCAACGCTTCGCCAAATGCCTGAAACTGGACAAGCGCGAACAGCGGCGGCAGGGCCGTTGCCAATATTGAACCAATGGTCGGAATGAAATTCAGAATAAAAATGAGAAACGCCCAGAAGGCCGCATGCTCGAGACCAACCCATTTCATCACAGCATAGGACATCAGCCCGGTGATCGCGCTGACGACGGTCATGATCCAGATATACTTCTGAACATCCCTGGCAATGGCTGAAAGAATGCCGCGCACCCAATCCCGCCGCTTGTCGTCACGGATGAGCGCGCGCAGCTTGGCGTCAAAGAATTGCTGCTCGATCAGTAGAAACACGACATAGACGGAAACGATCCCGAGCTGTCCGGAAAAGCTCGCCGTTGTGCTGACAATCTTGCCCAACAACTGCTCGATACCGATGGTATCGAAAAACTTGTTCAACACATCCGCATTGGAAATACCGACCCAGTCAGAAATCTTGTCGATGAGTGGATTGAGACTGGAGCTGAAATCGATGCGGCGCGCGCTCATCGCGCTCACATTTCGAATGATCAGATCAACGACCACGATGCCGCAGACGAGAATTGCAGTCATGGCCAATGCAAGCGCCAGGGGCCGCGGCAACAAGCGTCCCGCAAATGGAATTCGATTGAAGCCGGTGGCAATCGCGTTGATCAAAAACCAGATGAGGAGCGCAACAGCCAGAGGCACGAATACCTCCGACCCGTTAACGAGCAGAACAAGGGTAATCAGGGCAAGGCCTGAAATCATGAACCCGCGCGTCAGACCGTCCAAATTGCGCTGTTTGGTCAACCCCAATTCCCCCGATTGGTTGGGTCACAACGTGTGATTCCCTTCGTCGCGACGCTAACACGAGCCTCACGCTGCAACCACCCGGGCAAGAACAATCCGAACCCGCGCACCATTACGGCAAATTCATTCACACCCCCAATTAATGGGGTATAGGATGCCCGCCAACTCTTGATAGATTCACATGCTGACAAGGACCATAAGGGAGGATACCCGGTGTCATTTCGCAAAGTTCAGGCTGCATTCGCCTGTTTCCTTATTTCGGTTGCCGCACTCTCGGCGACCTCACATCCGGCTGCCGCGCAGAAGTCGAGATATTGCGCCAACTACGCGCACGACTATGCCCAGCGCTATTCCCGCGGTCAGGTTGCGGGCGGTGCGATAACTGGTGCAATCGGTGGTGCGTTGCTTGGCGGCATTATCGGTGGCGGTAAGGGTGCCGGCCGTGGCGCAGGAATTGGTGCCGGCGTTGGCGCCATTACCGGTGGAGCCCGCAAGTCCAAGAACTATGACAAGCTCTACAATCGCGCATACGCCAACTGCATGCGCTACTAGGCCCGCCGATCGGCAGCAAAGAATTCACGTGATTGCAACGACGGAAAAGTTCAGGAGACGATAGTGAAGAACGCGCTCATAGGAACCGCAACGGCCGCAATGCTGGCCCTTACTCCTTTCACACCGGCTACCGCCGAGATTTCCGATCTGGAAATCATCTTCGTCAAGGCGGATCAGGATGGCGACTTTGCCCTTGATCTGGGTGAGGTGCTGGTGATCGGCATCGCACATTTCAAACAAAGCGACGCCGACAAAAATGGGAAGCTGGACAAGGAAGAGGCCGGCGAGCACGCCGCGCATCCCGAGTTCTCGGATAACGATTCAAACAAGGACGGCGCGCTCACCATCGATGAGGCGATTGCTGAGAAGATCGCTGACTTCAAGGCCGCCGACAAGGATGGCGACGGTACCCTCACCATGGATGAAGTGAAGAAGCACTACGACGCGAAATAGTCGCTGCGGGCGCTGGAGCGATCCGGCGCCCCACTTTGCTCAAGTGTCGGAATACTGTCGGGAAAAATATGGTGAGCCGGCAGGAATCGAACCTGCGACCCACTGATTAAAAGCGAGTTCTCACCGCACCTTTCTGGTCACACCGCCTGCCTCTTCAGCCATTCATTGCCGAATACCTCACGCACGATCATGTCCCCGCAGAACTCGCGCCGTAGCACTTCGGTCGCGGGGCGCATCTGTTGTGTTACGCTTGCTGCAGGTCAAACATCCAGCGAAGCGAGGCGCGACCATGTGGCCAGCGGAAGCACCCTCAGACACAGAAGTAGAGTAAGTTTCGGATCAAGAACTGCTTGAACTTAGCACTGCGCGATTGACCAGCCCCACCTGATTGGTCCAGTTTGAATGTTAGTTCATGGTTGGCCTTTCCTGCAACGGGATGGCCCGGTTTGATGCGCTCGATCTGGATGCCGAGCCTCAGCCACCACACCGACAGCTTTGAGAGGTTGAACAGCGCATTGGGGCTGGCGAAGGGAACGCCATTGTCGGTTCTGATGGCATTTGGCAGACCGAACTCCCTGAAAGCGCTTTCGAACACACTGAAGGCATAGACTTCCTTTGTTGTATGCAGGGCCTCGCAGGCTATCAGATAGCGGCTGGCATAGTCGGTGATGGTCAGCGGATAACAATAGCGCCTGTCGGCGAGCATGAACTCCCCCTTGTAGTCAGCGCACCAAAGATGATTGGGCATGGTTGAATGGGACAGGGGCGTGCCCTTGGCCTTGTTGCGCCGCCGGCCACGGCGTTTGACCAGGCCGTGGCGGTCGAGAACCGCGTGCACCGTGTTGATCGCCGGAGTATGGACATCAGGATAAAGCCGTCTCAGCTTTTCTCTGATCTTCGGCGCACCCCATGTCGGTTTGTCTTTCTTCAACCGCACAATCAGTGTCTCGATTTGAACCGGCAGCTGGTTGGCTTGCCGGTAAGGCCGCCGCGATCGGTCGCTCAGACCATGAAGCCCGCACTCATTGTAGCGTTTGAGGATCTTGTAGCCGGTCTTGCGGGAGATATCGAACTCTCGACAAAGCACCGCCATCTTGTCGCCGTCGAGCAAACGGGCAATGAATTTAAGCCGCTCATCCATAAAATTACACTCCTTCCAAGGCACTTTGCTCTCCTTGCAAAGGGCCAAAAGTGTAACCTATGTGTCCAGAATAAAGTGTCACCCATCTCTCGGGAAGCACACAATGAAATCAATATAATAATAACTCTCTGAAAACCGTCTATTGCCACAAATACCATTTGGCACAGTAATGGCACACCTCATCGCGACAGGTGGCGATAAGAATAGACGCAGCGGACTACCTAGCTTGACCCCGACCTGACAACCTCTGTGTCACTGCAATCAAAAAATGGGATGTTAAAAAGTCTGTTGGTGGATCAACATCGGACGCTTTTTGCGAACCCGGCTTATTTCCGTTTGGTGCCGCAAACCGACGTTACCTCGTGCCGGCAGCCAACGCCACCACCACTTGTGCTGCGCTTTCTTTCAGTCCCGGCAGCAAGGTGCTGATCGCTGTCTCCACTGGTAACGCGCTCTTCAGAAAAAGGACATTCATGGCGGCAATTGCGGTCCCATCGATGAGAATGGGGACGCCGATGGTGGATATCTGCCGGTTATATTCGATCCGTGAATATTCCGGATGCATCGTCGCGTAGCCACGCACGCGGATGCCGGTGAAAGTGCGTTCCGCCTCCTCCCGATCCCGGGCCATATTATTCCAGGCGGCGGGGTCCCCGGCCTCTCGGGCCAGAACCACCTCCCTTTCCATAGCGTCCGCGAACGCCAGATATGCCAGCCCCAAACTCGTCGCCAGGATCGGAGCGCGGTAACCCGGATGACGGTTGACCAACATCGGGCCGGCCTCACGGGACGTTTCCACGACAAGCATGGCGTCGCGGTCGAAGATTGCTACGTCCGACGGCCATCCAATATCATTTCGAAAGGCTGCCATGATCGGCGCGACGATGCGCCCCACTGCGCGATGGCGGTCGAAACCAGAACACAGAAGTAGCGTTTTTCCCGTGACCTCGTAATAGGGCTGGTCGGCGTCCCGGAAGACGTAGCCCGCATGCATAAGCGTCTCCAGCATACGAACGATCGTCGCCTTGTCGATGGCCGTTTCGCGGTGGATCTCGCCAACGCTTGCCCGCCCCTTGAACTTGTTGACTGCGGCAAGCACATCCAGACTCCGAATAGCGGCGTTGACGGGCCTATACGACGTCATAGCATCTGCTCCTGCGAGTTCGGGCTCAACCCCCCGTCATCCCACCGCTCCAGATCTGCGGAGGCTTGCGAGCCTGTCTTCATCACATCCCAGAAGCCCGGAGAGTACGGCATCCGTGTCCGCACCCAGATCGGGCGGCGCCAGGGAATAGGATGCCGGGGTCTTGCTGAGCCTGACCGGGAAGGCCACGGTCTTGATATCCGGGCGATTGTCCTTCGGGAGCGAGACGACAAGTTTTCGCGCCAAAGCGTTCGGATCGCCGAACACATCAGGGACTTCATTGATAGGTCCGCAGGGCACGCCTTGCGCGTTCAGAAGCAAAATGATCTCCTCGCGCGTGTAGCCAAACAGCAGTTCGCCGAGCACGGCATCGATGGCGTCGCGATTATGTACCCTGTCGGCGCAGGTCCGGAAGCGAGTATCATCCGCCAGATCATCGGCCCCGAGTGCACGGCACAACCGGTCGAACTGCCCATCATTTCCGACCGCAACAATGATGTGCCCATCGCTGACCGGGTAGGTGCGATAGGGGACGACGTTGGGATGGTTGTTCCCGAGCCGCGACGGCCTGACGCCGCCCACGAGCCAGTTTGCCGCCTGATTGGCCAGCATGGCGACCTGTGAATCGAACAAGGCGCAATCGATATGTTGTCCTTCGCCGGTAACTGCGCGGTGATTGAGGGCAGCGAGAATCGATACTGCCGCATACATGCCGGTAAACAGATCGCTGACGGCGACGCCTACCTTCATAGGGCCACCGCCCGGCTGATCGTCCGGTGCACCCGTGATGCTCATCAGGCCGGCCATGCCCTGGATCAGAAAATCATACCCTGCGCGCCCGGCGTATGGCCCACTCTGACCGAAGCCGGTGATGGAACAGTAGATAAGGGCGGGGTTTTCCTTGCTCAGCGACTCATAGTCCAGGCCGTATTTAGCTAGCCCGCCTGTTTTGAAATTCTCTATAACCACATCGCTATCGCGGGCAAGCTCGCGGACCAGCGCCGCACCCTCGGGATTTGCGAAGTCGATGGCGACAGAACGCTTGTTCCGGTTGCACGCAGTGAAGTAAGCCGCGTCGCCATCCTCCCCATCTTCGCCAGGACAGAAGGGAGGCCCCCACTTGCGCGTGTCGTCGCCGCCTTTCGGATTCTCCACCTTGATGACCTCGGCCCCAAGATCGCCCAGGACCTGGGCTGCCCAGGGTCCGGCGAGAATGCGGCTCAGATCCAGGACGCGAACATGCCCCAGGGCCGCCATCGATTGAGACGCATCTACTTTCTGCATTTCGTTGAATTCTCTTATTTCAACTGTTGAAATGATATTTCATTTACGTAATAGCATCATTCATTCATTTTACAATCAACCTTTTTTCCGGCCCACGCCGGACCAGGACAAGGGAGCGGAGACAGATGGATTTCAGCCTCAACGATGAGCAATTAGCTCTACAGGAAACCGTGCGAAATTTCGCTGCGGGGGAACTTCTTGACGCAGCACGTGAGATCGAGCGAACCGGAGAATCCCCTGGACCCGATATCCTGGACCGGTTCGCTAAGATGGGACTGCTCGGCGTCAATCTGCCAGAGGAATACGGTGGTCTTGGGCTGACACATCTCGATGCTGTGATCGTTCTGGAAGAAGTCGCGAAGATTTCTCCGGCAGTGGCGTTCCCGATCTTTGAGTCTTCTTTTGGCCCGGCGCTCGCCATTGCACATTATGCGACCGATGAACTCAAACAACGGATCATCCCGAAAGTATGCGCCGGAGAAATGATCGTCGCCGTCGCGATGTCGGAACCTGGCGCAGGAACGGCTCTCACAGACCTGACGACAAAGGCAACCGTCGAGGATGGTGAGATTGTCATTAACGGCACCAAGCGATGGTGTTCGGGCGCTGGGCATTCTGACGCCTATGTCGTCTACTGCCGCATGTCGGACGAACCTGGCGCAAAAGGGATCGGCGCCGTGTTGGTCGAGAGGGATCGTCCAGGCGTTACGTTTGGCAAACCGGAGCACCATATGGGCTTGCGCGGTGTCCAGAGCGCCGACATCAATTTCGATAAGGTACAGTTGCCGCTCGCGAACCAAATTGTACCTGCCGGAGGCTTCAAGAAGCTCATGGAAGCGTTTGATCTGGAGCGCTGCGGCAACACGACCATGAGTCTGGCCATCGCCCAATCGGCCCTGGATTACGTTCTGGACTATGTGCAGGAACGCCGCCAGTTCGGCAAACCGATCGTCGACTTCCAGGCCGTGCAGTTGCACCTGGCCGAGATGAGGATGAAGTGTGACGCCGCCCGGTTGCTGCTCTATCGTGCGGTGACCAATACTTCCAGTGACCTCCCTTCAGCCGGCGAAAGTTCCATCGCGAAATGCTTCGCCAACGAAATGGTCCGCGAGGTCACGGGGAAGGCGCTGCAGTTGATGGGCGGATACGGCTATTCGACGGAATACCCGATTGAGCAAAAGATGCGCGATGGTTGGGCCTGGGGTATCGCTGGCGGAGCGATCGACATTCAGAAGGTCAATATTGCGGCCGCAATGGTCGGCCGCCGGTTCTCGCAGCGAGGGTAGGCATGGATAGGCTTCCTCTAACCGGCATCCGCGTCCTCGACCTGACAACGACGATCTTCGGGCCCTACACGACCCAGATCCTTGGAGACTTCGGCGCGGACGTTATCAAGATCGAAGCGCCGAGCGCCCCCACAGCGCGCTCGGATACCGACCTCCAGCGCCGGAATCCATCATCCCGTTGCAGGAAAGGCCAACCATGAACTAACATTCAAACTGGACCAATCAGGTGGGGCTGGTCAGTTGAGGGAAGCCCAGATCGTCATCGAGCAATGGCAGGGGCGTATATCAGCTGGAATTATTTAATAATAGGAATGAATAAATGTCCTTGAGCAAAGCCGTCCGCCGCAAGCATATCCATTGCCGTGAAATCAAATGCATGGGTTTTCAGCGCGACGACGGTCTGTGGGATATCGAAGGCCGGATGACGGACACCAAGACCTACAGTTATGAGAATGTAGACAGGAACGGTGTCAGCGCCGGTGAAGCCGCGCACGAGATGCTTATCCGTTTAACCCTGAATGACGACATGACAGTGATGGCGGCCGAAGCAACAGCTGTGTCGGTTCCCTATAACATTTGTGCTGAAGCGGCCGCTTCATTTGACTGCCTAACCGGCCTGAAAATAGGGCCCGGATGGCGGCGCGCAGTAATCGAGGCGATGGGAGGCACTCAAGGGTGCACCCACTTACGTGACATGTTGATGGGGCCCATCGCCGTCACCGCTTTCCAGACCATTTACCCCTTGAAACAGCGCGAGAAGAAGCTTCCGGCCGAGAAGAAGCCAGCATTGCTAGACTCCTGCCATGCGTACCGCAGCGACGGACCTGTTGCGAAAAGCCGTTGGCCCGAACTCTTCCAGGACCGGCATGAAGAACTGACCGGCGAGGGTGGTGCGGGCAAGGACATGGACTCATAAATAGCCGTCATCGCAAAGCCGCGCGCATTTCTCTTGCCGTCAGATGATGTCTCCGAGCCGGGCGATGGTGCGTAGTTGAATCTCGTTGGTGCCCTCAGAGATCGGATAAAGACGCGCATCACGGAAAAACCGCTGAATCGGGGCGTCATTGATGTAGCCAACACCGGCGAAAATCCGCATCGCCTGATCGGTGATCGAAACCGAAGCCTCGCTGGCCACCAGTTTCGCCATACAGGCTTCAAGTAAAGTGGGCGAACCGGCATCGTACTTCGCGGCCGCCGAATAGACATGGAGATGGGCTGTCCGCAGGTCCGTCATCATCTGAGCGAGCTTCATTCCAATAGCCTGATATTTATTGATCGTCTTGCCGAATGTCTCGCGTTCCTTGGCGTATTCTATGGCAAGATCGAGCGCGCCGCGCGCTACGCCGAGGCTGCGTGCGGCATGGGTGATCCGTCCTCCTTCCAACAACTTCATGATGTAGGCCATGCCCATGCCGGGCTCGCCAATCAGCGCATCCGCCGGAAGTGCACAATCCAGGAACACGTTGCCGGTTTCCATTGCGTGATGTCCCAGCTTGTCCATCTTGTGTATCTCCACGCCCTCGGCATCAGTGTCCACGATGAACAGGCTGACGCCGTCGCGGCGTTTCTTCTTGTCGGTATAGGCGGCCACCATCATGAAGTCGCTGCATGGTGCACCGGTGGCGTACAGCTTGTTTCCCTTGATGCGCCAGCCATTGCCCTCGCGGGTGGCGGTCGTGCGCATGGCGAGGACGTCCGAACCGGCGCCGGGCTCGGTCATGGCGAATGCTGATCCGATCTTGCCCTGGTTCGCCGGCTTGAGATAGCGCGCCTTTTGCTCGGACGTACCCTCCTGATCGAGAACCCTCAGGCCAAGACTGTTCAGCCCCGTGGCGAGGCCGGCGCATACGCTGGAGAATTCCTCGACGGCGATGCACTGAAAGATCAGCGGAGCGCCCGCTCCGCCATGTTCGGGCGACGTGCAGATACCCAATAGATCGGCTTCAGCCGCCTTCAGCCTCAATTCGCGGGGATAGACACCGGTACGCTCCGCCTCGTCGATACGCGGTGCAATCTCGCGTTCCGCGAACCGTCGGCACGTGTCGCGAAATGCGGTCTGTTCTTCCGACTCGAACACTGCAGGATAAGTTTCCATGGGCGCCTCCTTTGAAATTGCACCGTTGATATAGACTAATATTTTTGAAATGCGCTATAATTGTTAGAGCAATAACTGATACAATAACGGGCAAATGTACGGGTGCTTGCCAAGCTACATATGCTTGGGCGGCGGCTTTGGGGCATAGCGGAGGGGTTTTCTTGACAACGTCCAATGGACCGCTTGACAATATCATGGTCCTGGATTTTGGCCAGATTTACAACGGTCCCTATTGCGGCCTGCTGCTGGGCTTTCTCGGCGCACGGGTAATCAAGATCGAACCGCTGGAAGGCGACATTGTGCGCCGCCGCCATCCGGACGGAGAGCCCTATCCATATTTATGGCTTAACTCGAATAAGGAATCACTGGCCGTCGATCTCAAGACTACCGATGGTCGCAAAATCGTCCAGCGTTTGGCGGAAAAGGCCGACGTTGTGGTCGAAAATTTCAATATCGGCGTAATGGACCGCTGCGGTGTCGGCTGGGATGATCTTCGCAAAATCAATCCGCGTCTGATTTACGGCTCAAGCAAAGGGTTCGGGCTGGACGGGCCAAACAAGGAACTTCCCGCGATGGATCTAACGATCCAGGCAATCAGCGGTGCGATGAATGCGACGGGGTTTCCCGATGGCCCGCCGATCAAGGCGGGGCCGGCGATTTCGGATTTCATGGGCGGAGTGCATCTTTGCGTCGCAATCCTCGCAGCTCTGCACAATCGTGAGAAGACCGGTAAGGGGCAGCTCGTGGAAGCGTCCATGCAAGAAGCGATGGTTTTCGCCATGGCGAGCGCCATGGGCGCGCATTTGGAAGCTGAGAAAGGCGGAAAAAAAGTGCCGCCGAGAACCGGCAACATGCATCCAGGGCTGGCGATGGCACCTTATAATGTTTACCCCGCCTCTGACGGGCATGTGGCGATTATTTGTGTTTCCGAGAAGCATTGGAAAGATATGGCGCTCGTGATCGGACGCGAGGACCTTCTGGAAGAGGCGCATCTGAGTGATACGATCGGCCGTGCTGAAAACATGGCGGAGGTTGACGCGGCGATAACTGACTGGTCGCAACAACATTCAAAGCAAGAGGTCGCGGATTTGCTCACCGCTTCCAATGTGCCGTTTGCTCCGGTCAAGACCGTCGCCGAAGTTGCCGAGGATCCTCATCTGATCGAGCGCGGGATGTGGAAAGATATGCCCCACAAGACGCACACGGTGGTTCGGCTTCCCACATCACCAATTCGCCTGCATGGCTCACCGGTGCGCACCATCGAACGGATAGCGCCCACGCTTGGCGAACATACCGATCACATTCTTCAGGATATTTTGGGAATGAGCGATGCCGAAATCGAAGCATTGCGTAGCACTCACTCCGTCGGGGGCAAAAAAGAATCGTGAGACATGCAGACCTTCATGGGAAAGACTCCGCCGGCGCAATTACTCTCGAGCGGCCCAGCACGATTGACAGTATTCTCGTCCGGCGCGCCGCGCGATGTCCCGACGCGCCGTTTCTCCATTTCGAAGGCGCGTGCTGGACCTTCCAGGAAGTGGACACGGCTGTAAACCGCATCGCGATTGCCCTTCTCGAGCTGGGCGTAAAACCTGGCGAGCGGATCGCTTTATGGATGTCGAATTGCCCAGAATGGGTTATCGCCCAGTTTGCGGCAACCCGGCTCGGCGCGATTCTGGTGCCGCTCAATACACGCTTGCGGCGCGATGACCTGGCATATGCATTAAGCGATTGCGGAGCGCGCGCTGTGTTCACGCAGGCCAACTCGGCCGGGTTTTCCTACGTGGAGCTGCTGCAAGATATTCTGGACGCCAACCTATGCCCCGAACTTCGCCATATTGTGGTCGCCAAGGAGGACGGCGTTGATCTTACGCCCCCAATGATGGGATGGACAGCACTGCAAGAGATCGGCGCAGACAGCGCTATGCAGCCCTGCCCCGCGGATCAGCCGAGTGACTTGGCCTATATCCTATACACCTCCGGAACAACGTCGGCGCCGAAAGGAGCGATGCTGTCGCACACGAACCTCAACAATGCCTACAACATCGCCGAGGTATACTTTGAGGGCGATGCCGTGTTCGTTACCTTTCCGCTGTTCGCGGTCACGGGCTGCCACAATACTGTTCTTTCTGCCGTGATCGCCGGAGCGTCTTTGGTCTTACAGGAACGTTTCGATCCCACCGAAGCCCTCACGCTGATCGAGCAGCACAAGTGCACGGTATTCAATGGCATGATCCACTCGCTGAAGGAGGTGGGGGCGGTGCTGGATGTCAACAGCAAACAGATCAAAACTCTGCGCCACGCCAATGTTTTCCCGCGCGGGCTCGAAAACCAGCCACTCTTTGCCAAATTTAAATTTGCCACTGCGGGAACCGGCTATGGCATGACCGAAACATCGGGGCCGGTGACGCACGCCATGGACCCAATCGACAATTTTTCGCCGGGCGTAGGCATGCCTTGGGCTGGAAACGTCGTACGTGTGGTCGGCGCGGACGGAAATGATGTCGAGCCGGGAGAAGTGGGAGTAATTCTGGTTCGCAGCTCCCAAGTGATGCTGGGTTATTACAACAAGCCCGAGGCAACGGAGAAAGCAATCAGCACCGATGGCTGGCTCAACACAGGCGACATGGGCTTTTTAACGGAAGAAGGTGTGCTGTCCTGGATCGGCCGCAATGATGACGTCTACAAGACATCGGGATTTAACGTATCGGGAATGGAGGTCGAGTCCTTCCTTACCGGTCATCCTAAGTTGGCCGATGTAGCCGTGGTTGGTGTGCCCGACGATAAGAAGGGCACGGTAGGAGCTGCGTTCGTGATTCCCAAGCCCGGCGAAGAAATCACCATGAGTGACATTGAGGTTTTTTGCCGTGGACGGATCGCATCCCATAAGATTCCGAGCCATGTAATTTCCGTCTCCTCGTTTCCGTGCACAACCAATGGGAAGGTGCGGAAACTGCAGCTCCGGGCGGAGCATTTCGACTGATCTGAGTGCGTTTCTGCCTAAGGTGGAGGATGCCCAAAAATGAAATTGAGAAGAACTGCCTTCGTACGATGTCGGCTTTTCAGACGGCCTGTTTTGTAAGTACAGATAGAAATCAAGTGGGGGAATGCCGACTATGAATATCACATCGGGGGGCTCGATTTTCCTGTCCTTGTTAAAGGACGAGGGGATTACCCACTTGTTCGGCAATCCCGGGACGACGGAACTGCCAATCATGCATGCCATGCGTGAACACCAGGACCTCACATATGTCCTTGGTCTGCAAGAGAGTCTTGTCGTCGCAATGGCGGATGGCTTTTCTCGTGCGTCTGGTAAGTTGACGGCGTGTAACGTGCACGTGGCGCCGGGCCTTGGAAATGCCATTGGCTCGATTTTCAATGCAGGCTTCACCGGCACCCCAATGATCATCACCGCCGGCCAGCAGGAACAAGGCCACGGTTTGACCGAACCTCTGCTCTACGACCCGTTGGTGCCCATTGCTCAACCCGTGGTCAAATGGGCGACTGAGATCGCACGCATTGAGGACCTGCCCAGGGTAATCCGCCGCGCCGCCAAAATTGCCACGACACCGCCTACGGGCCCGGTCTTTCTGTCGTTGCCGGGTGATGTGCTGAACGATGAAGCCGGCATAGACCTTGGCGCATCGACCCGCGTCAATACCCGGGTGCGACCAGCGGATGATGTGCTTGGCCGACTCGCGGACCGCATCCTTGCAGCCAACAACCCGGTGATTATTTGCGGCAATGAAGTGGTCAAGTCAGATGCCCTGACAGAGGTAACTCAGTTTGCCGAAACGCTCGGCGCCGATGTCCTCCAGCAGACGGTGCCCTTCGGTTCGCACTACCCGTCCAAGCATGTGTGCTTTATGGGCACATTGACCCGCAATCAGAAGAACGTCCGTGACACGCTCTCACAGTATGATTTGATGGTCGTACTCGGCGCCGATGCATTGCGCATGTCGGTCTGGAGCGAGGTTGATCCGATGCCTGAGGATCTGCCGATTGTGCACATCGGTTTGGTCGATTGGGATATGGGTAAAAACTATCCCGTTGAACAAGCGATCTATGGTGATCTGCGTGAGACCCTGAAGGCATTGATTCCGGCTATTCGTGAGAAAGGCGGCACGGCACTGGCCGAACGCGTGAAAGTGGCAATCGGTGTTATGGCAGACCGCAACTGGAGCGCCAAGCGGGCCAAGCTCGTCGATGCCATCGAGAGCGCCGAACCAATGACACCCATGTCGACGGACTTGTTCTGCCTGCGGTTAGTTGAGGGCTTGCCGGATGATGCGGTGGTGGTGCAAGAGGGGATAACATCGACACGCTATCTGCCGAGATTGCTGTCTTATAATGATCGCTACAGCTATCACGGCTCTGCGTCGGGAGGCATTGGCTGGGCTGTACCCTCGGCGGTCGGCGTACAGTTGGCACAACCGGACCGGCCGGTCTGCGTTGCAGTTGGTGACGGCAGCTCGATGTATTCGATCCAGGCCCTGTGGACGGCGGTGAACATGAAACTGCCGATGACCTACGTCATCGCCAACAACGGTTCCTACCGCATTATCAAACAGCGCCTGAAGGCCTTTCACGGCAACGACAATTTCCTCGGTATGGACTTTAATGACCCTGCCATTGATTTCGTCCAACTGGCTCAATCCATGGGCATGAGCGCGCAGCGGGTCACCAATCCGGATGACCTGAAAACAGCGGTCTCGGAGGGTATGGCCAGCGGTAAGCCGAACCTTATTGACGCAATTGTTGATGGCACGGTTTAGTAGCCGATAACATAAATGACAGCAGGTTCAGATGTTTACCCCTACCCTCTGCAAGCCTTTTTTTCGTTCCCGACGTTTTGTCTTGCGGGAGACCTAGAAGCCGGAACTACCCGCAACAGCTCCTGGGTGGGGGTGACCCCGGGGTGCCACACAATATCCTCGACGCGCACATGGAAGGCGCGTCGAAGTGACAGCAACAGGGTGATCCTGTAGGTTTGACCAGTGAGTGAGGGAAGGAAATGAACATGAATAAGATACATTCGGCACTCGGACCGGACACGCCAGTGAGCGGTCCGACGTTGTGGCGAGGCGAAGAGTTAATGACGCAGGGCGGTTGGGACCACCGCGTATCCGATGACAATGTCCAGGAGGTGGAAGAAGCAGTCAGCGCAATAAAATCGCGCGGGCTGGCAATTTCAGATATTACCCGCAACGATTTTCCCCTACCTGGCCTCGGTCCGCTATTGGCGCGCATCCGCGACGAAGTCGTTAATGGGAGCGGCGTTTCGATGCTGCACGGCTTGCCAGTTGACCGCTGGAGCAGGGAGGAATCGGCCATCGCCTATTGGGGCATCGGCACGCATGTCGGCCAGGCGGTATCGCAGAACTCTTTGGGTCATGTCTTGGGTCACGTCAAGGATCTGGGCGAGGACGCGGCCGACGTAAAAACGCGTGGCTACCGCTCGCATGCCGCACTTCCTTACCACTCCGATTTGGGTGCGGAAATGGTTGTGCTGTTATGCCTGAAAGCATCCAAGTCGGGCGGTTTGAGCAGCGTCGTCAGCGGACCTGCGATCCATAACGAAATACTGAAAAACCACCCCGGTCTGATGGCCGACCTGGCTAAACCGTTTTATCTCGACCGGCGCGGCGAATTGCTACCGGGCATGAAATCTTATTACCCGATGCCCGTGTTTAACTATCTCAATGACCGCCTGTATGTTTGTTTTGTCAAACCGTTTGTGGAATCTGCGCAGCGTTTCGAAGGAGTACCACCCCTCACGCAACGCCAGCAGAAGGCTCTGGAAATGGTAAAGGAACTGGCGGCCAGCGCCGAATTGCGGCTCGATATTTCTTTCGATCCTGGCGATATTCAGTTCGTCAACAACCTTACTACCCTGCATGCGCGCACAGAATACCAGGATTTTGATGACCCTGCACAAAAACGACATTTGCTGCGTTTGTGGCTCACGACCCCCAATGGTCTGCCATTACCGAAACCCTTTTACGATCGCTATGGCGTCTCAAAGTCCAGCACTCGCCCAATGGGCGTCAATCCGCAGGATGGTGTGTTAAGCGCACCGCTCGAAGCCGCGTAACACCGCAGACCCGATGATCGGGTCTCTTTGGTGGTCAATAACCAGAGATTGAATCTGGAACGGTTTTGAACCAGCGTCAGGCTGTTCTTGCCCCAGTTTTTTTCTGCGTCGGTTTTCTAGACGTATTCACTCTCAAACGAGACTGACTCGATCAGATCATTTTCAATGGACATGTCCTGTAGCCGCTGCTTGACGTTGAGAAGCAAGTAGGTGAGCTCCTCGCGCTGTTTCCTTGACAGCCCCGATAGCTCTTCTTCCACCATGGCCTCTGCTATGGGACCAATCCTGTCGAGATTTTTTCTCCCAAGATTCGTCAGATAAATCCGATTGATACGGCGATCGCTCGCATGTAACCGCCGCTCCAGCCAGCCCTTTTCCTCAAGCTTGTCGATAAGCCGCCCTGCACCTGCTTTTTCCACTTCCAGCATCTTGGCAAGCTCTGACTGGCTCGCGCCGGGCCGTTCGCCCAGCCGACGCAAGACAAGCCATTGCATCCGCGTAAAGCCCAGATCGCATACACGCCTGCTGAACAAGGTGCGCTGCAAACGGGCTGCGTCAGAGATCAGAAATCCCATATACCGCTCTTCAGATATGGACAAGACAAGCCTCGTATAATTTAGTAAGCATTGATACTGTTGCATAGCATACAGTCAATAGGGTTGCGATATCAAGAATGGCCAGCAAAACAGCCGTAAATTTATTAGCCGATAAACAGGAAAACGATCTGTCGCCCGCGCGCAGAAACGTGATTTTGTTCACCCTGGTGCTGGCCACGACACTCCACAGCTCAACAATCCTGATGGTCTCGACCATCCTGCCGCAATTGCAGGGGGCCATGTCGGCGACCGCCGATGAGATGACCTGGACCATGACTTTCAACATTCTGGCCATCGCCGTAACCACACCGATGGCCGGCTGGCTTGTGGCACGGCTTGGCCAACGGCGGGTGATGATGTGGTCCGTGGTGGGGTTTTCTATTGCTACATATCTTTGCGGCACATCAGACTCACTGGCGGAGCTGATCTTCTGGCGCTTCTTGCAAGGGGCGCTTAGCGCTCCGATCGTCCCCGTCTCCCAGTCTATCATGCTCGACACTTTTCCAAAACGACAGCATGCGTTTGCCATTGGCATGTTTGGCATTGGCGTCGTGATAGGAGCATTTATCGGGCCCGTCATCAGCGGTATTATGGCAGAGACGTATAGTTGGCGCTGGGCGTTCTACATAATGCCGCCGTTCGGCGTGGTAGCCTTGATAGGGTTGAGCATAGCACTTCCTAAAGACAAAATCTTGAGCGAGGCTACTCCGCTCGACTGGACCGGTTTTGTGCTGCTGTCCATCACCATTGCGTGCATGCAACTTGTTCTGTCGCGTGGCCAGCGTCTTGACTGGTACGATTCCAATGAAATTATACTTGCTACATTTGTTGCCGGGCTCTGCGGATATCTGTTCATCGTCCACTCCCTTACCGCAAAGAAACCGTTCATAAATCTGAGTTTACTGATGAACCGCAACTATTCCCTCGGCCTGGTGCTGGTATTCATCTACGGCATGTTGAACTTCACGCCAATGGTTGTGCTGCCCACGCTGATGCGGGGACAACTCGGCTACCCAGACGCTCTCATCGGCTATGTGCTGGGCTCGCGTGGTCTGGGCGCCATGTTCGGCTTTTTTCTCGCCATATATGTGGGGCAGAAATATCCTCGCAAAAGCTTGCTGGCCGGATTCTTCCTTCTCGTCGTCGCGGGCGCCTGGCTCATGAGGCTTGACCTCAATGTCACAACCACCGAACTGATCTTGAACGGCATCCTCCAGGGGCTCGCCACAGGTATTGTCTGGGTACCGCTTACTGCCACTACGTTCTCCACTCTTCCCCCAGCGGTAAGGACTGAAACGTCCGCCGTTTTTCACCTGTTTCGCAATATCGGTTCGAGCTTCTTCATCTCCCTTCTCATTGCGGAAGTCGTGCGTTCCACGGCCATGAATTACCAGTATATGACAGAGTTCGTGACACCCTTCACACAGACCTTCACGATGCCCTGGGTTAGCGGCGAATGGAACACTGGCAGTGTTGAGAGCCTTACCCGCTTGTCGAAGGAGATGGCCCGGCAAGCGGCAATGATCAGCTATCTCAATGCTTTTGGCCTGTACACGCTGGTCGCCGCTGCCGCTATTCCGCTCGTCCTGCTGGTGAGCAAGCCCCAGACCGCGCAGGGGAAAAACACACCGTGATGCATAACGGAGCTTTTCAATCAGACGTGCTTCCAGTTGCATCGTGAGGCTGAGCCCTCACTATAATGGCGGGATGCTGATGCCGAATAGGCTCATCTCCTGGATCTGGCGAATGATGTCCACTGGAATATCGTTCGCTTCCTCGGCCCGGGTTTCATTCAGGATGAGTTTTTCTAAAACGAACCGCTCCATGGAACTCGGCAGCTTTTTAAAAAATGCCGTCGTCCACTATCTCGTTCATCAGCCAACAGCAATCTCTCCAGATAGCTCAAACTTCGCGGTGACCCGGCATGGAGTTCGGTTGGTCTAGCGTTTTCTCCAGGCTAGAGGCGATCTTCTCAAGACGCGTTGTCACAGCCTGAATACCTTCCCGTCCGTTTCCTGTTGCCGGCGTATCGGGATGCAGCAACATACCAGCCGAAAAGTACCGCATGAAGTCCGCCGCTGTGCTATCCACACTCACTTTCGCGGAGCGCGCACGCATGGTGCGGGCGCCATATTCCAGACCCCCATAAAAAACGTCCCGCATGACGCTCAGAGGGATATCCGTGCGAATTTCACCTTGAGCGATGCCACCGCGAACCACCTCGTCGAACACCTGCACATAAGCGCGGTTGAGCTTATATCCCTCGGTTTTCCGGTATTCGTTCGACAGCTTGTAAGGGGTCATTGCCATAGCCAGCAGCTGCCATTCCTTGGAAATTCGCACAAAATGCAACCAGGAGAGGAAACTGAGCCGCTCGATCGTGGTATCGAGCTTTCTGACGCCGTCTGCGGCATCTCGCGTCAGACGCTCATAAAACTCTGCCGCAACACCAAGCAACAGTGCCTTCTTGTTCTCGAAATAGAGATAGACAGTCCCTTCAGCGACACCTGCCCGTTTTGCGATATCGGCGACCTTGGCCCCCTCAAAACCGTGTTTGCGGAATACCGTCCTGGCGGCGGCAATAATCCGCTTCTCCTTCTCCTCGACGCTTTGACGCCGCGGACGCCCACGAGCTGTACTCATGCCGATCCCTTCCCATTTCAAGCTAAGTCAGGCCAAGCTAAGTCGAGACAGTATAAACTGATCTTGACTCAGTATAAATGAGAATGCTTCAATAAATGGTAGCCTCGATTGGGAGGGGCAGCGGCGCGAGAACGATAATTGCGGTGAGCGGCGCACTTGGGGAGATAAGCAGATTTCCGATGCCGAACGCAGCAGTGAAGTCGCGTTAATTCTCGACGCTGTCGATAAGTTTCTCGTGAAGGACGTACAGCCGTATGTCCGCGCCCTTGAGGCCGACGACGAATATCCAACGGAGATATTCAAAAAGCTCTGCGAACTTGGGCTTATGGGTGCGACCATCTCGCAGGAATATGGCGGCCTGGGGCTCGACGCACGTACATACTCCAAGGTCATTGAGCGCGTTGCCGCCGTCTGGATGACGGTATCGGGCATCTTCAACACCCATCTCGTTATGGCCCATGCTGTCGAGCGATTTGGCAGCGAGGAGATGAAACGGACATACCTGCCGAAATTCGCCTCCGGTGAACTTCGAGGCGGCATCGCGCTCACGGAGCCTGATTGCGGCACGGACCTCCAGGCCGTTCGCACCACCGCCCGCAGGGACAAGGATGATTATGTCATCGACGGTACGAAGACCTGGATCACACATTCGGTCGAGGGCGACATCCTCGCGGTTCTTCTAAAAACAGACCCTGGCGCCAAACCCGCTCACAGGGGGATGAGCCTGTTGCTTGTTCCAAAGGAAGCGGGATTCAAGGCGCGCAAACTCAAAAAGCTGGGCTATCGCGGCATCGATACGGGAGAGGTCGAGTTTTCCTCGGTCAGGGTCTCTCGTTCGATGCTTATCGGCGATGCCGAAGGCCGCGGACTGCAGCAAATTCTGGCCGGCCTTGAGCTCGGGCGAGTCAATGTCGCGGCCCGCGGCGTGGGCGTAGCGCAGGCCGCGCTGGACGATTCAATCGCCTATGCCAAGGTTCGCAAGACGTTTGGCAAACCGATCGCCGAACACCAGGCAATACAGATCAAGCTGGCCGACATGGCCACGCGCGTCGAGGCGGCCCGCGCCCTTGTCGAGCGTGCGGCGGAAGCCTACGACTCCGGTGTACGGAGCGACCGGCAAGCCGGAATGGCGAAGCTGTTTGCGACTGAGGCGGCGATGGAAAATGCCGCCGAGGCGATGCGCATTCACGGCGCCTACGGATATTCCCCGGAATACAACATCGAGCGATACTATCGCGATGCGCCCTTGTTATGTATCGGCGAAGGCACCAATGAACTTCAACGCATCATCATCGCGAAACGACTCATAGAGGAGAGCGAGGCGTAGTGAATCTTATGCCGGCCATGATGTGACTTACGCAGACGACAATCAGGGACTGAACTTGACCGTAAGATGAACCCATTTATCGACAAGACCTATGCCGAGGCGATTTCCTATATCGCCGAACATTATGGCGACACGATCGCACTGACATACGGTGATCGCGATTATTCCTTCCGCGACATCAAGCGCGAGGCGGATCTGGCGTCGGCGCGGCTGGCCGCGCTTGGTGTCAAACCCGGCGAAACCGTCGCTCTTTGGATTACCAACCGCCCCGAATTTGCGTGGCTCTGGCTGGGCGCCGCACAGATGGGCGTAATCCCCGTCGTTCTCAACACAAGACTCCGCCTGGCCGAATTTCAGTATCAGATATCGCAATCGGAGAGCGTCCTTGTTTTTGTTCCCGGACCCGGCGATTTCCGCAATTTCCTGAGTGAACTGGCCGACGTGTGTCCGGCAATTCGAGAAGGGGAATTGCCCGCGGAGCCCTTTCCCCATTTAAGAAAGGTTGTTTCGCTCGACCCGCCCGAAGAAGCTTGGCCAAACGTTATCGATTATACCACGCTCGGCAGCGAATTACCCGTGCCTGATTACATTGACGATCCGCTGGCGCCGGGGCTGATCGCGTACAGTTCGGGCACAACGTCACTGCCCAAGGGGGTCATGCTTTCCCACTGTGTCTGGCGCAAGGCACACGACATAGCCGGTTATCTCGACCTCACGCCGCGAGATTGCCTGTATCTTGCAGTGCCATTGTTCGGTGTATTCGGATTCCTCAACGGGCTTCTTGTATTCTGGAGCCAGGGCTCACGTATTATTCTGCGAGAGCGTTTCGATGCCGGAGACTTCATCAGAACCGTGCGAGACGATAAATGCTCTTTCTCTCAACTGATGCCCGCGATGGTCGAACGGACCATACGACACCCCGAATTTGAAATCGAAACGATGAAAACGCTTCGCGGTGGCACGCTCCTCAGCAGTCGCAGCGAGGATCTGCAACGCACGATCGACATGCTGGACGCACCGGGTTTCGCGCCTGCCTACGGATTGACCGAAACTACCGGCCCCGTTACGCGCTGCCGTTGGGACGATCCGCTGGAAGCCAGGCTGAGCCACTTCGGATGGCCCCTCCCGGATTGTTCCATTCGAATTGTCGGTGTCGAGACCGGAGAGGATCTACCGCAGGGTGAGGAAGGGGAAATCCTCATCCGTGGATATCCGGTCATGCTCGGCTATTTCAGGAAAGCCGAGCAGACGGCCGAGACCATCCTCGAAAATGGCTGGCTAAAGACTGGCGACCTCGGGTTTCAGAATCCCGACGGATCGCTCAAGTTTCTCAGGCGCATCAAGGATGGATACAAACACAAGGGCTTCAACGTTTCGACGCCCGAAGTCGAGTCGGCCATTTTAAAAATTCCTGGGATCGACTCCGCGGCAGTCGTGGGTATTCCCGACCCTGAATTCGGGGAGTGTGGCGCCGCCTTCATCATACCCGCTAAGGACGCCGCGCCAGACCCTGAAGAGATCATCAATCATCTCAGAAACGAACTCGCCTCTTTTAAAGTTCCGAAGATTGTGTTCGCCGTGGACAGCTTTCCGCTCACATCCGGGACTGACAAGGTGCAGAAATTCAAACTCCGTGACATGGCCATCGAAAAGCTTGGGGATCGTGTCGAGCAAACAAGCAAATAAGCGGATAAATGAGCGATAAAGTGAGCGAGAAAATCATCAAGATTGGAGGCGCCAGCGGCTACTGGGGAGATTCTTCCATGGCCACTCCGCAATTCCTTCAGGCGGGCGGGGTCGACTACATCGTCTATGATTATCTGGCCGAGATCACCATGTCGATCATGGCGCGGACACGGGCGAAGAACCCTGACACGGGCTATGCGCGTGATTTCGTCGACCCGGTTATGTCCCATAACCTGCCGGAGATCGCACGCCAGGGCGTCAAGATCATCTCCAATGCCGGTGGCGTGAACCCGGCAGCGTGTGGAGACGCTGTTCGGGCGCTAATCTCTGAGAACGGTCTGAACCTGAAAGTTGCAGTGGTTCTTGGCGATGATTTGGTCGCGCGCAAGGACACGCTGTCAACGCCCGAAATGTACACGGGCGAAGATTTCCCCGAAGCCTCCAGGCTTGCAAGCATCAATGCCTATCTGGGCGCCTTTCCCATCGCCCGGGCACTGGACGAGGGAGCGGACATCGTCATCACCGGTAGATGCGTTGACAGCGCCGTGACCCTCGCAGCCGGCATTCACGAGTTCGGCTGGTCCGAGACCGAATGGAACCTGCTGTCGAGCGGAACGTTGGCAGGGCATATCCTAGAGTGCGGCGCTCAGGCCACGGGCGGCAACTTCACCGACTGGCAAAAAGTGAAGAACATAGAAGATATCGGTTATCCAATCACCGAGCTGCGCGCGGATGGCAGCTTCGATGTAGTCAAAGCCAAAGGCACTGGCGGACTGATCAATATCGGTACGGTGACTGAGCAGTTGGTCTATGAACTGGGCGACCCGCAAGCTTATGTCGTGCCTGACGTTGTTTGCGATTTTTCCGGAGTGACGATCACACAGAAAGGTGATGACCGGGTTCATATAACGGGCGCGCGCGGCTATCCGGCAACAGACACTTATAAGGTCAGCGCAACATACAAGGACGGGTGGCGCGGCGGGGCGTTCAGACCCTTCGTTGGGATCGACGCCGACAAGCGCGCGCAGGCCTATGTCGATGCTATTTTCAAACGCGCCCGCACGGCTTTGCGCGCTTCGAATCTGGGTGATTATACCGAAACCAGCGTCGAGATTCTCGGCGCCGAGAGTCAGTACGGTGCGTATCGTAACATCGAGAGTCCGCGCGAGGTGGTCCTCCAATATGGCGCGAAACATCCTGAATCCGCCGGCATCTCCATACTGCTCAAGGAGGCAGCCGGACTCAGTCTGGCGAAGCCGTCAGGCGGCATCGCCGGCTTCTCGGGCTCGCGCCCGAAACCATCGCCCGTGGTCCGTTTGTTTTCATTTCTGACCCCAAAGACCAACATCAGCATCCAGATCGATTTCGGTGACCGCACCGTCGCATTCGAGCCGGCAACAACGGGGAAAATTGATCCCACGGCCATCCAGCGCCCGGCGGCCCCCA
>DEIT01000193.1:11544-66685 GCA_002352635.1 Hyphomicrobiaceae bacterium UBA2767 | reverse complement strand
CGCCTGATAGATCTCGCCTGGGGCCGGAGCGGCGACAAGGGCGACAAGGCCAATATCGGAATTGTCGCGCGCAGACCGGCGTACCTGCCTTATATATGGGCAGCCCTGAGCGCCGAGGTCGTGGCCGCCCGGTTCGCGCATTTCCTCAAGGGCGATGTTGAGTGTTTTCTGATGCCGGGACCAAACGCCATCAACTTCCTCCTGCACGACGTGCTGGGCGGAGGTGGGATCGCCAGTTTGCGCAACGACCCCCAAGGCAAGGGCTTTGCCCAGATCCTGCTCGATCACCCCGTCGAAATTCCAAACTCATTGGCGGAGACCCTAGCGTGAGTGTTTTTGCTTCCAGACTTAGCGCAACCACAGAGGAATTTTCCACGAATCGCGGCGATATGCTGGCGTTGATGGATGAATACCTTGAACTCAAGCGCCGGGCCGAGGCACACTCGGAAAAGCGCCGCGCCCGCTTTGAAGAACGCGGCCAACTGACTCCGCGCGAGCGGCTGCTGCGATTGCTGGACCCTGGAATGCCGTTTCTGGAACTCTATGGCCTCGCCAATTTCATGGTCCAGGACGAAGATCGCGAAACCTCTGTTCCAGGCGCCAGCTCTCTGGCTGGAATAGGTTTCATCAGCAGCGTTCGCTGTCTGATTTATGCCAACGACAGCGGCATCAACGCCGGCGCTTCCACCTTCATGTCGGGTCCGAAATTACGCAACTGCCTGGATTTAGCGCGGCGCCACAAGTTGCCTTTCATTCATCTGGTCGAAAGCGCCGGCGCCAATCTGATGCAATACCGGGTCGAGCAATGGGCCAATGGCGGCGGAAACTTTTATCGTCTGGCGCTTCTGAGTGCGGCCGGCATCCCATCCATTACGGTTCTGCACGGCCCGGCGACCGCCGGTGGCGCCTACATACCGGGCATGAGCGACTATGTTATCAGCGTCAGGGGTCGCGGGCGGGCTTCGCTAGGCGGCGCTGCCCTGGTCCAGGCAGCGACGGGCGAGATCTCGGACGAGGAGGAACTGGCCGGCACCGACATGCATGCCTCGGTGTCAGGCCTGGTTGAGTATACGGCTGAAGATGATTCACATGCTTTGTTGATTGCGCGCAGCCTTGTCAAAAAGCTGGACTGGAACAAAAACTGCCCGAAGCTCGACCTCCAGCCCTTCCAGGAACCGCGTTATGAACCCGACGAAATCGCTGGCCTCGTGCCTATCGATTACAAAAAACCATACGACGTGCGGGAATTAGTTGCCCGCTTTGTTGATGGTTCGGAATTTGAGGACTTCAAACCACGCTATGGCATCTCGACCGTCTGTCTGCAGGGAAGCATCTACGCAAACGCCTGCGGCATTATCGGAAACAACGGACCATTCGACCCCGCCGGCGCAACCAAGGCGGCGCAGTTCATGCAGCTTTGCGATCAGGCGGACATGCCGGTGATCTTTCTCTCGAACACGACAGGTTATCTTGTTGGTAAGGTGTACGAGCATGAGGGTATGATTAAGCACGGTGCCAAGATGATCCAGGCCGTCTCCAATATTCGCGTACCGAAGATTACCCTTTATGTCGGCGCCAGTTTCGGAGCCGGGAACTACGGCATGGCCGGCATGGGATACGACCCGGATTTTCTGTTCACATGGCCGAATGCGACGACCGGCGTAATGGGCGGCGAACAGGCGGCCATGACCATGGATCTGGTGGCGCGGCGTTCGGCGGAGCGTCGCGGCAATGACGTCGACGAGCCTGCGCTGGAAGCGCAGAAGCAGCGGATCATCGAGCATTTCAGAAACCAGGCTGACGCTTTTTATACCTCGGGACGAATGCTCGACCAGGGAGTTATCGATCCCCGGGATACACGCCGGGTCCTGGGCTTCGCTCTGGAGACATGCCGGGAGGGCCGCAATCGCCAGGTCAACCCAAACAGCTTTGGCATTGCCAGGCTGTAAAGGCCTCACGGCGGGACGATCGGGTTTGAGCTGCGCGAGATGAGCATAGAACAACGTCACCTCAATACGTTCAACAGTATTCTTGTCGCCAACCGCGGCGAAATTGCCGTCCGCGTGATACGAACGGCAAAAGCGCTCGGCTATCGCACCATAGCAGTCTATTCTGAAGCGGATGCGGCGGCGCTGCACGTCCGGATCGCCGATGAAGCTGTCCTGATTGGAGCCGCACCCGTCGCGGACTCCTATCTTAATGGCGAGCGGATACTCCAGGCCGCCCGGACTATGGGCGCCGAAGCCATCCATCCCGGGTATGGCTTCTTGTCGGAAAACGCCGATTTCGCCAGCACCTGCCTCAACACAGGGCTGACCTTCATTGGACCGGGTACAGACGCCATTGCCCTGATGGGAAACAAGGCTCAGGCGCGCCAGCGCATGGTCGAGGCCGGAGTCCGTTGCGTGCCGGGCTACGATGGTGAGAATCAGTCGAACGAAGCCTTGCTGAAAGCCGCTCAGGAGATTGGATTTCCGCTGATGGTCAAGGCCGCTGCTGGTGGCGGCGGACGCGGGATACGGCTGGTCGGCAAAAAAAACGAACTCGTCGAGGCATTAAGCGCAGCGCGATCGGAAGCATTAAACACTTTTGCATCTGATGAGTTGATCCTGGAAAAGGCCATCCTTCGCCCCCGCCACGTGGAAGTGCAGGTTTTCGCTGACGCACATGGCAATGTCGTTCATCTGGGAGAACGCGACTGCTCGGTACAGCGCCGTCACCAAAAGGTCGTGGAGGAAGCACCCTGCCCCGTTATGACCCAAGATTTGCGCGCGCGCATGGGCGAAACCGCAGCTGAAGCTGCCCGCAGCATCGGCTATCTGGGCGCCGGAACTGTCGAATTTCTATTGGACGCAAGCGGTGAATTTTACTTCCTTGAAATGAACACCCGCCTGCAGGTGGAACATCCAGTGACCGAGATGATTACCGGCCTCGATCTGGTCGCGCTGCAGATCGAGGTGGCGCAGGGCCGCCCCCTCGGGTTCATGCAAAGCGAAATCACCCTGAACGGGCATGCGATAGAGGTGCGCCTTTATGCGGAGGACCCTGGACAGGATTTTTTGCCGGTAACCGGCTCGATTGATCTGTGGCAGCCCGCCAATGGCGAGGGTATCCGTACTGATACAGGCATCGAAACCGGCCTCCAACTCTCGCCATTCTATGATCCGATGTTGGCAAAAATTATCGCCTGGGGGGATACCCGTGACACGGCCCGGCGCAGATTATTGCGCGCCCTGAAAGAGACAGCTCTGTTCGGCATCACCAGCAATCAGGGGTTTTTAATCCAGATCCTGAAGCAGGAGACATTCTGCTCAGGCGAAGCGACCACCGCTTTCATAGATGAAGAATTCAGCAAAGACGCTCTTGCTGGAGCAAAGGCCTCCCTGACGGGTGCGAAGATAGCAGCGGTCTTGCAATATCTGATAGAGCGCCAGAGTGCTTTTGAGAACACGCTGAACGTCAGCGCCGAGCTGCTCAACTGGTCAAGTGCCGGACATCTTCTCACCCGCTATATCTATCCATTTGAGGACGGCGAGCTTGATATCATCGTCACACCGCGTGGCGATGATCGCTATATCGTGCGCCTTGGCGATGGCGAGAGCATGCTTCACGTCATCAGTTTTGACAGCACCAGCGCGTGTATGGAAATCAATGGAGAGAGACGGCATCACGTCCTCTATTCGGCTCCCCTTCCAGGTATAGTCGAGCTCTCTATGGATGGCCGCAGATCGGTGTTCCGCAACTGCATCGCATTCCCCGACGTCACCAATGACACCGCCAGCAGCAGCCGTGTTCTGGCACCCATGCACGGCACGGTGCTGGAGATTTTCGTGGCGCAAAGCGATAAAGTGTCGACCGGCACCCGGTTGATGGTTTTAGAGGCGATGAAGATGCAACATATCATCGTGGCGGAAACCGATGGTACTGTAAGCGAGGTCTGCACCACCGCAGGCAATCACGTCGTTGCCGATGAGTTGCTGATCGAGATCGAACCGGATTGACGGCGGCAATCCTGCGCTGCACCCGTACTCTCAGCCCTCTTGCACTTGATCCCATCTGGGTTTGCGCTTTTCCGTGAAAGCGGTCTGCCCCTCCTTACCTTCACCGGACCTGTTCATCTCGGCAAACCGTTCAGCGGCATAGCGCGCTTGCTCCTCCGGCGACATTGTTCCAACCCGCAGCATGATGTCTTTGGTTGCAGCACAGGCGATCGGACCGCATTTCATCACCTTGGCGACCACTTCCTCCAGGGTTGCATCGGCTTCCGCGTCCTCGCAGAGATACTGCCCAACTCCGTATTCATAGGCGCTTGCTCCATCAAAACGTTCCGCCGTCAGAGCCAGTTGCCGGGCCCGCGTCAAACCAACACGCTTGACTACGAGCGGCGCGATCTGCGCGGGCGCCACGCCAAGCGTTGTCTCGGGCATGCCCATGCGGGCGCCTTTGGTGAGGATCGTAATGTCGGCCAGGCAGGCATAGCCAAACCCTCCGCCAAAGGCGGACCCCTCCACAAGGGCGATCGTCGTCTGCGGCAACCGTTCGAAGCGGCAAAACGTCAGGCCAGTCCGCTCATTGCGCACCAGAATGGGGTCGCGCCCATCCAGCGCAACATCGGCATGCGCTTTTCGCTCCTTAATGTCGCCCCCCGCGCAAAAGTGTCCGCCCGCACCGCGCAATACGACAAGACGCACCGACGAATTGTCTTCAAGCCAGTCGACCAGGGAGACGATCTCATCAGACATCTGTTGATTGATCGCATTTCTCTGGTTGGGACGGTTGAACGTGACGTCCAATCGCGTGCCGGATTTCTCGACCAGCAGCATTTCGCATTTAGGGAGTTCTGCCATCTGCAATATTCCTTGAATACTCTATTGATTGAGGTGCGCTTACATCGCTTACGTCACACAGACAAACCGTGCCCCCGGTTTCGGCGCATCCCTTGGGACACCGGCAAAACACTGCGCTTTCGACATCCATTCCGTGGCCACATCACCCCCCACATCCAGCGTCACGTCGCCGATATTGCGCGTTTGGGTTACAACCATGCAGAATGCCTCGGCAGGCCCCATGACATAGTTCTGGTCCGATTTATCGCCCCACTCCCAGGTCATGCCGGACGGCGCCTCCAGCCGAACATAGGGTCGCTCCGCCGGCACATCTTCATCGCGATTGGAAAATGTCCAGCCGAATGTATTGACGCCAAGGACCGCGACACTCTTGATCCGGTCAGTGTTCTGCCGCACAACGCCGAGATTATCGTAGAGCGCCTGCGCATGCGACCAGGTTTCCATCAGGCGCGCACTGATCGAGGATCGCGCACTCATGGTGGGCCCGGCCCACTTCAAACGCTGCTTCGGGTCGGCCTTGATCCACCTGTCTCCCATATCGCGATAATAATCGCGCCACGCATTTTTCAGGAGGCGACCCTTGAGTCCGTTCAAAAGCTCGTCAGTGGCCGAAAGAATATCTCCACCGGCTTCGCGCAATTGCTTCATTTCATCGTACCGGCGGATGAACTCGTCTTCGTTGGTCAGCGACAGATCTGCGAGCACATTATAAAAATGCAGGTGCTGGAGAATGTGGTTTGCCGTCCATTTCTTGAACTGCGTCGGCTTATCGTAATCACCCTCATCAAAGGGATCGATAAGGGCGTGGACCGCATCGCTTTCGTCCTTGAAGTCAAGGGCCTGTTCCAGCATTTCGTAGCACCCCCTAGCGACGCAGAAAAATCAGATTAAGCAGCAGTGTCATTGTTGTTGGAAAATTTCTAACTAGCTGATATTAAGACATTGTCTTGGGGTTGGTCATCAAAAATATTTCTATTTTCAGTGCGGTCCGGTCTTTTTTCCTTGCTGTAATTGCCCAGAGTTCCGACCACCCCCAGCAGCAGATCGAAATGGTAGATATTTGAGCTGTTTCCCGCCTCGCGCCGGCATCAAAAACATGGCGAAATCGAGCCGATTTACAGCCACAAGAAGACCCGCAAAACAGAAAGCAAAAGGAGAAAGTCCATGCCCGGCACCGGTCTACGAAATGGCGGTGTAGTTTCATGAAAGGCATCCTTGACGGTCTGCGCGTGGCTGAGATATCCGCATACATTGCCGCGCCCTTATGTGGGATGACGCTGGGACAGCTGGGCGCGGACATCGTGCAGATTAATCCCATCTCCGGACGCATGGACGAAAACCGCTGGCCGCACACGAAGGACGGGAACAGCCTTTATTATCCCGCCATCAACAAGGCCAAACGGTCAATCCGCATCGATTTAAAGCAGCCGGAGGGACGTGACCTTGCGGCGCAATTGATGGCCGGAAGCCCCGGTGATGGTGGTGGAATTGTTCTCAGTAACCTGCCGCTGAAAGGACCAATGGCGACGGAGGAGGTCAAGAAATTGCGCCCCGACCTGATTGCCTTGCAGGTTTTTGGAAACCCCGATGGCTCGACGGCCGTCGACTATACGATTAACTGTGCGAGTGGTTTTCCCGACATTACCGGCAATAGCGCACAACCCACTAATCACGTTGCCCCTATTTGGGATATATCCACGTCGCTCTACCTGGCGACGGGCCTCCTTGCCGCTGAACGCCATCGCCGCCTCACGGGCGAGGGCCAGACCATCACCATCACGCTCGCTGATGTCATGCTGGCAACGGTCGGAAACCTCAGCTATCTGAGTGAAGCACAGATAAATGACGAGCCCCGCCCGACACTCGGGAACCAGGTCTTCGGTGCCTTCGGCCGGGATTTTGCAACAGCCGATGGACGGCGTGTCATGGTGACGGGCATCTCCAACAAACAATGGCGGGCGATGTGCGACGCGACGGAAACGAACGAGCAGATGCAAGCGTTGCAGGATAACACCGGCGCCGACTTGTCGGATGAGGCCGGCCGCTACCATGCACGCGATGCAATCTCGACTGTTCTCGAACCGTGGTTTGAGGCCCGCACCCTGGACGAAATCCGCAGTGTATTTTCCGGCACGGGTGTGCTGTGGGGCCCATTCCAGACATTCAAACAACTGGCCACCGAGGATTCACGCTGCTCGTTGGATAACCCGTTATTCGGCCGGCTTGACCAACCTGGTATCGGCCCGCATCTGGCCCCGCACATACCTCTTGATTTCGAGGCGTTCCCACGTGGAGACGTGCCGGCAGCACCCTTGCCTGGCGAGCATTCCGAAGCCGTACTGTCAGATGTGTTGGGACTGTCGGCGAATGAGATCGGAAAACTGTTTGACGCCGGAATTGTCGCCGGCACGCCAGCGGATTAAGAAGAAACGGTTTTTGCAGATGGACATGGGCCTCCCTTCGAAGACCCATGTCCCACTAATCAGCGGATGTTGCGATAAAGTTCGTATTTAACCTTGCGCACCCATCTTGCTGTATATGTGTTCCCACAAAAGCTTTTCAAATGTCGCTTGATCACGTCCGTGCTCGTCAAAAAGCTTCTGCCATTTTTTCTTAAGGGCAACAATCTTCTTCTTGATTTCCTCGGGATTTTTCACACCACGCTCTTTGCCTTTGTTCACAGCGCGGTTTTCAACATAATCCTTGCGGAACTTGGCGATAAACTCGGCAAGATTTTTGTCAGCTTCGTAGAACTTATTGCCTTTTGCCTCCATTTCCGTGCGAACTTCCTTGTCCAGCTTGAGATAATTGAAAGTTGTTTCGGATATCACGGCTGGCAGATTTTTGATGACAATGGATTTTTGTTCCGAGGAAAGTTCTGCCCACTTATCCAATCGAATGTTCAGCATAGAGCCACCCATGAAGCCGCCAAGCGAGGTAGTGATAACATTTTTTGCAACTTCGCCCAGCGAAAAATTACGCTGACTGGCCAGCATGTGGGCGGTACAGTCGAGAATACCGCGATCCAATGCCTCATACATTTCACTCGTGGTCACCCCAACAGGAACCGCACCCATGCCCTTGATCATTTCTGCGACACTTGAAAAACCGCGAATCTTGGCACCCTTTAAGTCTTTCAGGCTGCGGAACTCCTTCTTGCATTGCATAACATATGGTGTCAGCGAATAGCTGCCCAGATATTTTACCTTGAGGTCTTGTTCGTATTCTTTCTTGCATTGGGGGCAATCAAGAATGATAAGTTCGTTGATAGCTCCGGTTATCGCCATTGCATCATCGTTGAGCATAATAAAGTCGCCAATATAATTGTCGACCGGCATTTCTGAGGGGACGAAAATGCCCAGCATATAACCAGAATCTGCGAGGCCGTCACGAACACCGGCAGGAATATCTTTCGCCCCTAACAGGGACGAGCCGAAATGCCATTGAAAATCAATACCGCCTTTCGACTCTTTCTCGATCTTTTCGAAAAACTTCACGAGAGCGGCATTTGTCGGGTGTTTGGGACTTATGTAGTTGGCATAAATGATTTTTACCGGCTCCGCGGCGATCGCGATGTTGGCAATGAACAAACCAGCCAATGCTAAAAACGCTACCTTTACAGTTGATAATTTCACAGCTTCCTCCATCTTCTGCACAAAAGCGGTGATATTTTTGTTTCGTCACCTCAACACCGCAGTTTATGGGAGACTTGATTGGCCTTGCGCCAGCTATTTCAAAAGTTCATCTTTCAGCCACCGTGATAAATGCCTGTTCGCTCATCAGAATTTTCAAATTTGGGCGAATTGATCCGTATATGTGTTTCCGCTTCGATTACGCATTGGCCTTCTTTGTCTCGACCGCTATCTGCTGCTGAGTTGAATCAAACTCCATCCCCAACGCCGAACGACCAATCAACTGCGCCGTGCTGTAGAGGTTGGCGTGCGTACTGTGGATATGGATGTCACGGACCGGACGCTCAAGGTCGTAAGTCTTGAGCAGCGCGCTTGACCCCACGACACGTATGGTTTCGCTTATCATCCACTCGGCTGTCATGATGCAGTAAAGCTTCGCCATCAAGGAATATTCCTCGGCCTTGGCAAGATCGTCCCCCGACCAGAGAAGTCCGGCGTGATAAAGTATGTCTCGGGCTGCTGTAAGACGCATCTTCATTTCACCAATTGCCCGCTGCGAATGCGGATCGCCCGTGGTCCCGCGCTTGGGCAGATACTCAAGGATGAAATCGAACATGCCTTGCGCCGCACCAAGATGAGAGGCGCCAAAGCCAAGGTGCCAGCGAGACCCCAGTTGTTCGCGCGGATAGTAACCCGGTCCGACGAGGATATCCTCATCCGAGACAAAGACGTCCTTGAGAGTCAGTTTAGGGCTGACCGCGGAGCGCATGCCGGTCGGGTCCCACCAAGAGGCGTCGACTTCGAAGCCTTCCGCGCCAGCGGGGATCATAACCAACAAGAAATTTTCGGGCATTTCTCCCTGATCGCTGCTCAGGGCAACAATGTTCCAGTCAGCTACCGAGGCATTGGTGCCATAGTTCTTGACACCGTTGAGCAGGAAGCCGCCATCCTTTTTGATAGCGTCGCTCTGCAGATTATATTGGCCACGCGCGGTCCTACCGAATTCGCTGCCAGTCCAGGAAATTGGTGTCCCCTTATCCACAACCGGTCCGAAATAACGCTTTTTCTGGTCGTCGTTGCATGCATGTTCGAGGAGCATGCATGAGTGGCCATGAACCTGAAAACAATGCGCCGCCCCCATGTCGACACGTGCGATTTCTTCAATTCCAATTATAAAGGATAAGGGGTCATGCCCAGTTACGAAACTGGAGCCGTGGCCACCGAAATCTTTGGGAACGCAGATCTCCATCAAACCAGCTTTGTGAAGGGTCTCCATCATCTCGACGGGGACCGAGGCATTCTCATCATGACGACGGGCATTTTTAGCGACGGCCGTGTCCGCGATAGCACGGAACTTTTCCTGGAATTCCTGGTGGTGTTTGTCGAGTTCAAAATCCATTATTTTCTCTTCCTGACTACTGAGTTAAAAGTTCATGTGGATCATGCCTGATAGAATTCGCAAGGTTGATGTGGACGTGCGCAAATACGCCCCAGCGTATTCGTGCTATTTCTCAGGGAGCAATTTCTTTTACAAAGCCTTTATGATGTGATCGGTAAATTCGATCATTATGCTAGCGCAGCTATCCTCGATCGCCGTTTGCTGAGCACGCGGTGACGAAAGGCGCTAACATCGACCACGCCCGTGCTGAGATCCTCAAGCGCTAGGTGTGGATCTCCGCCGTATTCTTGAATTTTTTCGAGCTGTTTCTTGCCCTCGGTCGCGTCAGCAGCCTGGACTCCAACTCCCGCGACATCCCCACTCCCGCTCAATATGACGGTTACGTGCATCTAGTTTGTGCCGACCGGGACTATTTCCACCTACACACCCCTTTTTACCAATCCGATATCTCAGTTTTTGCAAAAATCAATGTCGCTGAATTGCTGTGAAAAATTGATACAATTTTGGTGTAGGTTCAGTAGCTCCCCTAATCACCGTATTAATGAGCGCATTGTTCTGTTTGTATTAATGAGCGCATTGTTCTGTTTCTCAATCCGCAATGAAATTCCCCCTCTAAACTAGGCCAATTATGCGTTGAAACGCCAAATCTGTCAATATTCTTATGAATTAATGTACGGATTGTCACTGTTACAATTACATTCTTTATGCCCCACAGAAGGCGCAATCCCTCACCATTAGCTATCGCCGGAGCATTCGGCCAAGACACACAAAACTGCGAACGAACCAGGGACGAACGTTTGCTTCTGCGACAAGAACAGGGCGGGCTAGCTCAAGCGAGGACTATCAAGGGTTGAAGCTGAATCCTGCGGTGCGATTGATGCTGGAGAACACACCTGCATCCCGGGGCCCGGAGACCTGACCACAGATCGCTCGCGATAGATCCCGGTCCGTGATTTGCACTCCATTTTCGCCATGCCAAAATAGCATTGAAATAATCGTTTTTATTTATATGACGTTATAGCTCCCAGCTGCTAATATCCAGATGGTTTAGCTTATAGAAATTTGATTCTAAGTAATAATTAAATAGAGAACAATAACACAAATATATTTAATTTAATTACACTTAGTAAGTATCGGGTTTTAATAACACTATAAAAATAGAAAAATAGATTTAGCTGCGCTGTATTGTAGCTAATAATAAAGGGTGGAAAAATTGAAAAATCCAAGGAAATTCAGTGCATTGAGAACGGCAATTGCCGCGGGCCTGTTTGCTGCCGGACTCTCAACGTCCGCGATGGCAGCGGAGTTGACCATGATGGGTGGCCCTGTTGGGGGGGGTTGGTATCTGATTTCAGGCGGCATCGCCGATATCGTGAAGAAACAGGGCTCGGACCTCAATATCAAGGTGATCCCTGGCGGCGGCCTGGTAAATCCTCCGCGCGTCGCTTCAAAGGACGCCGATATAGGAATGTCTCTTACGGTGCCGGCCGAAATGGCGATGATAGGCGATGATCCCTACAAGAAGAAATATGAGGACATACGCGCCATCGCTTTTGGCTTCAACGAAACTTTCTATCAGGTCGTCGCGAAAAAGGATTTTCCGCTGAATACCTTCGAGGAGATCTTTGAGAAGAATTACCCTGCCAAAATAGCGACCCCCGGTCTGCAAACCATGGGTGGGTTTACCGTCAAAAAGCTGATCGAGTCCGTTGGCAGTTCAGTCGACAAGCTGAAGGCAAACGGTGGCGCCCACTATCAGGCCAATCACTCGAAGCAAGCTGATCTGGTCCGCGACGGTCAGGCCGATATGATCATGACGCTTCTGCAACTCCCAGCCCCCACGCTTCTTGAAGTTTCTACGGTGCGTGATCTGAAATTCCTACCCTTGTCGAAAGAGACGATTGACAAAGTCGTCAAGGCGTATGGGTACGGGCGCGGTGTTATTTCCAAGGATACTTACAAAAACATCCCGCTGGAAAAGGATCTTCCGACACTCACCATGGCATCGGGGCTTATTGTTAACAAGGACGTTCCCGAAGAAGTGGTCTACAACTTCACCAAAACCTTGTTCGAAAATGCGGACAAAGTGCGGAAGATCCATCCGAGTATGAAGACATTCATTCCGGAGAATATCGTCAAGGCCAAGCACCGCGGCAACATCAAGCTGCACCCGGGCGCCGAGCGGTATTTCAAGGAAAAGGGTTACGACTACAAATAGTCGACGGCAGCGCGGGAGTGGAGATGTTTGCTCCTCTCCCGCCGACTGCAGCCCCCTTACTCCACCCCTTCCCGGTCGGCCAAGCAGCGCGACTGCCTCACCTTAAAAACTTGGTGGATGAAGATGCGCACTTTCAAAGGTCCGTTTGGCATTGCTGTAACTGTCGCCCTCGTAGGCACTGCTCTGTTTCACTTTTGGCTCGGCAGTGTCGGCGTTCTTGATTTGCGATTGGCGCGGGCACTGCATCTTACCTTACTACTGCCGATGGTTTTTATTCTGTTTCCGGCCACCAAGACGCTGTCTCCGAAGGAATGGCCATCGGTTCTGGATTTTATTCTCGCGGCGACCGCATTCATCGTTACCAGCTATGTGGCTTTGCATTACGAAGAGCTGAACAACAGGCTCGAACTCGTTTCGGATATACAGAACATCGAGGTGATTTTTGGCGTATTCGCTACCGTCCTGGTGTGGGAAGCAGCCCGGCGGGTCATCGGTATCGGCATGGCAATTGTCGTCGCTGCATCCGTTGTCTATCTGCTTGTTGGACATTTCCTGCCAAGCCCTTTAGGTCATCGAGGATTTTTTCTGAGCCGGGCAATTGAGCGAATGTACGTGCTTGAGAACCAGGGGATTTTCGGCTCACTGACGGGGATTTCCGTTACTTACCTGTTTCTGTTTGTCATGTTTGGCACATTTGTGGAGCGTTGCGGAGTTGGCGAGTGGTTCGCGGAGATTTCGCAAGCACTGGTCGGCCATAAGGTCGGAGGACCCGCCAAAATCGCTGTCATCAACAGTGCCATGTTCGGCTCCATCAGCGGGAGCCCGACTGCAAATGTCTATGGCACCGGCGTTTACACAATTCCGTTGATGAAAAACATGGGTTACAAGCCGGCCTTTGCTGGCGCGGTGGAGGCGGCCGCCTCGACCGGCGGTCAAATCATGCCTCCGGTTATGGGCGCGTCTGTCTTCATCATGATGGCGTTGCTCGGCATGACGTATATCGAGCTGATCACCGCGGCGCTTCCCGCTGCCATCCTGTTCTTTTTGGCTGTGGGAATGGTCGTGCATCTGGAAGCGCGGAGGCTCGGGATAGACCCGGTAGAGAAGAGCAAATTGCCGAGCCGGTCAAAGGCTTTGATGCGCTCCTACTATCTCCTTCCTATCCTATCCATGCTGTTGGTGTTGTCGCTGGGTTACACGCCGGTTAAAGCGGCTCTTGCCGGGACCATTGCAGCGTTCATAGTTAGCTTTGCGCGCAAAGATACCAGAATGACGCCGCGCAGGTTGTGTGATGTCCTGGCGGCCGGAACGCGGTCTGCGATTCTGATTGCAATTGCCTGCGCGGCGGCTGGTCTTGTCGTGAGTGCTCTGACCGCCACCGGTCTCAGCCTCGCTTTTTCGAGCATGATTGTCAGTTCCGCAAATGGCATGCTTTTCCTAAGTCTGGCCATGGTGGCGCTTACGTCTATTCTCTTGGGCATGGGCATGCCGACGACGCCGGCCTACATCCTTTCGGTGACCGTTGCGGCCCCTGCCCTTATCGATTTGGGCGTTATCCCGCTCGCGGCGCATATGTTTGTATTCTATTTTGCGATCATCTCCGGGGTCACGCCTCCGGTGGCTATTACTTCATATGCCGCCGCCGGCGTGGCCAAGGCGTCCCCTGCGGCTACAAGCATCGAAGCATTCAAGCTATCTATCGCTGGCTTTATTATTCCATTCGCGTTCGTTTATCATCCGGCCCTGCTCCTTCAGGGGGATGCTTATGATTTCATCCTTCCTTTCACTTTTGCACTAATCGGAATTTCGGCTGTGGCAGCATCTATGGCCGGATATTGGATGGCGTCGGCTTCACCCCTCGTTCGCACGGCGATGTTCATAGCGGGTGTTCTAATTATCTTGCCCGATTGGCGTTTCTGGCTCGTTGGCTTTGGACTTTTGATCCCCTGTCTTGTGAATCAGGTATTTCTATCCAAAAAACTCGTGACCGCCTGACGGGGAATTCGTTTCAAGTATTTCGACTTTAAGAAGGGGTTTGAGCAATGGCATTGGATTTTGGGTTTACGGATAAACAGGAGGAATTGCGTGAATTTGTCCAGAAAGTGGCGGAAAGCAAGGTTAAACAGGGTCTAAAAGAATGGGACGAAAAGGAAGAGATGCCTTGGTCAGCGATCAAGGGGCTTGGAGAGGCTGGCTTGTTGGGCATGATCGGTCTGGAGAAACTCGGAGGCAAGGGCCTGGATTACATCTCACTTGGCATAGTTATTGAAACGCTTGCTCGCACGGATTCCAGCTGCGCCATGATCTGTTCCATGCAGAACACCTTGACCACATTGACGCCAGGTTGGGACGAGGATGATATCCGCGAAGTCTATAAAGGCAACAAGCTCGTATGTATCGCCACGTCCGAGGAGAATGCCGGGTCTGATGTTTCCAATATTTCTACGGCGGCAACCATCGACAATGGCGACTATGTCATTAACGGGGAGAAAATCCACGTGAGCCTAATGCCTGGTGCTTCGGTAATGGGTGTCAGCGTGATGGTACCCACTGATGATGGCAAGACTCGAATGGAGTTTCTTAAAGTGCCTTCAGACGCGCCAGGCGTGAGTTGTGAAATCATGCCCGAAATGGGCATGCGGTCCCATCAACTTGGACGCGTCGGGTTCAAGGATGTCCGCGTGCCGCTGGACAGCGCCCTGGGTAAAGACAGAGATAACATCAAGGATGGCAAGGCGCTGATGTATGCGCGCTGGAATGTAACCCGCTGCCTAAGTGCTCTCAATGCTATTGGCACCGCCCTGGCGGTCCTGGACGAGACAATCGAGTTCGTGAAGAAAAAAGAAGTCTACGGCCGGAAGATCGGGATGAACCAAGCCGTTTCATTCCCTCTAATCGAGCACTATACAAAAATGGAAGCATGCAAGCTGTTAGCCTACAAGGGTCTTTGGAAAAATGTCCGGGGTGAAGATGCGGCGCGCGAAGCGACCATGTCAAAATGGCATGGTGTAACAGCGGCAATTGAGGCGGTCGGGAGCTGCCTGCAGATGTATGGCGCCAGCGGATACCTGAAAGATCTTGACGTTGAGCGCCGCCTCCGAGATGTCATGGGTCTCGCATTCACCGGCGGCACGATCAATGTGATGAAATTGGTCGTCGTCCGGGAACTTCTGGGCAAAGAATTCATGGGGCTCAGCAGAAAATAGTGACCGGCAGCACACAAGCCCATCAGGACCCGCTCTCAGTTTCACTGTCCAAACTGGTTGCGCGCGTAAACTTTGATGATCTCCCTGAAGAGGTCATAAAGACCACGAAGAAATCCGTCTTGGACACCTTGGCGGTGTCCTGGGCGGCGACTGAACATGCCGACGTCGCCCAGCTTGTCCCGTTTGTTGTCAATTTTGCGGCAGGAGAGGACAGTACGGTGTGGGCTGTTGGCGGCAAAGCGCCAGCGGGTTATGCAGCACTTGCCAACGGCATCTTAGCTGCCGCACTGGACTTTGATAGCCTTCAGGGTGACGCTTTGGTGCATGCGGACATTTGTGTTTTGCCTGCTGCTTTCGCGATAGCAGAACGCCAAGGCAGCAGTGGCAAGGAATTACTCGCGGCGGCTGCTCTGGGCACTGAGATAGCCAGCCGGCTGGGCTTGTCGGCACAAGACCACACGGGCTGGTTCTATACTTCTATATTCGGATGTTTTGGCGCTGCAGTCGCGGCGGCGAAGCTGCTGGGTCTGGGTGAGGATGGTATCCGCGATGCCATATCCATAGTCATGAGCAGGGTGGCGGGCACACAGCAGCCAAATATAGAGCGCGCCTCAACCAAACGAATGCAGTCGGCATTCGCAGCGCAGGCGGGCGTGGAAGCTGCCTTGCTGGCATCCGCCGGACTTCGCGGTCCAGTAGGAGCTATCGATGGAAAATTCGGCCTTTTCTCAATGTATGAGCACGGGGTTTCCGAAATTGTACTCGATGGTTTTGGCGAAAACTATCTGATAACCAGGACGAGTTTCAAAGAATATCCATGTTGCGCGTGCAGCCACGCGGCTATTGAGGCCACGCTCGCGTTGGTTGAGAATGAACAATTCAAAGCCGATGAGATCAGCAAGATTAATGTATCCATTACACCGTATATGTACCGGCTTGTCGGCGAGCCGTTCGATCCTTCTGAAAATCCGACAGTAAGCGGACAATTCAGCGTCCGCTATGCTGTGGCGGCCGTCTTGTTGCGTGGAGAGTTCGGTGTTGCAGATATTCTTCCCGAAATGGTCACGGCGCCAGATGTAGGGTCGCTGGCGAACCGGGTCGAGGTGACGACTTATACCGATGAAACAGGCAGGCTAACGCCTGCGGAGGTTTCAGTCACTATGCAGGACGGCAAGACACACAGCCGGCGCATTGATGGCGTTCCCGGTTCTCCCAAAACGCCCTTATCGGACGCGAAATTCGAGAACAAGATAGCTAAATGCATATCGCGTGGGCATTTTGCCCTGTCATCGGACCAGCACTCGCGCATGATGCAAATGATTGCCACGCTGGAAAGCCTGGATAATGTACAGGCTCTGTTCCCGCGGATCCTGCAAGGAGATAAGGCTTATAAATTTGCGGGTTAATCAGGTTTCTACTGCAAGTCTGTTCCTGATACACCGACCACCGCAATCGGATTTACCATATGGCAATCAGACCCTAGAGCGAACCGCGCCATTTCCCCTTCCGCACCATTGACGATGCGTTTTCGTGTAGAATCTTTATGGTCTCCCTTGCCGCGTTGGTCAGACGCTGCTCAATGTTCCAGGCAACCACCAACTTCCGCTCTACCTCTGGAATCGGTACAGCAGTGAGGACACCGCGCGCCACTTCTTCATGGACGGAACCGAAACTGAGAAGTGTGTAGCCAAAGCCCTCCTCCACGAGCGCTTTCATGATGGGGATACTGTCGACCTCAGCAACGATATTGAATGTAATTTTGTTTGTTGCCGCAATGCTATCGGCAACAACACGCAGCTGGTTTGGAGCGACCGGCATAATTAGCGGGAGCTTCTCCAGCTGCTTCAGGCGATACTCTCGAGGGAGTGGGTCAGCATTGGAGTTCCGGTTTCCGGGGCCAATCACAAAAAGCAATTCATTCAGGAGAGTTTCGGTCTTCAGGTGAAGAGCATCACCCGGATCGTGAAGCACACCGAGATCAAACCGTTTCGATCTCAGCCCATCATGGATTACGCTCGTAAAGCTCTCCAATACTCTCAAGGAGACTTCAGGAAAACATGAAGCCATTTGCATGACAAGTGGTGGAGCGAGAATGCGGCCCGCAGCAGGCGATACGGCCAGCCTGACCAACCCCCTGGCCTCGTCCACGCAAGCCGAGACATCGTTGTGGATTACGGACAGTCTTTCGAGAACCTCTCTCGCGTGAATCTCCAGTAACGCTCCGGCATCCGTAAGATCGATCCCGCGGCCCGACCTGATGAGCAACTGTACACCGATCTGATCCTCCAACTTCTTGATCTGCCGGCTGATGGCCGGCTGAGCGATATAGAGTGAGGTTGCCGCCTTTGAAACGCTCTTCATTTCCGCCACACGCACAAAATAGCGCAACGCTCGCAGATCAAGCATCTTCTCACCCGTGACGATCGCAACGCATGCCAAAAAGGCATCGAATTGATAAAATTTGGATATTTGTATTATATCTTAAGCTCTACCAAAATCAAGCTCGGCGCTTGCCTACCACCACGAAGTCGTTTTTTTACAAGGGGTCACGTATGGATTTTCGCCTGTCACCGCAGCAAGAAAAAGTCTACGAAGAAGTAGGCGCGCTTGCGAAAGAGAAATTTGCCAAGCGGGCGGCCAAGTATGATCGCGATGCGTCCACACCGATCGAAAACCTTCAGGATTTGTTTGAAGGCGGCCATCTGGCATTGACGATTTCCGAGGATCTGGGTGGCGCCGGAAGCGGCGCCATGGGGAAAGACCCCCTCCTGTATCTGCTCGCCGTGGAACAGACAGCATCGGCCTGCATGTCGACGGCCCAATGCCTGCATATTCACGCGCATGGTTGTCACTATGTCGATCAGGTCTGCACGCCCGAACAACGCAAGAACATCCTCACGCCGGTTATCGAGCGTGGCGCCCTGCTAAACGCAACGGGTAGCGAACCGGGCAGAACATCACGGGGTCTATACAAACTTATTACGGAAGCGGAACGCGTGGAGGGTGGTTATCGCCTCAATGGGGTGAAGAATTACGCGACCCTCGGCGCTGAGGCCGAGTTCAACATCGTGTTCGCGGGACGGAAGGATATTCCGCCACCTGAAGGGCATATCGGTGTCGCAATTCCAAAAAATACAAAGGGTTTTAGGGTCATTGACGGATCGTGGGATCCGATGGGGATGCGCGGAGCAACAAGCCCTAACCTGGAGCTTGATAATTGTTTCGTATCCGACGATTACGTTCTTGGGGAACCCGGTGTGTATCCCAATGATCGCTGGCAGGCCAGATTCCACTTGGGATTTGCGGCGCAATATCTTGGTGGCGCGGAAGGCGTGTACAATACGCTGATTGAATATTTGCCCAAACGGGGAACCAGCGGAGATTCATACACGCAGCTGCGGCTGGGAGAAATCTGTATCGGTATAGATTCAGTGCGTTGGATGATTTATCGCGCCGCATGGCTCTGGTCCCAGGGCGACTTACAGGAAGCCGAGCTATATTCGATGAAATCCAAACACCGGGCTATCGAGAATGCTGTCATCATCATGAACAAAGCAGCGCAAATCGCTGGCTCTAGTGCATTCCTCGCTGACGCACCTCTCAGCCGATTTTTCCGGGATCTACGTATTCATACACTTCACGAAAACATGGATCGTACAGCAGCCACGGTAGGGCAAGCAGCCCTGGGGCTCCAATTCGACACCACGGCCCGACTCTAGATTTTGAAAGAGGAATCCCGCCATAGGTCACTTGAAAAAGAACGGGCACTCGGGTGATTTGCCCTCTGCCAAAAACAATATGATTCAACTTCGGCAGGCGCTTGGCCGGTTTGCCACAGGCGTAACAGTCATCACTACTTGTGACCGGACTGGAGGTGCGATCGGCCTCACCGTCAACTCGTTCAGTTCCGTATCACTTGATCCGCCTCTGGTGCTTTGGAGCATAAATCACATGTCGCGAAGCCTCGAAGAATTCCGCAAAGCGGGGCGATTTGCAGTAAACGTGCTCTCAACGCACCAGCGCGATCTGGCTACGCGTTTTTGTGCGAAAATTAGTGATCGATTTGCGGGAATCGACTACGAATTGGGCGAACTTAAGGTGCCCCTACTTCCTGAGACTATCGCCTCGTTCCAATGCAAAACGGTGTCCGAGCACATTGCGGGTGATCATCTCATTGTCATAGGTGCAATCACTAAATTTAACCACACTGATGACCCGCTTTTTTGCTTTATTGCCAGGGAGGGTTCGGCACCCTGGATATAGGCAACAACAACGAATTACAGCAAATATGATAAGCACCTGAATTCGCATTCGCGCTTCGTTGAGAGGGCATGAGTGAAAACAGGTAGATCGGAGGAAAATGGAACAGGTCCCTGGTGTTATGGAGTGCGGTGAAGCGCACGATCCTGACGAGGTTTACTGGAATCCTGAAGCTGAGACGATGCCGTTGGATCAGTTGCAGGAGCTCCAGATCGAGAAACTCAAACGTCAAATTCCGTACCTGCAGGCAAATTCCAAGTTCTATCAAAAGCGCTTCAAGGAAGCTGGCTTCAATCCCGGGGATTTTCGCGAATTATCTGATTTGGAGTCATTGCCATTCACCAAAAAGGTCGAGCTGAGGGAAAGCCAGGAAGAGGCCCCGCCGTTTGGCCGGCATGTTGCAGCACCGTTCAACAGGCTCATCCGCGTGACGACCACCGCTGGCACAACTGGCCGGGCTGTTGTGCAGACTTACACACGACGAGACGTCTTACTTCGTGATGAAAGCGTATGCCGTGTCCTGTGGGGTTTCGGTGTTCGCCCGGGAGACCGGGTAATCAATGGATTCAATCTCAGTATGTTCAACGCCGGCGTTCCATACTGCACGGCCATTGAACGACTGGGTGCGGTCAATATTCCTGTCGGAACGGAGAGGAAAGCTGAGGGTCTGCTTCGTATTGCCAAAGAGCTTGATGCAACCGTGCTCGTCTCCACGCCTTCATTTGCAAGCTATCTGTCTGAACGTTGTGAGGATGTTCTCGGAATCCCGGCAAGCGAACTGGGATTTCGCATTGTGTGCGGAGGCGGAGAGCCCGGTTTTGAGCTGCCCGGAATGCGGGAACAGCTTGAAGAAACTTTTGGCACAAAGGGTATCTTTGACCTTGCATCATCGTCAGATGCGCACCCGAATTCATTCACAAACTGTTACGTTCGCTCCGGCAAACACCATGTTACAGGTGATCTGGTTCTGGTTCAGTTGATCAATTCCGACACAGGCAAGTCAATTGAGATACGCGATGGCGCCGTGGGAGAGTATGTATTTACACATCTCGACCGTGAGGCGTGTCCGCTCTTGCGTTACCGTACAAATGACATCGTACGCGTCCACACCTCGTCGTGTGAATGTGGCCGCACAGGATTCCGCATCGATTTGATCGGCCGGTCCGACGATATGCTATTGGTGCGCGGGATGAATGTCTTCCCGTCAGCCGTACAATCGGTCATTTCCTCATTTGCGCCCAGGACGACGGGCAAGATACGCATAATTCTGGATTGTCCTGGCCCTGTCGCTGAACCACCTTTGAACCTGGAGGTCGAATGCGCCCAAAGCGTGGAGCAAAGCGCGTGGCCCGCTCTCAAGGAACAACTTGATCTGACATTGCGCGAAAAACTCAGCGTGAGAACGGACGTTTCGTTGCTCGCCTATGGCGGCCTTGAACGAACGACGGGAAAGTCAAAAATTGTCGTGATTAGGGGAGCGGATTAATGACGGGGCAACCAGATTCGAAAGCAGGGCCTGCGAGCACAAACGACGCTATTTCCGTGCCTGAGCTGGAAAAGCTGAGGTCGTCGAACAGCGAATATGCCTTGTTTGACGTGCGCGAGGCTGGCGAGGCCGAAAAGGGACATGTAAGCGGGACCACTTTTCTGCCGCGGCGACTTGTCGAATTTCGCATCGCGGAACTGGTGCCGGACCCAAGCACCCTGATCGTTCTGTACGACAATGGCACTGATGACGACCGTGCGGGATTAGCCCTGCAGACACTAAGAGGCTTCGGATACAAGAATGTGCTTGTACTGTCCGGTGGCGCCGCAGCATGGCGCGAGGCCGGGCATACGCTGGTCGAAGGCTCCAACGTGCCATGCAAACTATTTGGCGAGAACCTCCACGCTTCAAAAAATGTGCCGGATTTGACAGCGGAAGAGTTGGCCTCCTGGCGTGACTCGGGCAAAGCGATGCTGATCTGTGACATCCGGACACCGGAAGAACATGAGGCCGCTCATATTCCAGACTCACGACCGGCCCCCAGCTTCGATGTAGCTCGCTCGCTCGGCGACTTCGAGAAAGCCGATGTGCCAATTATTGTCCATTGCGCCGGGCGGACGCGCTCAATCATCGCCTGCCAAGCGCTTCGTGAACTTGGGCTCGAAAATGTCTACGCCCTGAAAAACGGGACAATGGGCTGGATCCTGGCTGGACATAAGTTGGACGAATTCGGTTCGGCGGAACCTTTCAACCCGTCAGGTGAAAGCATCAAAGTATTTGAGGACCGTGCCGCCAAAATCGCGGCAAATGCCAACATTCCGTCAATGGATAGGCAAGCTCTGATGGATGCAATCGAAGCGCGAAAACGAGGCGACAGCAATGCCTATGTGTTCGACATACGACCTCTCGCGGACTATCAGGCCGGCCACATTCCCGGAACCATGGCTTTACCGGGCGGTCAGGCGGTACAGCGGGCCGATGATTTCGTCGCCGTCAAAATGGCGCCAATCGTATTTATCGATGACCGGGAAGGCCGCGCCATAGTTACGGCTTCCTATTTCCTCCGGATGGGGTATCCGAACGTTCATATCCTGAGCGGAGGTGTGAACGGCTGGGTTGAAGCGGGTAACTGCCTTGACAAAGGCCGCGGCCGCCCCGCCCCACTGGGGCTGGACGAGGCCAAGGCTACCAGCCGTCATTTGACCCCGGAGAAGGCACAACAACAATTGGCGGAAACTCCAGAGATGACCGTCATCAACGTCGACCACAGCAAGAACTTCTCATCTGGACATATCGCCGGCTCTACCTGGCTGCCGCGCGGATCATTGGAGCAGCGCATCGGCAACGTAGCGGCCAGTAAAACTACGGCTATCCTCGTGACCTGCCGCAGCGGGAGTCAATCCTGCCTCGCGAATGCGACCCTGGTCGGACTGGGATACTCGAACACTTTCCTCCTGGAGGGTGGACTAACAGCATGGAGAAAATCTGGACTGTCTGTCGAGACAGGTGTCGTTCGACCGACCGAAGCGGATGACCTCGTGTTGCCACCCTTCGCCAGGGGGCAAGAAGGTATGCAGCAGTATCTGGATTGGGAGGAAAAGCTCGTCAAGAAAGATGGTCACGATTAAATGAACCATACGAGCATTGATTTCAGAGCCTTCGCGCCACTCGAAGCCACGCGGGAAAAGCTGGCAGAGCGCGGTGCCTACGCGAAGCATTTCCGCTCGTTCACGTCCGATGGAAAGAGTTCCTCTGTCCAAGGACATATCGAACTCCTGGATGAGCTTGGGATATCTCAGCAGGTTGTCACGGGTGCGGGCGCTCCGCTTGAGGAGTTGGCAGCGCTTGTCAGTGAGTCGGATCGTTTCATTGGCATAGCAGACATTTCACCATCGCCCTGCATGGACGCGGTTGAGACAGTGCATCAGGCGTGCGACATGGGTTTGCGCTTGATCGGCCTGACGCCATACCGCGAGGGCCTGCCCGCGAGCGACCGTCAGTACTATCCGGTATATGGGAAATGTTGCGAGCTTGGCCTTGGCGTCATTATCCATGCCTCCACGCAGCTCAGTTCCAATTGTCCAATGAATCTTGGACACCCTTGCCATCTTGATCAAGTGGCCATCGATTTTCCCCAGCTGGTGATTGTAGCGAGTCACGGAGGGTGGCCCTGGGTGGGCGACATGACGTCAATCGCAATGCGCCACGCTAACGTGTTCATTGAACTCTCCGGCCAGCGCACAAAATACTACGGGGTTCAAGGGTCAGGCTGGGAAGTGCTGCTTAAATACGCGCAGGGCCCGCTGAAAAAAAAGATAGTCTGGGGCTCGACAGCACCTTTCTTCGACCTTGCGGCGCAATTCAGCGAACTTGGCGAGTTGGGTTTGAGCGAGGACCTCTACAAAGCGATCGTCCTCGAAACCCCCATTGAAATTCTCAAGCGATGCGGGAGCAGTCCTTACAACAGACTATAGCTGTAAATCTCGCGTCCAGCTCGTTCATCAGTACAGTTTGAACGGATTAATTATTTTTTCGCGGGCTCGATGAGGTGTCGCTTAGAGTAAAGGCGTGGCGACCAGATTGCGATTTAGCCGCCAGGTAACGCTTGTTGTGCTCTGTCACGAAGATTTTGGTCGGCACACGTTCGACAACCTCGACTCCGGCGAGATTCAGTTGAGATACTTTGTCTAAATTGTTCGTCGCGAGTCGCACCTTGGAAACTCCGAGTGCGTCAAGCATAAGGCCTGCCTCCAAATATTCACGGTTGTCCTCTGGCATCTGCAGATGGCGGTTAGCGGCATAGGTGTCAAGGCCCTGCTCCTGCAAGAGGTATGCGTCCAGCTTCGCAGTTAACCCGATGCCGCGCCCTTCTTGCCTCAGATAGATGATGTAACCTGAATCTTCGGACATCTGCTTTATTGCTTCTTGCAGCTGCTGTCCGCAATCGCAGCGCAGGGACCCAAAAACATCTCCGGTGATGCATTCGGAATGAATTCGAACAAGTGGTGCGATATTGCTCGGGGTGGAGCCGAACGCCACGGCGAAATGCGGAATATTGCCCAGCAGGCCATCGAAAGTAACGAATGTACCGATAACGGGCGCCCGCCCGATTGGTATATCGACCTTCGCTCTAATTTTCACCTTCTGTAAAACTGGCATCAATGCACGCCTTCAAGCCGTTAGCTCATCAGAATAATCGGAAATAAAGTTGGTGGAAACTGCACCGCGCCTGTTGGCCTCATGGGAGAATATCGCGGCCAGGAATTGCGTATTTGTCGGCACGCCCTCGATCTTCGTAGATTCCAGGGCAGAAATAATCTTGCTTGTCGCTGTCTCCCGATCGGCGCCATGGGCACAGATCTTTGCAATCATCGGGTCATAGAATGGGGTTATCTTGTCGCCTTCACGCACTCCGGAATCAACCCGAATCCCGTCTCTCTCTTCGGGTAGCACCAGCCGTGTCAGTGTGCCCGGACGGGGCAGAAATTTCTTTTGCGGGTCTTCAGCATAGATGCGTGCTTCGATCGCGTGCCCCTGAGCATCGTTGGAGCATGAAAGAAGATCGTCCAGCGGCTCCCCCGAAGCGAGCTGCAATTGCAGCGAAACCAGATCGAGACCGGTGACAAGTTCTGTCACGGGATGCTCAACCTGGATGCGCGTGTTCATTTCAAGAAAATAGAATTCGGAAGTTTCCATATCGAGAATGAACTCGACCGTTCCCGCGCTGCGAAACTTTTCCTGGCGCGCAAGAGTGAGTGCCGCGTCCGCCATGGCGCTGCGAACATCATCTTCCAGATTAGGCGCCGGTGTTTCTTCAATAATCTTCTGAAAACGCCGTTGAATTGAACAATCCCTCTCTGGAAAGGCGATAACTTCACCATCACCAAATCCAAAAATCTGCACTTCTACGTGGCGTGCGCGCGACACAAAGCGTTCAAGATAAACAGCATCGTCGCCAAAGCTTCTGGAGGCCTGGCTTTGAGCTGCCATGACCGCTTCCGCCAAATCAGACGACGCCAGGACCTGGCGCATACCGATACCGCCCCCTCCCCCCGCTGCCTTGACCAGCAGTGGGAAGCCAACCTTGTTGCCAGTGCCGAGCAAAGCCTCGACATCACCCGGTTTGAAACCCTGACTCCCCGGCAACACCGGAACGCCGGCCGCCTCCGCCAAAGACCGCGCGCGCTGCTTGTCGCCCATGTCCCGGATAGATTCCGCCTTGGGTCCAATCCAGATCAGTCCGGCATCTTCAACTGCAGCAGCAAATGCCGCATTTTCAGAAAGAAAACCGTAGCCAGGATGGATACCCTCCGCGCCAGTGCTCTGGGCTGCAGCCAGGATCGCTTCAGTTTTGAGGTAGCTTTGAACCGCTGGCGCGGGTCCAATTTCGACAGCTTCGTCGGCTTCCGACACGTGCAGGGCGGAAGCATCGGCCTCGGAATATACCGCCACTGTGGCAATTCCCATGGCACGGCAGGTCTTCATGATACGGTAGGCAATTTCACCGCGATTTGCGATCAGGACTTTTTTTATCATAATCAATTATCCAGACATTGACGAAGAAGAGCATTGAATGCGTCGGCTTTTTCATACTGCACCCAATGGCCGCCACCTTCGATGCAATGTATTCGAGCCTTTGGATGCAGCTTGGCAAGCGCCGCGCTGTATTCCGGTTCGTTGCGTGCCACATACTCGTCCCGTGCTCCCAGGATTACATCCAGGTTTTCCATTGGAACGCTGCGGCACGCAGCCAGAACCACGTCACCGCGGGTGTAGGGCTTAGCGGATATCCTATTCCGCTGCGTATTCGCGATCTGGATATCAATCGTCTCATCGGCAATCTTCGATTTGTCCGCCAACATGACAATGCCGAGGTTATTGCGGTGAAGGTTGCGCAATTCCACTTGAGTCATGCCTGGCCTTATGAACGCGAGATCATCAAAGACCCTTGTCGTAATGCCAAGCCCTGCCGGCGCAACAAGAACAAAATTCTTCACGGCCGCCGGATATCGCTCATTCACAAGCTGCGCGAGCGCACCTCCCACAACAGTCCCGAAAGAAAAACTGACGATATCTATACCCGCTTCGATGTCTATTAGCTTCTCAAGCCCTGCCAGTAGAGCGCGGGAGATGGCTTCCAGGGCATTCTCCATAACCGGATCGTCGGAATCGCCGAAACCGGGCATGTCGGGAACCAGTACACGGCGGTCGGTAGATATGGCGGGCACGGTTCGCACCCAATGAGTCCATGAGCCGAAGCCCCCATGCAGCAGGATGACCGGCCTTCCAGCTCCCCAATCGCGCCAGACCGTAACGCCGCGCCGCCAGCAGGTACGCTGTACCTTGCCATTGGCTGCGACGTCATTGACCGTCGAGTATACGTTTGCCCCTTGATCCGGCGTTTCAGGCATCCGCAAACGCAACAATTGCACTACCTACTATGACGCGGCGATCCTCGACAAAACCCTCGAGAGAAAGCGAGCATGTCTTTTCACCTTCGGCGTCGCCCTTTGACTGGACCGAGCCCTTGATGGTTACGACGTCACCAGGTTTTACGGGTGAGACAAACCGGCTCCGAACGTCTTTCACAAGGGATTTGGGTCCGGCCCAATCGGTGACTGCTTGAGCAAGAAAACCCATGGTCAGCATACCGTGCTGGATAACCCCGCCAAGCCCTGACTTAATCGCGAAATGATGATCGTAATGAATGCGATTGAAGTCACCGGAGGCACCAGCATACATAACAAGCTGCTTAGTGGTTACAGGCGGCTTCGCAAAGCTGAAATCGCTCCCCACATTGACTGTTTCGAGCCGGCGCGGACTGGCAGGATAAGGTGTCATTGTGACATTCCTCCGACTTACCGTTGCAAGGTGGAATCGAAATCTTCGCTGAACTCCGACTGGCCAATGATTTGTGCCGAGCGGTCGTGGCCAGCATGCAGTACGTGCGTCTCAAGATCGCGAATGTACCGGTTAAGCGGAAACTCATCGAACATTGCGGTTGAGCCCGCACAGTGGATGATCTTGTGCGATAACTCGAAAGCTACCTGGGCAGCCACCGATTTGGCGGCTATGGATATCAACTCAGCTTCAACCACACTCTTCGTCTTCCAGGCGCGTATGGCATCGTGAAACAGTGCTTCTGCGGCGCGAAGTTGTATCTTCATTTCGCCAGTGCGCATTTGTACAATGCCATCTGAGCTTTTTCCCCTTTTGCCGACATAGTCCACGTACCAATCGTACATTCCTTCTGCGGTGCCCAGATAGTTGGCGGTAAAGCCAAGGTGATATTTGCCCTGGAGGCGGCTCTTGGGATATGTGCCCGGCTCTCCCAGAACATTCCGGTCTTCGATGTGGACATCGTTAAGCGTAATTACTGGACTTGAGGCACAACGCATACCCGCTGGCCGGTACCAGTCGAGATCCATACTCACACCCTTCATATCGGGCTCGATGATGACCATGAGATGATTATCCATATAGTCCTCTATACCCTTTATGGCGGTGAAGATAATGGCGAAGCCCATCATCGGACCGTTTGTCGCGTAGTTCTTTTCTCCGCGCACTATATAGCCGCCATCAGTCTTGGTTGCCGTCGTATTCATCATGTACATATGACGGCGCTTTGCTTCAGAGCCAACGAAAGCTGCCAAAAACGGGCGATCGAACATCGGTTTGATGTAGCGCTCGATCTGATCCTCGGTTCCCATGTCGTGCAACGCCCAGGCCGTATGGTTGTGTACCTGATAGCAATGCGCTGTGCCACTGCACCCGCGGGCAAGTACCCGCAAAGCCTGCAGATAGGTTGAGGGATCGTCTGTATCGAGATTGCTGCCTTTGCCGCCCATTTCCTTCGGTAGGGTCGTCGAGAGCCAGCCATTTTCAAAAAGATACTTGATGTTCTCCTCAGGCATATCCGCGTTTTCATCGTATTTGCGACCGCGCGGGCGGAACTCCTCAATGGCTATTTCGTGAAGCTTTTTAATTTCCTTGGATTCCAACGCCTCTACTGGGTCAATCATTTGTCTTCTCCTTTAAGGTTGATTGTCTGTTTTCAGCGACCATCGAGTGAGTATCCTTGGATTGGCCGTCGCTGATCTGTTGTCTCGCCTGTTCGCTAAGCGATAATTTTTTTATTTTTCCACTGCCGGTGAGCGGCCACTCTTTCACGAACTCCACGTAGCGCGGCACTTTGTAGCTCGCGATATGCGAACGGCAGTAATTGACAATGGTGTCCGCATCTACCTTGGCGCTGGTAGCTGTTTCCACATATGCGTAGCCGATTTCGCCCATTCGTTCGTCGGGAACGCCAACGATCGCAACCTCAATCACACCGGGAATGTTCTTGATGAAACTCTCGACTTCGAGCGTCGCCACGTTGAACCCGCCAGGCTTGATCATTTCCTTGAGGCGTCCGCGGAAAATAAGCTGGCCATCGCTGCGTATCGTGCCGAGATCTCCGGTCTTGAGCCAGCCGTCCGCCGTCATAGTCGCTGCCGTCTCATCGGGCATATTGTAATAGCCAGGCATGACCGTATATGAGTTCACTTGGATCTCTCCCATTTCGTCACCACTGATTTCTCTGTCTGTTTCGGGATCAGCAATCCGAATTTTAATGTTCGGCATTGGATGACCACACGTCACAATGCGGTCTTCCAGTTGGTCGTTCCAGAAGCTGCGACAAGTCGCATTGGAGGTTTCCGAAAGACCATAGACGTTCGTCAGGTCCGAGACTCCCAGATCTTCGACCAGCCAGCGGAAAGTTTCACTTTGTAATGGTGCCCCCGTACCTGTTCTCAACGTGGACAGATCATGGTCGGCAAGGCCTGCGTAATTTTTCAAGTCACGGACAATCGGCTCTACATAAAAACTCATTGTAATGCGTTCGGATTCAACGAGTTCACAAAACCTTTGGGCACTGAAACCGTCTTCCATCAAAACAATGGCACCGCCTGCGAGAAAGGGAGACAATGTGAACGATGTACCCGTCGCGCTAAAAAGCGCCACAGACGCCAAATAACGATCTTCTGGACCAAGATTCATCCGTGCAATCGTGTTGAAGTTATTCTGGAGAAGCGCTCCATGGCGCACCTGAGCGCCTTTGGGGAAAGATGTTGTGCCTGAAGTGTACATTATCTGAGCGATATCGGTCGCGGTGATCTTTTGCGCGCAGTCATCGAATAGGCCATCGCAATCGGCCAGCGTGCGTCCTTCGGACTCGAGATCGGCGAACCGCACGACGCTTGTCGGCAGGTCATCACCAATCCCAACAACAAGCGAAAGGTTCGAAAACACCTCGCTCTCCCAGTCACCCGGACGGTAGCCCCGGAATTCAGGATCTATTTGTTCAAGAATATCGAAATAATTGATGCCCTTGGCGCCGGTCGACACGATAAGCGCCTTGGATTGGCTTTGTGAAAGTAAGAAGCCGATTTCCTCATCGCGAAACCGCGTATTGATGGGCACGAGGACGGCACCCATTGCCGGCACCGCCCACCGGGCTACAAGCCACTCGATGCAATCCGGCGACCACAATGCGACATTGTCGCCGGGCTGAACTCCGTGTTCGATTAAACCTCTGGCGAGAGCGCGTGCACGCTGGGCAAGCTCACTAAAGCTTGTCCGCTGAGTCCCCGCGATGATCGCGACTCTGTCACCATGTTCACGAGTACCCCATTGGAGCGCATCCCAGAATGTCTTGGTACGCCAGTCGTCCGTCAATTTCCAATGCCTCCCGTTACTCAATACAGTGAAATCTACCGGCGGGTTTCCGGACCGCCACTCACGTAAATTACCTGACCGCTGACAAAGCCCGCATCGTCGCTGCACAAGAACGCGACAACATTGGCGACATCTTGCGGCACGCCAACCCGCTGAACCGCAATGTTCTTGGCGCGTTGCTGTTTATATTCCTCTGGATCGATGCCCAGGCGCTGTGCCGTGGAGCGCGTCATTTCCGTGTCAATGAAACCCGGCGCAACGCAATTCACATTGATGTTGAAGCGACCAAGCTCCAGCGCGAGGGTCCGCGTAAAACCCTGCAAACCCGCCTTGGCGGTTGAGTAATTCACTTGGCCGCGGTTGCCGAGTGCGGAGGTCGACGAGATATTGACGATTTTTCCGAACTTCTGATCGACCATGATGCGCTGCGCTGCGCGAGAACATGCAAAGGCGCCACGCAAATGGACTCCCATGACTGTATCCCAGTCTGTATCTGACATCTTGAAGATAAGATTGTCGCGGGTAACGCCTGCATTGTTGACAAGAATATCGAGCCCACCCAAATCCTCGGCGATGCCGCCGAACGCGGTCTCGACGCTTTCGAAATTTGAGACATCGCACTCGGAGGCGATGCATTTGACTCCATGCGCCGAAGAGATCTCATTCGCAGTCTTGGCGGCAGTCTCGATATCGATCTCGCAAATCGCCACATCCGCGCCATCGCGGGCAAACAATTCCGCAGTTGCCCGGCCCAACCCTCCGGCGCCTCCGGTGACAACGGCCTTACGGCCAGAAAATCTTTTTGTCATGATTTTTCTAAACGAACCCCCCTGTTCACTATTGGCGTCAATATGCGCCAGAACACTTTAATTGGCGCGACGATCACAATCGCAAAATGTACCAATTTATATTAATACGATTTTACTGAAATGTGACATAATATGCAAAACCTTTTTTTACGTAATAGCCTGATTGTACACCGTAAGATTCAGTGATTTTTCCTGCAAATCTCACGTTTTTTTTGCAGTGAGCGCTTACAAGTGAATTTGTCGCAGTAAGAATCTATATTGGCTCACGTCCAGCTATTCGCAGCCCGTACCCTTCAAGGCCCGCTATCGGCCTCTTGCTATTTGTGAGGAGGATCATGTCTGTTAAATTTAGATCGGCGAGAATTTGTGCGCCGATCCCATAGTCCCGAAGGTTGCTGCCGCTTTTTTGCGCCTGTCCCTCGCGCTGTTTTAGTACTTCCGAAGGACTTGCATTGTGCGCTTCCCGTATCAAAACGATCACACCGGCGCCGATTTTGCCGATCCGTTCCATTGCACGGTAGATTTCTCCGCCGTTTTCATAGGACAAATCACCGACAATATCATCCAGCAGATTGACGGCATGGACGCGAACGAAAATCGGCGTCTTGCCTGGCACTTCGCCCTTAACGAGCGCAACATGCTCGACGCCGTCCACCCGGTTTCGGTAAACGATAAGTTTGAATTTCCCGCCATGGCGGCTCTCCAGTTCGCGCTCCAGTATACGCTCGATCAGTTTTTCGTTCCGCCGGCGATAGTTGATAATGCTGGCGATAGACGCGATTTTTACATCGTGCTGGGCCGCGACCTTCAATAAGTCGGGCAGCCGCGCCATGGTCCCGTCATCGTTCATGATTTCGCAAATGACCCCGGCAGGGGTAAGCCCCGCCAGACGGGCAAGATCGACCACACCCTCTGTGTGCCCCGCCCTGACGAGAACCCCGCCGTCGCGAGCCATAAGCGGGAAAATGTGGCCAGGAGACACAAGGTCGTTGTGGTCCATTGCAGAGTCTATCGCGACAGCGATGGTTCGAGCCCGGTCGCCAGCCGAGATGCCGGTGGTGATGCCATCGCGGGCCTCGATCGAAACAGTAAACGCGGTGCCAAGCTTCCCACTATCGCGGTGAGACATAGGCGGAAGGCCAAGTTCCTTGACGCGTTCACTGGTCAGGGAGAGGCAGATCAATCCACGCCCGAAACGAGCCATGAAGTTTATCGCTTCGACATCTGCAAACTGAGCGGCGATGACGAAATCGCCCTCGTTTTCACGGCGTTCATCATCGATCAGTATAACCATGCGGCCCTGACGGATATCAGCGATGACGTCCTCAAACGATGACAAAGACGCATTGTCATCACGGTCCGGAACCAGCCTAGAGTCTTGTTTCATAACGTATTTACCTGCCCAACAATCACGATCAAATCCTGAGCATAACTGCAATTAGGATTCGATTCATCCTGAATGACTCATTAATATATCATATTGACCTCTATATTGTACTCTTCCTCCCACCCCAACGAAAGGCGAGTTCGTGTCTTCGACGCCCAACTCGGCACTTCAGCCTGTCCGCTCACGGTTACGTAGCCCCCGCTTCATCGTGATGTTTCTCGCCCTTAGTATGCTGTTCGCGCTGGGGCAGTTTCATCGGAGTTCCGGAGGCGTTCTCGCGCCTATATTCGTCGAGGAACTCATGCTCAATGCCAAGCAGATTGGTCTGGCCATGGGGGCTATGTTCCTGGCTCAGGGGTTCATACAACTCCCGTCGGCCATTCTCATCGATCGGTATGGTCCTCGCATCATAATATCGACTATGACTCTGCTTTCGGTGGCTGGCTGTTTTGTCATCGCTGTCGCTGATAGCTGGAGCGGCATTTTCATCGGCCGCGCACTGCTCGGCCTTGGATTCGCGGCAACCCTCTTGGGCACCAACACGATATTCGTCAACTGGGGAAGCATTGAGCTCATTGCAACCCTGACCGGGCGCTATCTCTTCGTTGGAGGGATTGGCGCACTTTGCGCTACGCTTCCTCTCGCCTACCTGATCGAACTTTCGGATTTGCGGTCTGTATTCAGCATGCTGGGAGTCGCTACAATCGTTGTGGCCTTGCCAACATACATCGTCACGCGAGATTTTCCCGACACAGGCACTAAAGAACCTGGCGAAGACGCCGTAAGAAGCAAGAAGACGCTGCGCGGCAGCATCAAAGGTCTTGGTATGGTTCTAAAAGACCACCGAATATGGCCCGCCCTTGCAATTGCGTTGTTTATGTACAGCCCCTTGCAGATAACGATCGGGTTGTGGGCCGGCCCATTCTTGAAAGACGTCCACCATATCTCGGCAATTGATCGAAGCTATATGCTGCTCGTCGTGGCTATCGGGATGGTTATTGGCATGCTGATATTCGGCCCAATAGAGCGTTTTTTCAACACGCGGCGCACTGTAATACTAGTCAGCACATCGTTGATAGCAGCTACATTCCTGGCCCTTGCCGCTTTCGGTTATGCGCATCTCTGGCTCGCCGTACCGCTGTTCACTCTGATTTCTCTGTTATCGCCATTTTTTATCGTTGTCCTTGCCCATGGTCAGGCTCTTTTCCCCCCCGAATATGCGGGCCGCGTCGTGTCGCTCTTCAATTTGTTCGCCGTCACTGGCATTTTCGTCGTGCAGTATGTCACAGGGTTTATTATTGGCGCCGTCACGGTTGATCCGAACGTGACGGGCTCGGTGCTGGGCTATCGACTGGTCTTCGGAATGATGACCGTTACTTTTGTCATTGTAACGGCGATTTACAGCCGCATGAGCGACATACCTCCACGAGCTAAAATTTTGGCCGGCGCTTCTGCGTGAATGCGGCTACCCCTTCGAGAAATTCCTTGCCTTCAAAGCAAATCGCCTGGGTCATAGCCTCCATCTCAGCCGCACCATCGAAATCTGCCGGCGCCAGCACAAATTGCCGCTTGGCGAGCGCCAGTGCGTGTGGAGGCAAGGACGCAAGGTTTGCGGCGAGCTCGAGCGCACGGTTTTGCACATTACCGGCCTCCGCAAGTTCGTCGGCAAGGCCGCATGCGACCGCCTCCTCACCGCTAAAGTTTTTAGCGTGAAGAAAAGCGTGGCGCGCGGACCCCGGTGTCATCCGCCGCATCAACGTATATGAAACGCCATAATCCGGCCCGAGCCCGACCTTAAGAAATGGAAACCCAACGGTCGTCCCTTTGTCGACAACGACTGTATCGCACGCGATCGCCAGTCCGGCGCCAGCCCCCATAGCGTAACCCTCGACGGCGCTGATGATCGGTTTGTCGCTTGTAAGGATGAGCTGAACGATCTCGTGGCCGCGCTTGATCCGGCGCCGGCCCGCGACCGCATCTATCCCGGCGAGGCTGGCCAGATCGCCGCCAGCTGAAAAATGTCCCCCGTTAGCGGTCACGATAACCGCCCGGGTAGTCTCGTCCGCTACCGCCTCAAGGAGCCGGGCGAGGAGTGCCTCGCGCAGTTCCGGGCTAAGAGCATTGCGCTTTTCTGGACGATTGAGCGTCACGCGAGAAATCCGTTTCTCGGGCCTATCGAGTGTGACGAGTTCTTTACTGCACATATTCCGTTTCCTCTCCTTGAGAATATCTATTGAATTCACTTCATTAATCTGGATGACTTTCGTCCCGGCAGTCACAGCAACCACTTGTTGACCAGGGAAATATAGAGCCCTCCAACAATAAACCCGCCAATCGCATAAACACCGTTCCATCCCCACGCAATACGCCAGGGAGATTCGTTCAACACGCGCATCATGTACAATGTGAGCCCGGAGGCAGGTGAGCTGGTCGTCCCGACTGCCCAAACCAAAGCCATACACAGCGCCACGCTGACGTTATGCACACCGAGATCTTCACCGGGGAAAACCTGACCGACCAAGACGACCAGCGCCAAGGGGTGAAACATGAGAAGAGTGCAGATCAGCATTGTTGCCAGCAGCACATATATCGCGGCCCAGCCCTCAATTCCCGCGCCAAGAAGTGTCGAAGAAATTAAATCTGGATCGATGGCCCGCGCCGCGCCGTAACCAAGAAAATTCGCGGCCAGGAAAATGAAGACCTGGGCTCTAAGCTTTGCAATTTCGTCAGCAACTCTCGGCAGCATGCCGGATATATTGCCGTCCGCGCCAGAACGGACCAGCAACAATTGCCAGCCGATGGAAAATGCAGGGATCACGAGAATAATCGCGATCGGGATCGAAACCACCAACATTTCCGATGACATCACAAGCATTAGAACGAGTACGAATGCGAGGAAGGCGATTTTCGTAATCACCTGCCCCGACAGCTTGGGCGTCGTGTTGACCGATGCAGCGCTTGCGCGCGCGTGCGGGGCAGGGCGATTACTGAGCCGGTCATACGCCCAGGAGTAAATGAGCATGAGCGCGGCGAGCGGGAACCCGGGTATCGCAATATCCAGCCACTTCAGTTCCGGTTTCACATGCAGGATGACGGCGATCGAAATGAAGAAGGGTGACCAGATGGCTGTAAGACCAAACCCCCGCATCATTGCGCAAGCCATCCTTTGCCGGGCGTGTTTCTCAAGCTTGCCGTGCAGGAACGTGGTCAACAGGCCGAGGGCGGAGAAGTTGGTGAGCGCGCCCAGCAGGTGTGCCGAAACGCTCAGGATCAGGTAACGACGCCCCGCTGGCTGGCTAGTGATGAATTCGCGCGTCGCATGAAAGGACGGGCTGTTAAGTGCGGGATATTGGAGGAAAGCGATACCAACGAATAAGGCGACGAAGATAAACGTACCCTCGAAAGCCTGCAGCAGAACATCCAGAAATTCGTGCGAAGGCAGCACTGCCAAACATCCCAGGACAAAGAGTGCGCCAGCCATTATCAGTTGCTGCATCGGCACGCGGGAAATTTCCCATACCAGGAACAGGCCAAGCACGATCATTGCCGCCGCTGTAAACAGATATAGGTTTGCCAAACCTCCAGCCGCGGCAAGGACGGCGCAAGTTAACAATAGACCGGCCCCGATCAGTTCAACCGTCCGGATCGTTTTGTCCGCCGCCGCGGTGTCGCCAAGTGCAGTCTGCTCATTCACAACGAGTTGATGAACGTTTGGGGTTTCGGACGATCGAAAAAGCTCGCTGCAAATGCTGTTCCGCCTGCCGAACAGCATTGGCGATAATGTCGGCAGCGGGTAGAACCTCGTGGATCAAGCCGACACCCTGGCCGCAGGCAATCAGGCCTTGCTGGAGGTTGCCGAGATGCAGCCCCTGCCGGCTCCACTCGCCGGACAGCATCTCGATCATCTCTTCGGGCGAGGCGTCGTCCTCCCGCTGCCTAACCTTTTCAGACGCGGCGCTGTGCAGTACACGCCGTCCCATCCGGTGGTGGTTTCCCACCACTAAAGTATCGGTGATATCGGACGCCAGCATCGCCTCCCAGGCATTCTGGTGCAGAGGAGATTCCTTGGCCAGCATGAAGCGAGTGCCCATTTGAACCGCGTCCGCGCCAAGAGCCAGCGCAGCGGCCAGGCCACGCCCATCCACGATGCCACCGGCCGCGACCAATGGAACGGAAATCCTGTCTGCGGTCGCGGGTATCAAGGTCACGCCGGAAATTTCATCGCGGCTTGTCCGCCCGCCCGCCTCGATACTTTCGGCGATCACCAGATCCGCCCCCGTGGCCTCAGCTTTAGCGGCCTGCTGAGGCGATGCGACGACGATGCCAAGCAACTTTCCAGCGGCCTTCACCAGCGGGCTCCACGGCTTCGGATCACCGCCACCAATGAGAACTATTTTGACATTCCGTTGCAGGGCCATGTCGAAAATGGCCTTCATCCATTCAATATTCCGGCCGACGGGAATATTTACGCCGAGCGGCTTGTCCGTCATGGCAATGGCATCTTCTAATTCCCGCTCAAATGTTTCCACATCCATACGCCCCGCCGAAACGACGCCAAGCCCGCCGCCCTCCGATACCGCCGAAGCAAGCTTAGCTGTGCCAACAAGCGTCATGCCGCCCTGTAAAATCGGAAACCGAATGCCGAGCAATCGACATACGGAAGATTTGGAGCAATCGATCTCTGGAGTTTGGTTCATATCTGTCATGAAAATTGCTTTTCGCCGGTACCGGCGTTGCTGGGAAAGCATAAGGCGATGGAAATACCGCACCAAATCAGTGTTGGGTTCAGGCTTCTATTCCGAGGTTCTCCATTGCCATTTCACGCAATTTAAACTTTCGAACTTTATCCGTTCCCGATGTTAGCGGAAATTCATCAACCACAAATATCGTCTCAGGGACCTTGAACGAAGAAAGCTGGGTCTTAAGAAACGCCAAAAGTTCAGCAGGTTCTGGAGAAGCACCCCCCTCGGAGATGATGAAGGCCACGCCGCGTTCGCCATGTTGCGAGTCAGGAACGCCAACGACCGCTGCGGCCACGACGCCTGGGAATTTTATTACTGACGCTTCCACCTCAGGAGTGGAAACGTTGAAGCCCTTATGCTTGTATCCGTCTTTGATACGCCGCAAGAACTTTAATGCCCCGTCAGCGTCCAATCGCCCAAGATCGCCGGAACGCAGCCACCCATCTTCAGTGATACTTTGCGCTGTCTCCTCGGGTTTGTTAAAGTAGCCAAGCATCACGGAATACCCCCCGACAAGAATTTCGCCTTCTTCACCGGGCGATAAGTCCTCGCCGGTCTTCAAATCGATGATACGAATGGGGCAATCCGGTAACGGCCAGCCCTGGTGGGATAGACGTACTTCGAGTGAATCGTCCCAGCGACAGCGCGTAACCAAGCCCGTTGATTCAGTCAGTCCATAACCCGACGTGTAACCAGATGCGCACATTACTTCCATCGCCCGTAAAAAATGCTCCTTTTGACTACTCAGCAATACACCGCCGCGAAGCGTCTCGAACGCTTCCTTGTTGTAGTCCGGGTGTTCGGCAATGCGGTCGACCATTGTCGGCAGCAGATGGGCAAGCGTACACTTTTCACTGCTGATGGTCTTGATCAGGTCAGTCGGATCGAAGCGCTCACGCAGGATAACTCTGCCGCCATTAGCCCAGAGCATCAAAAGACCGTTGATGCAGCCGAGAACACCAAACAGTGGCACAGTCAGATAGAGGCAATCCTCGGGAGTCATATCGAGAAAACGTGATCCATCCCAAGCCTTGCGCCAGATGCAGTGTGACAGCATGGCACCCTTGGGCAACGATGTCGTTCCGGAACTATATGCGATGAGAGCCGGTGAGTTTGGGTCGTCACTATAAGGGGGCACAGGATGATCATCCCCCAGGGAATCCCAATCGACGATATGTCCCCACCCCTCTTCCAGCGGGTCCAGTGTCACGACCTGCCTCAACTTCGGGAAAGGCGCGGCCGGCAATTCTCCATCTCGAATCGCCGGGCAGACTTCTGCCAGTTCTCCCAGGAAGTCGCGGAACGCTCCTGGACCGCGCACACAAACGACCACACTCTCAGACTGAGCAATCTGGTATTCGAATTCGGCGCGGCGGAGCCATGTATTCATGATAACAGGAATCGCACCAATTTGCGCCGCTCCGAACCAAAGCCATGCGAACTCCGGACAGTTGGGGAGCCAAATACCGACGGTTTCGCCGCGCTTCACGCCGAGCGCTGCCAATCGCCCCGATGCACGATCTACTTCCCTCTTGATATCTTTGTAACTGTAGTCTCTGCCTTCGAAGGTTAGCGCAGTTGCATCGCCATAGGTTTCGGCAACGTAAGAAATCGATTGCGCATATGTTTTGTTGATGAAGGGATTCGTGGTCATAACCGAGTGCCTCTTAGCATATTTGGAGAGGTGAGATGGCTTAGAGACCGAGATGTTCGGTTGCCATCTCACGTAGTCTGACTTTGCGTACTTTGCCAGTCCCGGTTGTTAGCGGGAACTGATCCGTGAAAAACACGTGAAGCGGCATCTTGTAGCCGGCCAATTTGGGCTGAAGATAATCGAGCAGCCCATTCTCCGTTAGGGAAGCGTCTTTCTTCTTGATCACAAACGCGACCCCAACTTTCTCCGCGAATGAATCCGGCACGCCGACAACAGACGACGACTCAACAGCCGGATGCTTGTTGATTACGTGCTCGATCTCTTCTGGCGATACGTTGAATCCGCGCGACTTGTAGCCGTCGCCCAGACGTCCTTGAAACTTGATCCGGCCTGTCTCATCTTCCTGCCCAATGTCGCCGGTTCTGAGCCACCCGTCGGGCAGCAGCATATCCGCCGTCTCCTTCGGCTTTTTGTAATAGCCCAGCATTGTGCAATAACCCCGCACCCAGATTTCACCTCTCTGATTCGGGGAAATATCCGCCAGCGTTTCGGGATCGACGATCTTGACCTCGACGTCCGGCAACGCCCAGCCTTGAGTGCCGTGTCGATGTTCCCGTGAATCGGTCCAGTGATTGCGGGTCGCAACGGCGGTTGTCTCGGTCAGGCCGTAGCCTGTCATGACACCAGGAATGCCGATAACATCCGCGACAACATCAAGGACCGCGGGGTCAATCGATAACGTGTAAGATAAGCGCAACGACGAACGGTCGTATTTTTCAAAGTCTGAATGCTCGACAAGTTGTTTGATAGTCGCTGGCAGAAGATGGATACTGGTGACCCGCTCGTTTTCGATCGCCCGAAGGCACACGCCGGCATCGAATTGCTCGCCGATCACCAGCTTGGCGCCTCGTACAAGATAGGGCAGGACGCCGTTCAGGTTCGCCATCGTCCCGAACAGCGGTAATGCCATGTAAAGACAGTCGTTCTCGGTCAGTTCGGTTCGCTCTCCAAGGTCCCAGGCCTTGCGCCAGACGCAATGAGAAATCATCGCGCCTTTTGGAAGCGCGGTGGTTCCGGAGCTGTAGCCGATGATGCCTGGTTTCGCTGGGTCCGTCTCCATCGGCGGCACTTCAAGGTTCTCCGTCGGAGGCGATGACCAGTCCAGGACACCACTGTACTCGGCGCTGAATGTATCTACCGCGATAACGTGGTTGAGTTCGGTAAGTTGCTCGCTGGCCAGCTTGCCTGGCTCGCCTTCTGCGATGGCCGGGGCCAGATCACTCAATTCAGCAAGAAAATCGCGAAAGGCCCCGCTACCAGGAACGATAATCGCGCGACTGTCGGACTGCGCTAGCTGATAAGCCAACTCGTCGCGGCGCAACCGAGTGTTCAGCATCACCGCGACAAGTCCAATCTGAGACGCGCCAAACCAATACCAGATGAATTCCGGACGGTTCGGAAGCAGGATAGCGACTTTGTCTCCCGCTTTAAGTCCTATTGACGCCAGCCGTGCCGAAGCCTCGTCCACATGTTTTTTGAGATCTGCAAATGTATAGCGCTGATCGCGATAGATGATGGCCTCGCGTGTCCCGTGCGCATGCGCAATCCGACTAATGCTTTCTGCGTAAGTAAGGTCGCGGAACGCGTTCACACTTCTATTCCTTCACTGTTAATCAGGTCCGTTCAAGCTGCTTGAGTGCGCGCTCCCGGAGCTTGAATTTTTGAATTTTCTCGGTGCCAGCCGTCATCGGGAACCCGTCGGCAAGGAACAGATGCGCCGGCACTTTGAAGGACGCGAGATGCTCATTCGCAAAGGCAATCAGCGTTTCATCGTCGACACTGGATTCTTCATTCGGGATAACGAAGGCCGTACCGACTTCGCCCACTTCCTTATCGGGAATGCCGACGACGGCCGCCTGCTTCACGTCAGGATGGCGTTCGAGAACTGCCTCGACCTCGGCGGTCGAGACATTGAATCCCTTGTGCTTGTAGCCGTCCGACAGACGGTGAAGGAACCGTATGGAACCATCCTCGAACATTTCACCAGCATCACCGGACTTGTACCAGCCGTCCCCGCTGAAAGCGCGCTGCGTCTCCTCCGGTTTGTTGTAGTAGCCGAGCATAATATTGTAGCCGCGAACCTGAATTTCGCCGACCTTGCCGCGCGGAACCTCCTCATTGGAATCTGGATCGGCAATTCGCACGTCGATGTCAGGAAGAGGTTTGCCGTGCGATCTAAGGCGCACTTCAAGCGGATCGCTGGACCAGGTCCGCGTACACGCGCTCGACGTCTCGGTCATCCCGTAGCTAGTGACAAAATCTGTCATGCCGAGTTTTTCGTAGGCCGCCATGAAGGCGTCTCGATCGGTCGTCACGAGAATCCCGGTTCGCAGGCTGGATAGATCGAAGTCCTTAAAATTTGGCAGTTCCACCGATTTGCAGATCATAAGCGGCAAGAGGTAAGCCGCCGTGCAGCGTTCACGCTCGATTGCCGCCAGCATCTTCTCCGGCTCATAGCGATCTTCGAGTACGACGGCCGAGCCTCCGGTCCAGAAGGTGATAACACCGTTTACGGTTGAAAGGATCGAAAACAGAGGCACACAGAGGTAGAGCCTGTCGTCGGGTTTTTGAAAGAAGCGTTCGCCGTGATCTGCCGCCTTGCGCCAAATTGCATGGGTCAGCATCGCGCCTTTTGGCAGTGCTGTCGTGCCGGAACTGTATGCAATGAGGGCGGCGCTATTCGGATCGGTCTCGTAGGCGAGTGGCGTATCGTCATCAGTCTCAACATCATCCCACTGAAGCACGCCGCGAAACCCGTGCCCTGTCTGACCGAGAGAAATAACAAATTCCAGCGTTGGCACATTCTCTCCGCCGAATTTTTCGCCAGGCGCGGCATCGCGAATATCCGGACATAGCGAAGCGATGTCGCCGAGAAAATCACGGAATGCGCCGTCACCTGGTACTATCACTGCCCGACTATCCGACTGCCTTAATTGGTAGCTCACCTCCTCGGCCATCAGGCGCGTGTTCAAAATAACGGCAGTCAGTCCGATTTGACCGGCTCCGAGCCAGGTAAAGAGGAATTCGGCCTGGTTGGGCAACCATATCGCCACTTTGTCGCCGCGGTTCAGTCCAATGGCTCTGAGTTTGCGCGATGCATCGTCAATTTCATTCTTAATCTGACGAAATGTGTATTTCTGATCACCGTATATGAGTGCAATCCGGTCACCATAGTTTTCAACCAGCAACTGGATTGATTCAGAATATGTCTTGTTCGCGAACGGATTCACCTTTGCGCCGCGATTGTACTCCTCAGACTCTGAGCTTGGCATGTTCCCACCTGGGGGTTTTCACTAAATTCGGCAATCGAATAACGCGCATGACAGAAACCTAGATCAGCTAATTGTACTTATCCAGTCAGCGCCTCAATCTTTCGGTCTTTCCGCAATGCCCCTGTCCTGTAAAAGGATTGTGGGCTCGAGAGAATAGTTTCTGAGAATGATTATAAAAATTCCGAAATTCCTGCTATGATAACTTCAAACTTCGGAGGCGAATGGCACTATACAGACGCTTCAATTTTAGTGCAATGTCCCAAATTGAATGGGTATTATTATCATATATTGTTATTCCTGAAATGCTGCACAAAACAGAGGATAATCCATTGGAACCCGATAAAGAATTTTGGGTACCGGACATTTCCGGGATCGGTGGACCGCGATATCTTGCGCTCGCTGGTGCGATTGCGAACGCAATTAACAGTGGCGTTCTTCCGGCGGGCGCTCAATTGCCACCGCAGCGTGATCTGGCGTTGAAGTTGGGGATCACTGTTGGCACTGTGGGTCGCGCTTATATGGTCGTCAAGATGCGCGATTTGGTATCTGGAGAGGTCGGGCGCGGAACATTCGTCAAGAACCATGAAGATATGGATAAATACACCCGCTTCCTGCCGGAATCTAAACCCGGCACCATCGATCTTGCGTGCTTCCGCTTCCCAATCGACGACTTGATCGACGTGACGCGGAATGTTCTTTCGGAGGTGGCGGACCACACTATGTTGTTACCGCTCGTCTCTTATCCGCCCGCCGCGGGTTACATCGCGCATCGCGCGGCGGGCTCCGCCTGGATTAGGCGCCTCGGCTTCGAAGTTCCGCCGGAGCAGATAATCGCGTGCGGCGGCGGACAGCAAGCGATCCTGACCGCCACAATGGGCCTGGCTCACTTCGGTGGACCTTTTCTCACCGAGCAGTTGACTTATTCGGGGTTAAAGTCGATTGCCGCGCTACGCGAGATTGATCTGGAGGGAGTCGAAATGGATGCGGAGGGCATGATGCCCGATGCACTGCTAGCCGCCCACAAGAGGACTGGCGGGCGAATCGTCTTTCTTCAACCGACAGCGCAAAATCCCCTTGGTTGCGTCATGTCCGAGACACGGCGAAAGAAAATTGCCGAAATCGGACGCACTCACGATCTCATTTTTGTCGAAGACGATGTGGTTGCCGCCGGCACAGTCGACCGCCCTCCCCCGCTGGCGGTTTACGCTCCAGAACGCACCATATACTTCACCAGTCTCTCCAAATGCGTAAGCCCGGCACTCCGTGTTGGCTTCATGGCGGTTCCGCCTGGGTTTGTCGATGAATTCACCAACACGATTCACTCGCTTACCTTGGCGACATCACCGCTGATACACGACGCGGCCTCGCTGATGATTATGTACGGTACCGCTGAAAAAATAGCGCAACGCAACAATGAGGAGCTTGCACGGCGTCACAAGATTGCAGCGGAAGAGCTCAAGGGCATCAAGTTGCGCAGCCATCCGTCGGCGTTTTTCTCATGGCTCTGTCTGCCCGATCACTGGTCATCCAGTGAATTCTTAAACTCCGCACAGAAGGCCGGTGTCTCGGTCGTCAAATCAGAAAGCTTCTCCATCGGACAAATAGAGCCGCCGCGGGCAGTGAGATTCACACTGAACCCGGACTCTAACAAGCTCGGGCTGGTGGAAGGGATGCGAATTCTGAAAAAGATCGTCAACCAACGGCCAAGCCCGCAGCTTACTGTCGTATAGCAGGTTTTCAGCGAACCTCCAGGATGGGCGCAAGCGGATCAAATCGGATCCCAGCAAAAGACATCGCCAGACCGCTCGAGGTCATAGAACGTTGCCTTCAGCACAGGCATGGCATGGTTGGCGATTTTTTCCGGCGTCCAGCCATCGGAATCGTGAACCGAGCGGAGCGGACGATTTTGCGACATCAGGAAAATCTCGTTGTTACGGACCGCAAATATCTGTCCGGTGACGTCTTTTGCCGCGTCACTGCAGAGATAAGTTGCGAGCGGCGCAATCTTGTCCGGCGTCATGGCCATGATCTTGCTGACGCGTTCTTTCTCGGCATCGGTTGAGGCCGGGATAGTGCCTGTAAGGCGGCTCCATGCCGTCGGCGAGATACAGTTGGACCTTACGTTGAAACGCGACATATCGAGTGCAATCGACTTTGAGAGGCCAACAATAGCCATCTTGGCAGCGGCATAATTGGCTTGTCCGAAATTGCCGATCAGCCCCGAATTTGACGTCATGTGCACGTATGCGCCGCTTTCCTGTTTGCGGAAATGCGGAGCCGCGGCGCGCGATACGTTAAAGCTGCCTTTGAGGTGGACGGCGACGACAGCGTCAAAATCCGCTTCCTCAAGCTTGTGGAAGATTACGTCGCGAAGGATACCGGCGTTGTTGATTACACAATCGATACGGCCCCACGTCGAAAGCGCGGTTTCGACCATGGCGTGTGCGCCATCCCAGCTCGCAACACTATCGCCGTTGACAATGGCTATGCCGCCGGCCTTCTTGATCGCTTCGACGGTTTCATTGGCGGGTCCGGTATCCTCGCCTTCGCCATCGGCAGTCGCACCAAGATCATTGACAACCACCTTGACGCCGTGGGCAGCCATTGACTCTGCAATTCCTCGCCCGATACCGCGCCCTGCACCGGTAACAATAGCGACTTTGCCTTCCAATAATTTGCTCATCTCTTTGATATTCCCTCTCTGCTAGCATCTGGCGGAAGCAGCCACACTGCTGCGGTAGTCATTATTTCCCGGACTATGCCCCCAACTGCCCAATGATGGCTACCGAACACACATTCTGATGTGGCGCGCCGCCCAAATTGTGGGTAAGCCCCAATTTGGGATTTTCGACCTGGCGTTCGGAGGCTCGACCTTGCATCTGCAGATAAAGCTCGTAGATCATCCTCAGACCGGACGAACCGATCGGGTGGCCGAAACACTTAAGCCCGCCGTCGATTTGGCAAGGCAGACCGCCATCTGAATCGTAGAAACCGTCCAGCACATCCTTGACCGCACCTCCCTCGGGCGACAAGTGTAAATCTTCCATTGTCACGAGTTCCGTGATCGAAAAGCAGTCGTGCACTTCGGCAAGATCTATCTCCTTCCGGGGGTCGCGTATTCCTGCTTCCTCGTAAGCCCGAGTGCTGGCAATCCGGGCCGTCATGAAATGACTGCCGTCCCAGGAATTGTGCCCCGACTCGGTTCCATTCGAGACCGAGAGTTGCAGCGCCTTGACCGTAATGAGATCCTTCTTTCCAAGGTTCCTCGCAATTTCGGGCGTGGTGACAATCGCGCAGGCGGCGCCATCGCTCACGCCACAACAATCGAAAAGACCGAGCGGCTCTGCGATGATTGGCGCGGAGAGCACTTGATCTTCGGTGATTTTGTTCCGGAGATGCGCCTTCGGATTCTTGGAGCCATTGGCGTGGCTCTTGACCGAAATATGAGCCATCGCTCGTTTGAGTTCGTCAGCATTGATTCCGTGCTTGGCTTGATAAGCGGAGGCAAGTTGGGCAAAGGATCCCGGGGCGGAATAGTTGGCCCACCACATGGAATTCAGGACCCCGCGGCTGCGCTGCGGCAAGCCGCCATAGCCCGTGTCTTTGAGTTTCTCAACCCCCAGGGCAAGTGCAATATCACATGCTCCTGAAGCGACCGCATAGACGGCGCCACGCAACGCCTCAGAGCCGCTGGCGCAGAAGTTTTCGACACGAGTCACAGGGATGTAGGGGAGACGCAGAGCAAAAGCGAGAGGAATGCCGCCTTTCCCGGAATGGACTTCCTCGATAGCGGTAGCAAGCCAGGCGGCCTGAATCTCCTTGATATCGATCCCGGCGTCCAGGATGCATTCCTCAAACGCCTCGACAATGAGGTCTTCGGTATCGCAATCCCAGCGTTCGCCGAATTTGGAGCACCCCATGCCGACTATTGCAACTTTGTCCCTGATTCCACTTGCCATAGTTCAATTCCTCGTTTGATTGGATGGGGCAGCTTTCCAGAAGTAACGGCGAAAGCCGCGCAGATCGTCATAATCCTTAATGCGAAACATCATTCTCATATCTTGGCCGACCTCGACATTCCCGACATCAACGTCGGTGAAATTGGCGAGAAAGCGGCCCCCGCCCTCGAATTGAATTATGCCATAATGCAATGGCGGATCGGGGCAGTACGTCAGGTGGTCCGCCGACCATGTCATGATTTTCGAAGGAATATCGGCAAACTGGAAAGGCTTTTGCGTATTCATCGCATTGCAGTTCGGGTTTACGCAGATACGCGAGCGCGGGAACTGGTGCGTTCCACATACATCACACTCCCCGCCGACAAGACCAAGCAGCATGTCGCGGCGGCGATAGAGTTGGGTTAGCGCCGTTTGATTGTCCAGTTCGGCGCGCATGCCTTTCTCCTGAAGGACGAGGTCGTTGAAGGCCATGAACTTGTTGTAGTTGGTTTCCTCGCAACGTCGCGAAATGTAACCTGATATTCCTAAGGACGGCTTGAATGAGGCGATTGCATCAGTGGTCTTGAAGACCAATACATCGCAGCCCTGTCCAAACGATGCGACAACGATCACCTGTCCTGGTAATGCACTTTCCAGACTGTGCGACAGCATGACCAGCGGGTGCGCGCAGCCAGTCTCACCGACAACGCCATCGAGCGACTCGGCCAAGCTTTCCTCTGAAACACCAACCATTTTGGCGATCTTTGCCGAAACACCCCGTAACGTGGATGGCGCGATCAAAACGTCGACATCTTCTGCCGCGATGCCTGCCTTGCCGAATGCTTCGGAGATCGCGTTCGGAATAATCTTGAGAAGCCCTTCATCGCGTATCCAGCGTTCTTCCCAGTTATAATCATATTCGCGATTGTCACCACGATAATGGTCAACGAAATCAATGGATACCGAATGATACCCGAGAAGCTCGGCGACGACATCTTTGCTACCGACAGTAAACGCCGCTGCGCCATCGCCGAAGGTCATTTCCTGCTGGGCGGCTGAACGAGTTCGCCGCGCGTCACTTGCCAGCACGAGAATATCCCCCCCTTTGGCGCCGTCCGCTGCATCAAGTGCCGCAACCAGCGCTGAAGTGCCTGCCGTTTGTGCGGCGGTGATGTCAATGGTGGACAAGGCCTCATCGAGATTGAGTGCTGCGGCAACGACGCCCGAATTCTGGCGGTCCTGGAACGGTAAAGTCGTGGATCCAAGATAGATGGCGCGCAACTGCTTACCGTTCTGGTTGTCGAGACAATCGCGTGCAGCCTCAACTGCCATTGTCACACTGTCCTCATCCCAATTGCAGATGCTGCGCTCGCCCTTGCCCAACCGCTTGATGCCGGGCTGAATCCATCCATTGACCTCGGCAATGCTCTTTCTCGATAATCTCAATCGCGGAATATATCCGCCAAATCCGCTCAGTCCGATCATTCTCTTCCCCTAATCCGAAACTTCTGGCGCTCAACACGTGGCATGTGCCGGTTGGAGCCGACACGCATCAGCTCCTCAAGTGTTTGCTTTTTAAACCATCCGTCACGGGCATTTAATGAATTGCCACCTTAATGTGGCGCTATTGATAGATACAATATCATTTAAATGAATCGATTCAAAGCATGTCACGAAACATGTCCGAAACGATTTCATCCGCTTCAAAATTCGCCCAATGACCAACGCCGTCTATGATACGAATGTCCACTCCAGGAACATCGCCATGGAATTTTTTAATGACTGCCTTCAAATCTGGAGTGGGGTATGGATCGTGTTCGCCCCATACAAATGTCGTTCGATTACCTATTTCCGGCAGGCAGTCGAAGACAATGGACGATTTCGAGATTGGCAATCCGATCAATCGTCGCTTCTGAGCCAACAACTCGAATTGAAGCGATATCGTGTCTTCGTCGATCAGTTCACGGTTGGCAATCATTGAAAAAGCCAGATTGTAGTGAATGACTTCCCGCTGTTCCTCCTCCGTCATGGTCGAGGAGCGGCGGCGCAGTTTCTCAATAGAATTATGCCATAGCGAACCAAGTCCACCTGGACCGATGAGGATCGCATGACGGACACGATCGCCTAACATACAAATCAGAGGTGCGGAAATGGCCGCACCAAGCGAGAATGCACCGACGTACATCCGCTCGTCCTTGCCAACCAAACGATCAATGCCTTCGCTGAAAATAGCTGCCAGCGTCCGCGCTGTGATAGGCTCGGGTCCAGGATCGGAGTCGCCAAGTCCCGGCAGATCAGCAGCGTATACGGTGAAGCTCTTCGAGAGCTCCCCGACGTTGCGCACCCAGTGCTTCCAGGAGCCGAACCCGCCATGCAACAATATGAGCGGTGGTCCTTTGCCCCACTGACGCCATGTGAGATTTCCAGTCCCGCAAGGCGTGCGGTGGAGAATTGCCTCGTTCTCGAGCCACTCGATATCGGCAGGGCCAACACACGACCGAACGCTCATTATTTCACCGTTTCCTGCTTGGCCGCTGAGCTCATGTGTTTTTTTCCAAGTTCCTCTTCCCATTCGAGATATTCGAGCATCCGCTCCTTGCTCTCGCGGTAGGGAATGGCCAGAGTATCAGCAACCTCAGTTGCATCTTCGGGCAAGCCTGTTGTGGTTGGCAGCGCCTCTTTCCATTCCTTGCCTGGAGCGGTAAGCCACGTCACGTGCTGGTATCCAGCATCTGCCAACGCAGCAGCGGCGAACGCCGCCTGCTGAGGTTCCCATGCGGTGACCGCAACGGGTTTTGACTTGTCAGCGAAATTGCCTATTTGCGCTTCGAGATAACCGCGTGGAATCCACTTGGCGTCCTGTATGTGACAGGCGGCAACTCGTTTGCTGGCTCCAACGTCGATCACAATGGGTGGATTGTCTGAGCCCACGGCCTTTTGCAAGTCCGCACAATCTAACGCCACGCTGCGGGCCTTTGCGTCCTCGAGCCCAAGCGGCTCCGGCCGGTCACGCCCCGTTTTTACGATATATCCCTCGTCCTGCCAGGCTTTAATGCCCCCCTTCAAAATAGAGACATCCGGGAAACCCATACGGAGGAACCAATATGCGGTAACGAGGGCCCGTGCATCGTCATCGTCGACGAAAACAATCGGAGATCCCGGCACAGCCGCAAAATCGTCTGTGCGTTGACAGGCCTGCCCCCCAGGCAACCAGATACTGCTGGAGATATGCTCCTGTTGGTAGCCGTCGCCATCGCGCGCGTCAAAAATATAAAGCGAATTCCTCGAGCGATCATCGAGACGTGTCTTCAACTCCTTCGGGCTCATATATTTTACACCCAGCGACTCCGCGAGTTCTTGAGCCCGCTCAGCCGAATCGGAAAGGCTCTCTTCACTCGGCGCGCCAAGTACGCGCGTCTGGTTCGATGCAAGTTCATGGTCGGAGAGGATCCAACCCATCGTCCCGTTTTCAAGGGACCACAGGTTCTTCAATCCAAGGAGGCTGGCCGTTGCCGCGCCGATGATCGATCTCGTTCGGCCGGCGCAGTGAATGACAATGGTGTCAAAATTATCGTTGAGGTCTTTGGCGTGCAGCGCCCATTCGAATGAAGGAGCGCATACGCTGGCCGGCAACGATGCTTCTCGAAATTCGCCCGGTGTGCGGACGTCAAAAATGCCGATATTTTCACCCGCTTCAAGCCGCCCCGCAAGCTCGTTTGAGTTCAGGTAAGGTACATTGCTGGTAACCAGGACTTGTTCGCCGAAATCCTTGCTCGGAACATTCCAGCCGGTAACCTCTTCAAATCCCGCCTGTTTCCATCCCGCATAGCCGCCTACCAGGCACGTAACATCCGTGTAGCCCAGGTCGGCCATTGTTTTTGCGGCACAGCTGGCCCGTATATCCCCTTCGCCATCATCATAGAGGATTATAGGCGTAGCCGGCGCCGACACGAGCTCGGATAGCCGGTACTCGATCATGCGCCGGGGTAAGAATGTCGCGGTTGAGATATGGCCCTTTTGGCTCTCGCCAACTTCGCGGACATCGAAAAACGCCCATTTTCGGACCGGCCAGGCGCCTTCCGACGATCCCAGCATCTCATCTAGTTTTGTAGCGTTTATGGTTTTCATGACATGTTAATCCGGTTTGGTGAGGAGCTATGTGGAACTAAGCGGTATTCACTTCTTAAGCAAACCTACCGCTTCCTTGTAAACAGTCGTCTTCGTATTGGAAAAGACGTGATTGCCATCCGCGCCCTCTCCGACGATCTCCTGGTACAACAGCTCCATTTTGCCTGACTTCCCTTGCTTGTCATCGACACCGAGGAAGATCACGCGGCACGTCAATACGTCCCCTGCTATGATCGGGCGCGAGTACAGAAACCGCTGCTCGCCGGCCAGAATCCTGCGCCGATCGAGATCACGCGTCCATTCGGGCTCTTCAGGCGGAAAGAATGTCACGGGAAAGGTCGGCGGCGCGATAATGCCAGCATACCCTTGAGCCATCGCTTCATCCGCATCCCTGTAAACGGGATTCGGGTCACCGATGGCCTCGGCTAACTTGCGAATAGCGCCTTTTTCAACCTCAACTACAAACAGCTCGGACTGCGAGCCAATCAGCGAGCGATCAATTTCCGACACGAAATGCCTCCCCTAATCCTTCTTCCATTGGCTTATTGGGCGATCGAGAATCTTTGCCGCGATCATGTTCTTGTGTATCTGAAGCGTACCGCCATAGATTGACCCGCCACGCACCTCGGCGTAGCGGTGCACCAGCGGATATTCCTTCGTGTAGCCGTTTGCGCCTAGAATCTGGATCGCATCGTCACAGATCTCTTTTGCGGCTTTGGCAGTGAAAACCTTGGCAATCGAGGTCTCAAGCGGTTCCGGCAGACCCGTCGCCCCGGCCGTAGCGGCTGCCCGGTATACGAGCAACTGTGCCGCATCGAGTTTGATCCGCATTTCCGCAAGCATCCATTGAATGCCCTGGAAATCGCTAATTGGGCGATTGAACTGATGCCGTTCCTTGGAATAGGCAAGCGCATATTCGTATGCGGCCTGCGCAGCGCCGAGTAAACGCGAGATGCTCCCCAGTCGCTCAGCGTTATAAACGCTGATTAGTTTTCCAAACGCGCTGCCGTCGAGCAGGATGTTGGATTTGGGCACACGGCACTCATCAAAATAGAGCTCGAACAGCAGCTCGTCGGCCATGTTAATGGTACCGTTCGAGCGACTGAAACCCGGCGCATCATGGGGAACGATAACCGCTCCGATGTCCGAAGACCGACCCGTGGTTCCGAAACGGCAGTAAACCACCGTATAATCATTGGTGTTAATGCTGCTGACGAACTGTTTGCTGCCATTGATTACGACTTCATCACCGTCTATCTCGGCTCTGGTCCGCATTGCTGTCGCTGCCGAGCCTGCCTCCGGCTCCGTAATACCGATCGAAATTCCTAACTCGCCAGAACAAATTCCACGAATGTATTTCTCGCGCTGTTCCGGCGTGCCATAAGCCTCAATCGCACCGCAAGCACCTGTGGATGTCCGATGCGCCAGGCTGCCGACGGCCGACGAACAGGCGTGAAGAGTTTGTATGACCATAAGCGTATCCAGCAGTGGCAAACCCACACCACCCAGATCTGTCGGCATGTTGAGGCCTAAAAAGCCCTGCTCTGCCATTGCCTTACGGAGCTTCCAAGTGCCTTCAACACTCCTATCGCCCGCGAGGGGCTCTAGTTTTCTCGCGTATGCTTCACGTGCGGTCTCAATAAGTTCCAATTGCCTCGGTGTCATTTCAAAATTCATGCTATTTCCCTGATTGGGCTGCGTTGAAAAGATTACCTAATCCTGACGGGTAAATTGTACCCATAAATAACGCTTAAATGTGCTTTCATTGTCAACATGAAATATGATACATTGCGGAGGGCAATGTTAATAGCTTCAAAGTCCACACAATTTCCTGAGTACTGCACAAATCGAGGAAAGCATGTCGTCACCAAAAAGCAATGCTGCAGGACCACTGTCGGGCATTCGAGTGCTCGAAATCGCAAGCATCGGTCCTGGCCCTTATTGCAGCATGTTGCTCTCGGATCTTGGAGCCGAAGTCCTGCGTTTCGACCGCATTGAAACATCATCGAGCCCTGCAAGCAGCCGCTCCAGTTTTATGCACAGGGGCCGGCCTTCTGTTGCAATTGATCTTAAAAAGCCAGGCGCAAGCGAATTGATTTTGAATCTCACTGCCGAGGCCGATATATTGATCGAGGGCATGCGCCCCGGCGTAATGGAGCGTCTTGGTCTGGGGCCAGGCGACGTTTTAACGAAAAGTCCCCATATTGTTTATGGCCGCATGACCGGGTGGGGCCAGAGCGGTCCGCGCGCCACCCTTCCCGGACATGACATCAACTATATCGCCACGACCGGCGTCCTTGCGGGAATCGGGCAAGCCGACGGGCCGCCAGTGCCGCCACTCAATCTCGTGGGAGATTTTGGCGGCGCCCTGTTCTTGGCATTTGGTCTCGTCGCGGCGGCGTTCGAAGCGTCGAAGTCCGGGAAAGGACAAATAGTTGACACCGCAATGGTCGACGCCACTGCCAATATGATGACGATGATTTTCGAAATGCTCGCAACGGGTCAATGGTCAGAGGAACGGGGCGCAAATGTTATCGATGGTGGCGCGCCATTTTATGGGTGCTATGAAACTGCTGACAATGAATATGTCGCTATCGGTGCAATTGAACCCAAGTTTTTTTCTGAGCTGGTGCGCCTTTTGAAACTTCCGCAATCGTTCATTGATAAGCAGAACGACCGCACAAAATGGCCGGCAATTAGCCACGCAATCGCTGACTCAATCCGGCAGAAAACACGCGACGAATGGATCCATCTCGCCGGTGATGGCGAAGCGTGTCTTGCGCCGGTCTTGTCCATGAGCGAGGCAATTGAGGATACTCACAATCGCGCCCGCGAAATGTTTGTCGATGTTTGCGGAGTTCGGCAACCTGCACCGGCGCCGCGGTTTTCCCGCACTCCTGGTGCCGTTCAGGGGCCGCCTCGTGAATCAGGCGCCGATACGACCTCGGCGCTTAGCGACTGGGGATGCGATTCAGAACTCGTTCGCCGCCTGCTGGACGAGGGCGTCTTATCGGATGCGCTGACAAAGACCAATAAAACACCTAAAACTCAAGCGGCAAGTGGATAAGGAAATGTCAGGTATCACCTCAGAAGATTTCAAAAATGGAATGCGTCATCTTGCGGCGGCGGTGAACGTCATCTCGGCGATGGTCGATGGCAAACCAAGAGGAATGCTGGCTACGGCTGTATGTTCTGTATGCGCCGATCCACCGACATTGCTGATTTGCATCAACCGGGCTGCGCAGATGCACAAAACGATAGCCGAGGGCAGTCGGTTTTGCGTAAGCGTTCTTGACGAGCAGCAGTTTGAAACTGCGACAAACTTCATGACCCTGGACAGGGACGCGCGTTTCAAACTCTGCGACTGGGATACGCTTGCAACTGGCGCCCCCGCCATCCGTAACGCCCTCGTGAACTTTGACGCCGAAGTGGATTCTCGGATCGACGTAGGAACACACACCATATTTCTGGGTCGAATCGTGGAGTTGCGGTTATCTGACAGGGGGCTGCCGCTTGTTTATCACGATGGCAATTACGCCGGTCTGAAAGAAGTGACTCCCGACCTGAGTTCCTGAGAAAGAACCTGAGAATTCCGTCACGCGACGTTGGAGCTGTGCGGCCGCATTCAGCCCGCCGCCTCGATCACGGCGATAATCTGATTCTCTTCAACTCCATCGCCTTCGTTGACATTGATGCTGATAATCTTTCCTCCGGCTGGAGCCTCCACAGGGATTTCCATTTTCATAGATTCCAAGATCATGATCTGCTCGCCTTCGTCGACGGAATCTCCGATCTTTTTTTCGATCTTCCAAACTACTCCAGTCACGGATGATACCGTATCAACGTTCTCCATATGATCAGTCCTCCTAGCTTTTCATTATTACCCCAATTCGAGGCTTGCGCTACTATCATTACGATTCAATACAGGCAAAATGTATTGAGATTGCATATAACATTATGGGATAAGATAATATCCAAAGTAATATCCATCGTCCGGAAGGTAAATTACGATTCGCCCCTAACCGCATAGCCCATTCTTGGGAACAGGGTTTCGAGATAAAAAGGTATCTGAAATATGGAAGAACAAACGATAAAGAAACTGGAGCGTTATCGCCGCAAAGGTCAGGCGATGGGGGGGGAGGAAAAAATCAATCAGCTCCATGCGAAGAACAAGCTCACGGCTCGTGAGCGCATTGAACTTCTTCTTGATCCTTCCACATTTGTTGAAATCGGCGTACTTGGGCGCAGTCAGCATGCCGACCTGCGCGGCCGCACACCTGCCGATGGCCTCGTCGCGGGCTGGGGCAAGATAGACGGCCGCCTTGTCTATGTTACATCCGAAGATGCGACTGTTCTTGCAGGCACACGTGGCCGGGTCGCCGAGGCGAAGACCGCACGCATCCGCCATTTGGCACATGAGCACAGCGCCCCCTATATCGCGCTTATGGAGGCCGGCGCCGGACGCTTCCAGGAAGCCAATGGGGCTATGGCCGCCGGCATTGGACACAGATTTCGCGAACACTACCGGCTTTCGGGCCGCGCTCCGGTGATAGCGGGTTTTATGGGGCCATGCTTTGGCGGCCCGTCATTTACCGCGATGCAGTCCGACTTCGTCACCATCGTAAAAAATACGGGTTTTATGGGAATGTCGGGCCCGCCGGTCGTCAAGGTTGGAATCGGCCACGATGTCTCAGCGGATGAGATTGGCGGCGCCGAGAAAGCAACCAAAGTTACCGGCCAGGTCGATTACATGGCGGAAGATGACGAAGACTGCCTGCGGTCCATCCGGGAGTTCCTGTCCTATTTCCCCCACAACTGCTGGGAACTGCCACTCAGGGCCGAACCAAAACCGGCACCGATAGAAACCCCGGAAGGGCGCAAAAAAATTACAGAAATCGTTACGGAAAATATGCGCCGCGCTTACGATATGAATCAATTGATCAAATTGTTCGTCGACGGCGGAGAGGTCTTTCATTACAAGGAATTTTATGGCCGCAACGTCATCACCACATGGGCGCGGGTCGATGGCGAGTCCGTCGGTATTATCGCCAACCAGCCGAAGCATTTGGCCGGAGCGCTTGATGACAAGGGAATCCGGAAGATGCGCAAGTTTGTGGAGCTGTGCGACGCATATCACATCCCCCTCGTTTTCCTGACGGATTGTCCAGGGTTCATCGTCGGACCGGATATAGAGAATCAGCGCATGGTTTCCCTGGCCTCCCGGTTTCTCAACACCATGATCGCAACGACGGTGCCAATTGTTACAATTGTCGTTCGCAAGGCGATCGGTCTCGCCTACCTGGCCCTGGCCGGCAAGACGATGGAGCCTGACGCCATCGTTGCCTACCCCACCGCGCAGTTCGATATGATGGGACCCGCCGC
>DEIT01000193.1:0-11459 GCA_002352635.1 Hyphomicrobiaceae bacterium UBA2767 | reverse complement strand
CTTATTGACGACGTCATTCATCCTGCTGAAACCCGCGACGTAATCTGCAGCGTTCTTGATCGCACCCGGGCCACGCGCACAACCGGTTTCAAGCATCGGATCGATCCGTGAGCCGCCTACAAACAGGAGCACGCGCCAAGTGAAACTCAAGGATATCCAGAAATGGGATCTTGAAACCGACATCGTGATTGTCGGATTCGGAGCTGCGGGTGGTGTGACCGCCATTGACGCTGCAGATGCTGGATCCAGGGTTCTTATCCTGGAAAAGATGGCGTTTCCCGGCGGTTTGTCTGCTGTCTCGGCCGGGGGCATTCGTGTTTCCGACGACGCTGGTGAGGCTTTTAAATATCTCAAGGCGACATGTGGCGGGCGAACGCCAGACGATATTTTACAGACGCTCGCTGACGGCATGCCAAAGGTGCCGGACTATATGCGCCGTCTGGCCGAGGTAAATGGGGCCACGGTCAACGTCACACCCGCGCTCGGCAACTATCCCCTGCCCGGTTGCGAGTCGCTGGCCTATTGCGAAGTATCGCAGGTGCCCTCGCTCGAGAACGGCGAACGCTATCATGCGACTCATCACACTAAGAACGGCGGACGGCTTTTCAAGGTTCTGGAAGACAACGTAATCAAACGAAATATCCCGGTTCACTACTGCACCCCCGCGCGCGAACTGATCACCGATGGCGATGGCGAGGTTCGCGGTGTTCTCGCCGAGAACGACGGCAAAACCCTTGCCATTCGCACCTCCAGGGCTGTTGTTCTCACGTCCGGCGGTTTTGAAAACTGTGACGAAATGAAGAAGCAGTATCTGCAGGCAATGCCAATTCTAACGGGTTCGTTCGCGGGCAACACGGGCGACGGTATCCGCATGGCTCAGGCCGTCGGCGCCGATCTGTGGCACATGTGGCACTACCACGGGCCTTACGGTCTCGAGGATCCCAAGGGAGAATTTCCCTTCGGCATTTATCTCAAAGCCGTGCCCATGTGGACGCCCGGGCATCCCGAGAGCATATCCGACTTGGGCGTGGTCGATGACGCCGGCAAACCGATGTCGCAGAAAGCTCTGGCCAAAATGGCATGGATCGTTGTCGACCAGGACGGGCAGCGGTTCATGGATGAATATCCGCCCTACCCGGGAGATACGGGCATTCGGCCGTTCGATTATTTTGACTCAAAGCGCCAGAAATTCCCTCGCATCCCGGCCTATATGATCTTTGACGAGAACGGCCGCAAAATGTACGCCATAGGGCGAACCTCCTTCAACGACCCCGACGCCTTTTATGACTGGAGCACCGACAATCTCAAGGAAGTCGAGCGCGGAATTTTTGTGAAGGCCGATACGGTCGAAGACCTGGCGCAGAAGATGAATGTCGAACTCCCGCGTCTGAAGACGACGATTGAGGATTGGAATTCCCACGTCGCAAAGGGGGTCGACACTGAATTTGGCCGCATGCCGGACACCATGGTTCCGCTGGACACGCCGCCATATTACTTCGGCCGGGTCTATCCGATGGTAATCAATACGCAAGGCGGCCCGCGTCATAATATTCGGCAGGAGATCGTCGATCCGTTCGGCAATCCCATTCCCCGGCTCTATGCGGCAGGTGAACTTGGCAGCGTCTTCGGTCACCTCTATCTGGGTGGCGGCAACCTCGCTGAATGCGTCATCGGCGGCCGGATCGCAGCCCGGGAGACGGCCGCGCTAGAGGCCTGGGAACACTAGAGCACTTCTGGTTTAGACGGAATCGCCCAGCCACTTGCGGAAAAGCTGTGAAACGACATTACAGCGAGGATGTACCGCCGCCGTCGGTCTGCAGGATAATTCCAGTTACGAACCGGGACATTTCCGACGCTAGATAAAGCGTGGCATCGGAGATATCGCGTACTTCTGACATCTCGCCCAGCGGGCTCGCCACGGAAGCACCGCTGCGCTCGGGAGCGGCATTTGTGTCGGCGATAGCCTTGTTGGCGGCGGCGATCATATCGTAACGAGGCGTGCGTACCGGGCCCGGCGCGATGGCGTTTACGCGAATCCCTCGAGGACCATAGATATTGGCGAGACCTTTCGTCAGTGTATTGACGGCGCCGTTAGCGCAACTGCCGGCCATATGTGACGGCGAATTCGGCTGATGGCCGCCACGTCCCGATATATTGACGATAACGCCGCTGCCTTTCTCTTCCATGTGCGGCAGGATCGCGCGTGACGTCCGCATGTATCCAAATGCCTTCGCATTGATGATCGCCATCCAGTCTTCATCCGACAGATCATGGAATTTGCCGAAAATCGGGCACGTTGTGGAGTTTACGAGGATGTCGACACGCCCAAAATGCGCGATAGCTTGCTTCGCCGCTTCATCCACCGCGGTGCGCCCGGTCACGTCAAGGACGAGAACCAGCGGTTCCGCGCTGTCTGGAAGATCGTTTGCGACCTTGCTCAGAGTCTCTTCATTGCGGCCGGAAAGAACGATCCGAGCACCCTCACGCGCAAAAACGTGACAAATATCCTCACCAATTGCACCGGCCGCACCCGTGATCCATGCTGTTTTTCCTTCAAGCAGTTGTTTCACTTTTCACCCTTTATGTTGGTTCGTTTTACTGGTTGTCGAGCAGCTGGCGGACGTCTCTTGCGTTATCAATATCAAGGAGCTGATTGCATAGCCGGCCAGCATCCGGAGCGGTCAGCGGCGTGTGCCCCCGCTGCAGGCAATCGATCAATTTATTCCGGAAGGTTGCCACTGCATTGGGTCCATCAACAGCGTTTGGAACCTCCGTAACTTTCTCGGTGAAGGTTTCGCCGCTTTTGAGTGAAATGGACACCAGCGCCGGGGCAACATGGCCATCAACGTCGTCAAAGGTCTGAACCTTTACCGAACGAGCAAGACGAACCATCTCTGGGTCGGTTGCGGCTTGAGGATCAATATCGCTCAGGGTCATGTCGCCGTGCATCAGCATGCAAACCGACGCGTATGCCGCCGAGAACTGGGCTGAGACCTGCGGGTCCGTGCCCGGGTCGAATTCACCACCAACCAGTTTGGCCATATACTCGGTGATGGTTATCGTTATGTCTTTCACATCATTCAGCTCAATGTTGTGCCGTTCTTTAAGCCTGCGGATGCCTTCGATGACGACATGAGTGCAAAGGCAGCTTGGGTATTTTTTGATCGTTGTCCGCTCAAAAATATACTCTTCGCCCAATCCCTCGCACGCCTTGCCGGCATCGCCCGGCCCATAAAGCGCGAACAGCCCGGCCTGGCCGTCAAGAAACTCTGTCGCGGCGGTTACGCCGCGCGCCGCCAGCTGGGCCGCGAGCAGACCCGCACGCACGGCGAATGCGGTTTGAAATCGCTTGGCCAACGTTCGTTCCAATATGGCCTGCTTCGTTCCTGCCGTCTGCGCGAGGGCCAGACCATACGCGTTTAACGTGCGCTCCTCATCCAGATCGAGGAGCCGCGCCGCGGTCGCGGTTGCCCCGTAAATACCGAAGACGGACGCGGGAAACCAATTAGATTGTCGCGGTGTAGCGAGGGATATCCGGCACATGACCTCGCACCCAACCAGGTGCGCGGAAACGACCTTCTCACCAGTGGCCCCTATAAGGGAACCCAGAGACAGCGCCACCGGAACCGTGATCACCGCCGGGTGCAGCAACGACTCCTGATGCACGCTGTCGAAATCGAGCGCAGCACCTGCAACGCCGTTGACAAATGCCGCCTGACTTCCAGTTACCCGTTCATTTCGGCCCCACAATGGCACGTCCTGGACACCGCCTTCAGCAATCATCACATCGGTAGCTTCGGCAACCCCATTGGCGTCGCTGCCAGCCCAGCCTACCGCGACCGTGTCGGCGAGTTGCCATACCGCTGCCTCACGGGCATTGTCTGACAAAGCTCCCAAATCGTCTTTTGCGGCAAAGCGTGCCATGCGCCTGTTTGAATCCACGGTCGATTTATCATCGGGACTCATTTTTTATCTCCACTATGTCTTTATTTTAGCACAATTATTCTCTGTTTGTGCAAAATTGTATCGAAACAAACTATGCGATTTCAGTACTTTGTGTTGTTAAAAATGGATACAAGGTTATAGTGGTTCGGACAATATGTCACAATCTGCGAGGAAGCTATTAGGTAAAAAGACTTTCTAGTCAGACTTTAAAGGGGGGATACATGCTGGAGACATCCGAAAAAATCTCGGCTTGGTGCGCGCGCACTCTTATGGTCATCGGCTGTGTAGCAATCATTGTAATGATGCTGCACGTGATGGCCGAAGTGACGTTGCGTTATTTCTTCAACGCCTCGATTCCCGGTACCGAGGAATTGGTTAGCGGGTACTACATGGTCATGGTGGTTTTTCTGCCTCTCGGGTACGTGCAACTCGAGCGGGGGCACGTCATCATCGAGCTGTTCACCCTTAAAGCAAGCACCCGCACCAAAGCCTGGATGGACGGCGTCGTCTATGTGGTTTGTAGCAGCGCCCTCGCCATCTATGCGTACGCCGGATTCCACAAGGCCATTGAGATGACGCAGAAGGGCGAATTCTGGATAGGCTTGGTTGACGTAACGATCTGGCCAGCGCGCTGGATGATGCCGATTGGCGTCACGGTCATGGGCGTAATCATGTTCTTGCAAGCCATCCGCGAGTTTCAAGCCGCGATAACTGGCAAAGGGCACCACGACCCAAAACCTGTCGAAGAATCAGAGAGCGTTTAGGGAAACAGCATGGCCCTTCAAATCGGAATTTCTGGACTTGCCCTTCTCCTTGTGCTGTTAGCACTCCGCGTGCCGATAGCGTTTGCCCTCGGTTTGGTATCGCTTGGCGGCATAGCCTTGCTTCGCGGTCCGTTGCCGGCCATATCGGCGCTCGAAACACTGACTTTCAGCTTCATCGCGCATTGGTCTCTATCAGCAGTGCCGATGTTCCTGCTGATGGGAAATGTCGCGTTCAAGTCCGGCTTGACACAAAGCCTGTTTCGGGCCGCGAGTCTCTGGTTGAGCGCCTTGCCGGGAGGCCTTGCGATTGCCAGCACTGCAGCTTGCGCGATGTTTGCGGCGGCTTCAGGGTCGAGCGTAGCGACCGCGTCTGCCATGGGCCGCATCGCAATCCCCGAAATGCTGAAGTTTAAGTACGATCCAGGTCTTGCCACCGGCACAGTTGCCGCGGCGGGAACACTGGGTTCGCTAATTCCTCCGTCAATTCTAATCATACTGTTCGCGATTTTCGCCGAGGCTTCGATCGGCAAAATGCTTATAGCCGGTATCTTGCCTGGCCTTCTGTCAGCGTTCGTGTTCGCGGCGATGATAATGATTCGCTGCAAGATCAACCCGAAGCTGGCGCCCAAAATCGAGGACGGCGTGAGTTGGGAAGAACGTTTTAAGATTCTTGGCGAAGTCTGGCCGTTGCCAGTTTTGACCATCGGCGTTCTTGGCGGCATATACACCGGTATCTTTACCCCCACCGAGGCTGGAGCCGGCGGCGCATTAATAGCTTTTGCCATCGCCGCCGTGCAGGGACGCCTCACGTGGCAGGTTTTCAAAGAATCGGTCGTCGAATCTCTGAAGGCGACATCGATGATTTTCTTAATCGCCCTCGGCGGAATCATGCTGACCCGCTTCATGGCGGTCTCGGGCGTGCCTGCCGCCATGAGCTCGATTATGGGAGATTATGCCACTAATCCGGTTACCTTGGTCATCCTTTCGTCAGTGATCTACATCATTCTCGGCATGTTTCTGGATTCGATCGGCCTCATGCTTTTGACATTGCCGGTCCTGTTACCGCTGTTCGAAGCCTCGGGCGCCGACATCATCTGGTTTGGCGTACTCGTCATCAAGTTTCTTGAAATCGGACTGGTCACGCCGCCGGTGGGCCTAAACGTATACATCATCAAAGGCGTCGTTGGGGACACTGTGCCTCTGGAGACTATCTTCAAAGGGGTTCTCTGGTTCATTATCGCCGATATATTCACGCTGGCCATATTGATTACGTTCCCGGAGATCTCTCTGTATCTGCCAAATTTGATGCAGTTTTAACGCGAATTGATGCGGTTTTGACTACGTCACAAGGGGACGTAAACAGAAACGGCGGTATGAATTGACCTACTAATGCCTCCCCGCTAGCGTGAATGGGGGGCGCGGAAGACAAAAAGGTCAAAAACTTCCCCTCCGGTGGTGCGGAGGGTCAAGTAACTGAGTGAAACACCACTAATTGTTATAGGGAGATGAACATGAGAAAAACGATCCTGATGGCATTGTCCGCGGCCTTTTTGGTTGCGGTTCTCGGGTCTGCCGGTTGGGCCGAGACGAAGATCGTCTATGCCAACTATCTTGGACTGAAGCACCCAACGAACCCGGCGCTGGAGAGGTTTTTCAAGCGCGTAGAGAAACAGACTAACGGCAGTGTCAAATGGGAAGGTCACTTCGCTTCGTCGTTGCTTGGCCCTAAAGACATTCCCGCAGGCGTCCGTGATGGCGTCGCCGATGCCGGCTATTTCGTTGGCGTTTACGTTCCGTCGGAAATGCCGCTGGACAATTATATCGGTGACTTTGCGATGATGAACGATGACGCCATTGCCATGACCGGCGCCATCAACGAATTGATACTTCTTGATTGCGAGGAATGTGACGAGGAGTACCGGAAAGACTTCAAGACTCAATTCCTGGGCACCTATTCGCTGACGGATTATTATTTCCAGTGCAAGAAAGAGAACCACAGTCTTGCTGATTTCAAGAATAAGAAGATCCGTGGCTTCGCTGGATGGTCCGATCTGATCAGAGCGATGGGCGCCGTTCCAGTATCGATTTCCGCCAACGAGATGTATGAGGCGCTGGAGCGTGGAACAATCGACTGCGCGACGCATTCGATCACCAACCAGCGCACTCGCTCACTTGGCGAAGTAGCTCATTACGTTGTACTGGATTCACTTGGCGGTTTCATGGGTGGGTCGGCCATAAATATAAGCTTGGCTAAATGGAAAAAGCTGACCCCCGCAGAGAGGACCACGATCCTGAAAAACGTACCGGAGCTGGTTTCTGATGCTGTCTATAATTACGTCAAATTGGATATCGAAGTCCAAAAGGAGATGGAAGCGAAAGGCAACAAGTTCTATAATGGCGACGCTGACCTCGCAAAATTCATCACCGATTTTCGCAGTGACTATCTGAAAAACAAAGCCCCTGCGAAAGGCAAAAAGAGAGGCGTGAAAGATCCTGAAAAGATTGCGTCGTCAATCAATCGGCTTCGTGACAAGTGGGTCGCTCTCCTCGATAAGCACGGCCGCGACCAGAAGACATTCGAGAAATTGCTCTGGGATGAAGTCTACAGCAAAGTGCCGGTAAATAACTAAAACCATCCATGTTGCGGTCGGCCCTTCTCCAGGGCAGGCCGCTGCAAGGATAGGTTTGCAAGGCTGTTTAAAAATATATTTCCCATATTAAGGAGTTGCGCCTCCGCGCTCCTGATACTTGCCGCTTCCGGCGCATCCCCGGCACAATCCTCACCCGTTATCTAACGTCGGACTGAGCGGCACCCCCCGGAAAATCTCCAGCCGGGCGGTCCATCGTCGGGCTGCATGTCACAAACGAAGGAAACTCGAAGCCTGACGCTTGCGACACCGTAAAACCGTTACTAAGATCAAAATTGAAAATGAGCTGGATATACCGTTGGTAACGGCGCTCAACCATTTTGCTCCCTTGACCATGGGCAACCTGTTGAAAAATAATCCATGACCAATATTTCCACTCGTGCTGTTCCTACAAGAGCTGAAGAAGAACTGGGTTTCGCCCCGTTGCACGATACGGCAATCCCCTACATGTATCGCACGCGGACCTACTATCAGGCACTTGGGTACACAACACCGTATCTGTGGGCGCACTATTCAGATGTACCCTTCACACCCCTCACCAAGCCCTTGGCGCAAAGTCGGATAGCGCTGGTAACCACCGCGGCGCCCTATCAGCCGGACAAAGGCGACCAGGGGCCCGGAGCGCCCTACAATTCCGCCGCCAAGTTTTACAAAGTCTATTCCCTGGCGGTTGATGGCCCGCTGGATGTACGCATATCCCATGTTGGCATAGACCGCGCCCATACCACCGCAACCGATATGAACAGCTGGTTTCCGCTTGAGCATTTGAAAAGGCTGGCGGATCAGGGACGTATTGGCGAGGTCGCACGGCGCGTTCATGGCGCGCCAACCAATCGAAGCCACAAAACAACGATCAGGCAGGATTGCCCGGAGATACTGGCGCGGTTACGTGAGGATAATGCGGATGCGGTCATCCTGGTGGCCAACTGTCCCGTCTGTCACCAGACAATAAGCCTCACCGCGCGCCATCTGGAGGAAAATGGCATCCCGACGGTGGTGATGGGGTGCGCCAAGGATATTGTTGAACATGTTGGCGTCCCGCGCTTTCTGTTCAGTGATTTTCCGCTCGGCAATGCCGCCGGCAAACCCCACGATACCGCCTCACAGGCGGCGACACTGGAGCTTGCGCTTGAGGTGCTTGAGACTGCCCCCTCGGCGAGAACTACGATACAGTCGCCTCAGCGCTGGAGTGAAAATCCAGACTGGAAACTGGACTATTCAAATGTTGAGCGCATCTCTGAGGAGGAACTCAACAAACAACGCGAGGATTTTTCCCGGCAAAAAAACATAGCGCTCGAAAAAAGAGTGGCAGAGGGTGTCGCCGTTGCCGAATAAGAAACCGGAAAGGTCAAGATGAACAGCATGGATGCCAATACCGATATCACAGAGATTCTGGAACGAAAATGGGCCAAGCTGCGCGCGCAGATTCCTTACGTCTTCAATAACTCGGATTATTTCAAGGAGCGGTTCAGGGAAGCGGGCGTCAACGACCCCCGCGACATCCGCACCATGGATGATTTCCGTAATCTGCCGATCATGATGGACAAGACCTCGCATCGGCAAAGCCAGCTCGATTCCCTTGAACGCTACGGCCATCCCTTCGGTATGCATCTGTGTGTACCAAAGGAAAAAATTATTCATGTGGCAGCCACTTCTGGCACTACCGGACATCCAACTTTCTACACCTATACCCGCCGGGATCTGGAGATCACCCAGAAGGTGTTCGGCAACATGTTCGACGTCGCGACCATACGGCCGAGCGATACAGTTTACACCGCCTTCGGCCTCAGCCTGTGGCTTGCCGGGGTGACGTTCATTCTCGGCCTTGAAGCGTATGGCGCCACGCCGATACCCGTCGGCGCCGAAGCCGGGCCAACGAAGATCCTCCAATATCTGAAGCTTACCCGCCCACGGGTCCTGATGGGCACGCCGTCCTTGCTCACTCATCTGATCGAGCGCGCGCCGGCTGAAATCGATTGCGAGGTCGCCGATCTGGGCATCGATGTACTGTTCTGCAGCGGCGAGCCCGGCGCCGGCATTCCTGCCGTCCGCGAGCGGCTGATGAGTGCATATGGCGCGATGATCTACGACGTCACCGGTGGTGCATGGCATAACGGCACTGTCTCATGCAATTGCCGCGATTATCACGGAATGCATCAGATGGGAGAGGACTACTCCTTCCGCTGGGATCTGATCGATCCGGAGACCAAGAAACCGCTCCCGCTCAGCAACGGCGCCATCGGCGAGGTTGTGCATACCGGGCTCGAATATGAGGCTGGTCCGGCTTTTCGTTATGCCATTGGCGACATTATTCGCCTGCATACCGGCGAATGTCCGGGCTGCGGACGCTCCGGCACGCGCATGGAGATCCTGGGGCGCACCGACGACATCCTCAACCTGAAGGGCGTCAAGGTTTATCCCGCTTCGGTAAAGGAAGTCATTTCGGAATTCCAGCCTGACATATCGGGCCAGGTTCAAATTCTCCTGGATGCTCCACCACCTCGGGTTGAGCCGCCACTTCAGGTGCTGGTCGAAGCAGGCGAAACTCTGGGAAATGCCGACCGGGAAGCCCTTGCCAAGCGAATTGAGGACCAAGTGCACAATGTGCTTTCTATTCGCGCCCGCATCAAGATTGTTGACTTTGGCTCCATCGGACGATCGAGCCTGAAGACCAAGCTGTTGGTTGTGCTGGAACCGGATAACCCGGACGCCCGTTGACGTTTAATTTAAGGATTTATTTCGAGGTGATTACAGAATGCATAACCGGATTGTTTCTCATCACAACCCAAATTCCATCCACAATTAATTATGAACGAAATCCGTAACTTATACCACTGTACGATTTCCGGGGAGCAGCTCAGTAAGTTGTATAATTATGTAGTCAAAAGTTTATGTTACACATATTGCTGGCTCTTCCGAGGGTAGAAAATTAAGAAAACCAAGGAAGCCGCTCAGAGAATCAAATCACTGAAAACGGATCGATTTTCACAATGACCAAAAGCAATAACATCTATGAGAACATGAAAAATCCAAGCATCAATCAATCCGCCTTGAACCCGGAAGAACCCTCCCCATACAACTGGAAGATCGAAGATATTGTAGAGATTCTTGAGGGCCCTCTTCTTGATCTGCTTTCACGAGCACAAGCCTGCCATCGGGAATTTCAACCAGGCAACACAATGCAACTTGCGAGCCTTGTGAGCATTAAAACAGGGGCATGCCCAGAGGACTGCAAATACTGCTCGCAGTCTGCTCACTACACCAAGAAAACAGGCCTTAAACGAGAAGCGCTAATGGATGTGGAAGCTGTCCTTGCAAAGGCACGCGAAGCCAAAGACGCTGGTGCAACACGCTTTTGCATGGGAGCTGCGTGGCGGCAAGTGCGTGATGGCAAAGAGTTCGAAAATGTATTGGAGATGGTTCGAGGCGTGTGCGCACTTGAGATGGAGGCGTGCGTTACACTCGGCATGCTCACGCAGGAACAAGCTGACAAACTCGCCTCCGCAGGCCTCACCGCTTACAATCACAATCTTGATACATCTCCTGAATTTTACGGCAATATCGTCACTACCCGGACATATGACGACCGGCTCAAAACCCTTGAAAGAGTGCGCCAGGCTGGGATTTCAGTATGCAGTGGAGGCATTCTGGGCTTGGGAGAGTCTATTTATGACCGGGCCCGTATGTTGCAGGAATTATCCTCAATGGATCCATACCCCGAAAGTGTACCCATAAACACACTGGTTGCCGTTCCCGGAACGCCTCTTGAGGATCAACCCCGAGTAGATCCCATAGAGATCGTGCGTGTCGTTGCTACGGCCCGTATCGTCATGCCCAGAGCCCGAATCCGGCTTTCTGCTGGTCGGCGTTCGCTGAGCGATGAAACACAGATTTTATGTTTCCTAGCTGGCGCCAACTCCATTTTCTATGGAGAAAAACTTCTGACGACGGACAATAACGACGCTGCCGCAGATAGGGCCTTGATAGAAGCCGCCGGACTGAAATCTCTCTAAGCTACTATGTTAACTGTATCAAATACTTTGAGCTACTCCCCGATTGTTGGACAGTTTGGCTGATTTTTGATTTCCGGTGGTTGCCATGA
>DEIT01000240.1 GCA_002352635.1 Hyphomicrobiaceae bacterium UBA2767 | reverse complement strand
CAGGGCGAGTGAAAAGACTGACCCGAATGTCCGCTTCGGGTCACAAGCGGACATTGTTCCGTACCGCCGCAAATGTCTGCTGTACCCCCAATAGCGGACATGCATCGAGGCAGCGCAAAGAGTCCGCTCAGTGCCAAAAGCGGACATTCGCGTCATCGAGTTTTGGTGCTTTTCATCGGCAAAATCAGGGATCATCTGCCTCGTGACGATCCCTGGCGAACTCGCATCAGATGGCGTGCTTGATGGCACTCCTGAATACCGGCAACTGTCTCAACTGGTCTTAGCAGCATTGACGAAGATAGCGATCGCCACAAAGAGCGCCACATAGAACAGGAAGCCGAGCCATGTCTCGAAAAGGCCGGTATTACTCTGCGGCTTGCCCGCCAGCTTCTTCAGCAGGGTGCCTGTACCCAAAAAAAGCGTTTCCGCGATCCACAAATATATAATTTCAAAAAGCCACATTGCTCCAGGCTCCTTTTGTGACCGACATCCACCGCCTCGATCGTCGTCAGGCGGTGGATGTACGCGGTCAAACCCCACGCCGCTCAGTTACCGTGAGACGGGCGTATTGTGGCAGCCAATGGGAATTAGGTCATCGGGACCGAAGGAGTTGCAATAGATATACAGCCGCAGCGCGGCAGCAGCGGCTGGATTGTACACGCTGGTTGGCTGGCTCGTTTCAGTGCTCAGCTGACTTGATGGTCCACTTGCCGTACTCGGCGCGCCTTCACCCGACCGGCGAAATCTTTGCCGTTTGGACCGCATACCGGCTTGGATCAGTGTCGTCTTGGTGCCGACCAATTCCGTGAGCACGTCGCTCATTGGAAGAGCCGGTCCTGCGCTTGCCGAAACGGGCATCATCATCAGGACGGCGAGAGTGGTCAGGCTCGGAAGCAATAATCGTTTCATCATGAGGCTCCTGGTTGTGTGTCCAATGCTGATTGCTGGACTGTTCAATCCCATACGCTCGGTTAGTCGCGATGAGTTCACAAAAGGTTCAAAGCCAAGGCACGGCAGGGTCCACGGGGAGCAATGAGCCAGGAAAAGGTCAAGGGACAGCATAAGACCGCCTCAGAGGGCCGTCAGCGCCGCAAAGGAGGTGTTGGAAACGCTACTTGTGGAGGCCGTTCTCCATGATGTCGGAACGCAACACATATTTGCGGCCCGCAATGACCGGATCGCCACGATGCGGGATCGGGTGATAGAACAGAAGCGCCATTCCTTTTGCCGGGACAACACGCAAGCCGTCATATGCGCTCCGCCAGAGGCGCTCATCACTTGGTTGTGAATTGCGTCCGGGCTCAACCTGACAACCAATTGAATTTAACAACGGAAAAAGCATTTCATCAGTTGGCTGATGATCAGAGTGCCTCTTGAAAAGAATGGGTTGAAAAAAAGCGCGGATTTGTTGGGGTTTCCCCGTGAGTTTTAAAAAATACAGATGCGATATGAAAGACGCTGCGCATCTGCACGGGGTGATCAATCATCCGCAAACTTCAAACAAATCATGGACTTCAGACGAATTATTTTCCGCGTCCTTTGAACTTTTCCCTGTCCTGGCGCGACCAAACAATACAGGGGCGTCAGGGACACTCACCCAATCCACTATCAAGGGCCGTTCAACTGCCCCCCACCAACCTCAACCCCTTGGGAGGGCAAAATGTTGAAAAAATTAGCGAAATTGGGCCTGATGGCTGCGGCGCTTTCATTTGGATCCGTGCAAGCTCAGGCCGCACGGGAAAATGACCTACCGCTAACCACCATCACACAAACAGGCGATGTGACCGGTGTGATCGAAGTGGTTTCCGAGGACGGAGAGCGCTGGACCAAGGTCAAGGCGTCCGACCTGGGAATTCCCGTACGAATAGAACTCGAGAACCCCATAGGCTTCGTGAGAGGTTACAATTTAGGGATGTTGGGCGGACCGGGTCCGAGCAGCCACTTGCTGACGCCTTATCATCCACCGTCATACACCAGAACATATGCAGTCCGATCAAGGGTCACGGAATATAATCTGGTCCATGAGACCGCGATCCTCGCGCTGTGCAACGAAAGGCTTTCAAGCGGAGATGGTCTCGGTGAGACACATAATCTGATTTATGACGCGACTCTGTCCATCTGGGGTTGGATGGGCACAGATTCCGATCCTGCCGGGAACAGTCTCCCCTCTCAATTCCGGACCATCACGGTTCCGGTTCCTGTAAAATGCACCAAGAACATAGTGCCCGATGTTATCGGTGTAGAAATGGTGCGGCATGGTGAGACCTGCCCCAGAAAGATTGAGGTGAAGACCACTCTCTCTTACAGCCAGCCTACGGTTGCGAAATTCCGCTTCAGGGTGGACGGCAAGCTGTCAAAGCTTCATACGGTCGAGGCTCGCCCCGTCGTAAGAGAAAATCCCGGCCTGCCTCAAGGCCCGAATAGCTATGTTGCAGAGGGTTCGAAGACATATTATCTCGATCCCGGCTCGCATACTGTCAGGGTTGAAGTGCGTGGCGGAAAAAAGAGCGAGATCCAAACACTGGTCATCGGCTGCCCGCCTTTCAAGGTCACTGAAGCCTGGCTCAATTATAAAGTCCAGAACACGCCCGTTTGCCCGAAGAATGTGGAGGAAGTCGCGACTTTCAAGGCAAACCAACCGAGCCCGGCACCCTTCGTGATCAAGACGCAAGGCGGTCTGGTCGTCCATAGAGGCCTCACCACGTTCGAACGCAAGGGCATGGAATATGTCGCAACGGTCAAGCGCAATTTTCAGATGAGCGCGTTTGAATCACTCATGATTGCCGAGATCTCAGGCTGGACCTCGACTTCGGGCGTTGGTCAGGCATTTCTAAAAGTTGATTGTCTGGAGCTTGCTGGTGGTGACTTCTCGTTCATCGACAACACCGGCACACGGTGCCCGCGTGAGGGCAAGGCGCTGATCAACTTCTCGATGAATATCCAGGAGAATATTCCCTACGAGTTCGCCTGCTCGCACGGTAATTTTTCCGGCGTGGCACAGGCTGTGCCCGGCAATAACGGTGGGTTTGTTGCCCCGGCTCTGGTCAAGTTCAACATCGCCAATACAACCCAGGCCAATTGCGCCCTGAAGAGTGTGGTGGCAGGCCAAACAAAGATTCATAAGGTCAAGGGACACCTGTTCAAGTGTGTTTCGCGCCCTGTGGATACGCAGTCGAACGATCTGACGGTCGAAACAACGCCGCCAGCAGGAGCGACCGAGACCAATCCTGGTGGCATAGTCGTCGACCCGGTCCGGACAGTCTCCTGCATAGGTGGTATTGTCCGCAACCGCAGCTGCAATTGCGCACGCACCCGTAAAAAGGTGAAGCTTGGCCCGAACGCGTGGCGCTGTGACAGGCAAGTGCTTGTCGACCCGACGCCTCCGCCGACCACGCCGCCTGGTTCCGGTCCCGGCAGAACCGTCGATCCGGTTCGGACGGTCTCCTGCACCAACGGCTACGTGCGCAACCGGAGCTGCTTTTGCCCCAACACGCACAAAAAGGTCAGCGTCGGGCGAAATGCTTGGCGCTGTGACAGGGAAGTGGTGAGCGATCCGGTCCGGACGGATGGGCAGCAGGGCGGAGTGCCCGGTGCCAGTCCCGGCACAAAGCCTGTAAGCGGACAGCCGACCCGCGCAAACCCGAATGCTGATAAGCGCCGCCTCGACGAGCTGAAGAAAAAGCAGGCTGCCGAAGCTTTGGCCAAGCGTAAAGCTGCTGCTGCCGCTGCCGCCAAACAGAAAGCTGCCGCTGCTGCTGTCGCCAAACGGAAGGCTGCTGCCGCCGCTGCTGCGAAAAAGAAAGCTGCCGCCGCCGCTGTTGCGAAACGGAAAGCTGCCGCTGCCGTTGCTGCGAAAAAGAAAGCTGCTGCAGCCGTTGCTGCGAAAAAGAAAGCTGCTGCAGCCAAAAAGAAAGCTGCGGCTGCCAAAGCCAAAAAGAAGGCTGCCGCTGCCAAGAAGAAGGTCGCACCGAAGATCAGCTGCAATGGCGGCAAGGTGAAGAATGGCAGATGCCGGTGTCCGAAAAAGAAGACCCTCGTCAACGGACAATGCATCAAACCGGCCGGTTGATGGGGGGCTGATGTGTCTGAATGTATCCTGCCGGATCACCTGTCCGGCAGGATGCATCAAATGCTTACATCGAATTTGTAGCGCAGTGATGCGTTTGCTCAATTCGACTGTCATTTAACCAAACAGGAAAAGCGCGCCTTGGAAAACCGGGGCGTGCTTTTTTGCATTTGTCAAACTTGGAAAGAACAATGTCCGCTTTGGGTCAGAAGCGGAAGTCGGAGTATGCCACGCAAAGTGTCTCCTTCCCGCTCATGAGCGGACTCGACAGGCGAGATCCATACCGCTGCTTCGACTTTTCTAGGACTGCTTATTGCTTTCGGATTGCAGGAGTTTGATCTGTATCGATTCCCGTTGACCTCTTAGTGCACACATATTGCACACG
>DEIT01000235.1:39416-41524 GCA_002352635.1 Hyphomicrobiaceae bacterium UBA2767 | reverse complement strand
CGTGTTCAGGCCCTACGGCTGACACAGGTCGATGCTGCTGGTGCCGGAGAAGAAGCACGCGCATGAACGCATTGTTGGACCTGGGGCCTCATGCGGGCTTCATCTGGGCCGCCTATGGTGCCACCGCCGTCATTCTCACAGGGCTAATTGTCTGGATTCGCGCAGATGCGCGCCACCAGATGCAACTTCTTGACGAACTGGAAGCACAGGGCATCCGCCGCCGCTCCGCAGACGCGAGCGCGAGCCGAAGCGCAAAGCCAGGGAAAGCATCGAAGCGTAGATGAGTGACACAAAAGAAATTGAATCCCGTCAAAGCTCTGGCGGAGGGTGGCGTATGGCTCTGCCGCTGGTCCTGTTTCTCGGGCTCGCCGGTCTGTTCTTCGTCGGCCTTCACAGCGGCGATCCCTCGCGGTTGCCGTCGGCCCTGATCGGCAAGCCGGTGCCGGAATTCAAACTGCCCCCCCTCGAAGGCTTGAAGAGAAGTGGTGCGCAAGTTCCCGGTCTCTCAAGTGGCGACCTCAAAGGAGACGGGGTCCAGATCATCAATTTCTGGGCCTCGTGGTGCGTGCCCTGCCGGGTCGAGCACCCCTTCCTCGAACGGCTGGCCAAAGAGAGCAATGCGCCCCTCGTCGGCATCAACTACAAGGACAAAACAACAGCAGCCCGCCGCTTTCTCGGTCAGCTTGGCAACCCCTTCCAGGCGGTCGGCGTCGATGCCAAGGGAGCAGCTGCCATCAATTGGGGCGTTTACGGCATGCCGGAAACCTTCATCGTCGGCAAGGACGGAACGATCCTTTACAAGCATGTTGGGCCAATCGACAAGGAATCGCTTGAGACAAAACTACTGCCCGAAATCCGTAAAGCGCGCGAAAAAGGGTAGGAAAAGGAAAGGCGTCAGGCACCGTTTTTCGCGTTTTCCGGGCCAATCGCCCGAACGATGGCATTGAGCGACCTCAGAAATTCATCCCGCTTTGCAGGCTCAAGAGCTGCCAGCAGCCGTTCATCCGCCTGGTCGGCCGCGGGTTGAGCCGCACGAAGGGCATCATGGCCTGCATCGGTCAATTTTACGGAATAAACCCGCGCGTCATTGCGGGTGCGGCGGCGGCTCACCAGCCCTTTCTTCAACATCCTCCGGATGATGTCTGCGAGCGTCGAGCGATCGATACCGGTGCGCTCAACAAGATCGGTCTGGCTAAGTCCCTCGTCCAAGGACACCGAGACAAGCACAGCGTACTGACGTGGCGTCAAACCGCCGTCGACCACTTCCTCTGTGAACAGGTCACCGGCGCATTGCCCCGCTCGATGAAGCAGGTGAATGACGCATTCATTGAGCGCTTGCCGGTCTTCGTGAGTGCTTGGTTCCATAGCGCTTCCCTGGAGGTGACGAGGAGAAGCCTGAATCTCACCGGCCCAGCCCATCGTCCCATCCCCTGTTTAACGCGCATTGGGCATGTGCGGTCCAGTCACATTTGCTTGAAACTGTGTGAAACATCCACAGAAACCAAGCCCTTAAAGAAAATCAGAAACGTAGTTTTCGGAAGATCAAAAAAGTAGCATTGCTTTCCATACAGCAACACCACAAGAGAACAGATCAATGCTTGAAAGCGACCGCTACTCGACCTGTTTGGCGTGCCTTTGCATGAGACCAGCCTGTGAAACGGCAAACACAAGTGTGAGGGGCAACAGGCCGAAAACCTTAAAGGTCACCCAGGTGTCCGTGGTGAACGTGCGCCAGACAATCTCATTGAGCACTGCCAGAAAGACGAAAAACCAGGCCCAACGGTATGTCAGCTTACGCCAGCCGGTATCACTCAACTCAAACGCCTCACCGAGCAGACTTTGCAGAAATACCCGCTTCACGGCCAGTCCGCCGAGCAGGATCCCCGCAAACAGGAGATAGATGATCGTCGGCTTGATCTTGATGAATGTCTCATCCTGCAGATAGAGGGTGAGCCCGCCGAACACCATGACGAATACTGCCGTCACGAGCGGCATTTTTGCGAACTGTCCTGTAAGAAGCCGAGAGGTGATCAGCGCAATCGCGATCGCAACCATGAACACTGCTGTCGCGGTGAAAATCCCGTAGAGCGCGTTCATTCCGAAAAAGA
>DEIT01000235.1:0-39246 GCA_002352635.1 Hyphomicrobiaceae bacterium UBA2767 | reverse complement strand
GCGATAGCGACCAGAATGCCACCGCGCGCGGTACCGTCGAGCTTGGTCATGATGATGCCGGTGACGCCTGCGATATCCATGAATGCCTGGGCCTGGCCTACCGCGTTTTGCCCCGTCGTCGCATCTAGAATGAGAAGCACCGAATGCGGCGCTGTTTCATCGAGTTTTTTGAGAACCCTCACGATCTTGGCAAGCTCTTCCATCAAATGCGCCTTGTTCTGCAACCGCCCTGCCGTGTCGATCAGCAGAACATCCGCAGCTTGCTGTTGCGCCTGCTCCAGCGCGTCATAGGCGAGCCCCGCGGCGTCGGCACCGACGTTGCCAGACACAACTGGGGCACCAGTGCGCTCTCCCCAAATGGCGAGCTGGTCAATTGCCGCTGCCCGGAACGTGTCGCCCGCGGCGATGACCACTTTCTTGCGGGCCTGCGCGAACTGATGCGAGAGCTTGCCGATTGTGGTGGTCTTGCCCGTACCATTCACACCGACAACGAGAATGACATGGGGTTTGTTCCCGTCATCAAGTTCCAAAGGCCGCGCCATGGGCTCCAGCACCTTGGCCACCTCCGACCCCAGTACCGCGCGCACCTCTTCCGGCGCGATTTCCTTGTTGTAGCGCCCTACCGCTACTTCCTCGGTGATGCGAACCGCCATATCAACGCCGAGATCGGCCTGGATGAGCGCGTCCTCAAGCTCCTGCAAAGTCTGATCATCAAGCTTGCGCTTGGTAAAGATCGCCGTGATGTTTTCGGTGAGCTTGTTGGACGTCTTGCTCAGGCCGTCCCGCAGCCGCGAGAACCAGCCTTTCTTTTCAGGTTCTGGTTCAGGCCCAGATTCCGATACTGTCTCGGGTTCCGGCTGAGGCTCCGGTTCTAGCTCAGGTTCAGCTTCTATCTCAGGCTCAGGTTTGGTTTCCTGTAGGGGTTCGGGCTCAGGCTCGGGTTCCGGCTGGAGTTCAGGTTCGGGCGCAGGCTCAGGTTCCGACTCGGCAACAAGTTCTATTTCCTCGACGAGCTCTTCTGGTGGCAGCGCTTGGCGTTTTTCCGCGGGCTTCTTTTTGGCTCGGGCTACCGGCTTTTTCGCTGCTGGTTTCTTGGCAGCTGGTTTTTTCTCAACCTTCGCGGCCGGCTCCTTGGTCTTCTTCGCAACCGCCTTTTTCGCCGCCGGTTTCCTGGGCGCGGATTTCTTGGCTGCCGTTTTCTTCGCCGGCGCCTTCGGCTTGGCTTCGGGCTTTTTCTCTAACGCTTCCTTCTTCGGCTCTTCCTCTTGCTTTTTCTCTTTCGAGCCGATGAGCGAGCCAAGCAGTCGCTTGAAGAATCCGGGTTTCTTCTCTTCGCTCATTGCAGCAGGGTTCCTTCAAGTGCGCCGCCATTCAGACCCGTAACGCGGGCTGAGACGATATCACCTGCGCATGCGGGCTCCGCCATATCCAACGGCGTAAACTGGGGCGTGCGCCCTCGTGTTTCGCTCTCCATGAGGATCGGTTGTGCGGACCCCACCTGCCCCTGCAGGTGTCTTTCCAACACAAGTGACCCTTCCGCGCGCAACCGCGCTGCGCGCGCCTTGATGGTCGCGCCATCCACTTGCGGCATGCGACCCGCCGGCGTGCCTTCACGGACCGAATAGGGGAAAACGTGCAGATAAGTCAGGCCACACTCGCCGATAATCGAGCGCGTACCGTCGAACATTTCTTCCGTCTCGGTTGGAAATCCGGCGATGAGATCAGCGCCGAACACCATGTCGGCACGAAGATCCCTGATGGTTTGGCAGAATTCGATAGCCTGCGCGCGGCTATGGCGACGCTTCATGCGCTTGAGTGTGATGTCATGACCCGCCTGCAGTGAGAGATGCAGATGCGGCATGAGACGCTCTTCCTCGGCGATTGCCGCCAGCAAATCCGGGTCAGCCTCAACTGAGTCGATGGACGAAAGCCGTAGCCTGTCGAGTTCCGGCACAAGCTTCAGAATCTTCCTTACAAGATTTCCCAACGCCAGCTCACCGGGCAGATCAGCACCATAGGCCGTAATATCAACGCCAGTGAGAACCACCTCGCGGGTCCCGTTCTCCACGAGCCCGCGTATCTGTGCGACCACCTCGCCTGCGGGAACCGAGCGCGAGGCACCACGTGCAAACGGAATGATGCAGAAGGTGCAGCGGTGATCGCAGCCATTCTGGATTTGCACATANNNNGCGCGCGTGCGTGACCCGAAACCGTCGATCATATGACTAGCCGTTTCCCGCACCGACTGGATGTCGTCAACGAGAACACGTTCCGTATCGGAAGTTGCGAGGGTCGCGAATGTCTCCGCCTTCATTTTTTCCGCATTGCCGATCACATGATCGACTTCTCCCATAGCGGAAAACATTTCCGGCTCCAGTTGGGCAGCACAGCCGGTGACAATTATCTTCGCATCCGGCTGGGCGCGCCGCGCCTTGCGGATCGCCTGGCGCGCCTGGCGCACGGCTTCGCCCGTCACGGCACAGGTGTTGATGATGACAGCATCGCCGAGACCTGCCTCCTGACCAAGGCATCGCATCACTTCCGTCTCATAAGCGTTGAGACGGCAACCGAATGTGAGAATTTCCGGCGCGCTCATGAGACCGCTTCCCCTTGCAGCAGAGCGGGATCGAGCGTGCCTTCATATTCAAGTTCGCTTGGCCCCGTCATCAGAATATGATCGTCGGCCTCACGCCACTCCATTTGGAGCGGACCACCGGGGAGCGTCACTGTTGTCTTGCGGTCAGCGAGTCCCTTGCGCACCGCTGCAACGGCAACCGCGCAGGCCGCCGTTCCACAGGCGCGCGTGAGGCCGACACCACGCTCCCAAACGCGGATCGTGATGGCATCAGGTGCGGTCACCTGCGCGAGCGAAATATTAGCACGCTCGGGGAAAAGAGGGTGGCGCTCCAGAACCGGGCCAATCCGGTCCAGCGCATGGGCATCCAGATCGTCGACCCAGAATATGCAGTGCGGATTGCCAACATTGACGGCGCTGGGTGAATGCAGAACGGGATCATCGATCGGACCCACCTGGAGCTCGATGGTGCGTGTATCGTGAAACTCCTCAGACAGTGGGATCTGATCCCAGCGAAACCTGGGCACGCCCATATCCACTGTCACGGTCCCGTCCGGGTTCACCACGGCACTCAGCATGTCGGCCGAAGTCTGGATTGAGACGTTGGGGCGACCCAGCTCCTGCGCCAGCACACTCGCGACGCAGCGCATGGCGTTGCCGCACGCTTCGACCTCGCCGCCATCATGATTCCAGATGCGCATGAATGCGTCCGCACCTGCCGGCGATGGCTCGATGGCGATCACCTGGTCGCAGCCAACGCCTGTCTCGCGGTCGGCGATCGCCCTCGCCTGTCCGACGCTGAGCGGCAGCGCGCGCGGGCGCGTATCGAGCACAGCAAAATCGTTGCCGAGCCCGTTCATCTTGCGCAAGGGCATGGATGCGTTCTCATTCATCATTTGCCTTATATGGGGATTGCTGCGCCGCCGCAATTGGGGTGGTCGCAAGAGCCCGGCACATCGTTACCGCGCGGACACACAACAAGATCCGCGAAAACTTGCGACCTAGCTGCGTTCAGCCACCGCAATGCGGCCCTGCTGAACGATAAACACGACGACAAATATGACCGTCATCACCAACACGATGGTCGGTGCGGGTGCGCTGTCGAGGAAGAAACTCAGATAAATCCCAAAAAAAGTGGAGCTCATAGCCACGGCGCAGGACGCTGCAAGCATGGCGCCAAACCGCCGGGTGATGAGAAAGGCGATCGCCCCTGGTGTCACGAACATGGCAATGGCGAGAATGATCCCCACCGCCTTCAATACCCCAACGATGGTCAGCGACAGAATGGCCAGCAGCCCATAGTGCAGAAGCTTCACCGGCAGACCGATCGCCTGGGCGTGCTGGCGATCGAAGGCATGCAGAAGAAAATCCTGCCGTTTCAGAAAGATTACCGCCGAGCATCCAGCGGCGATAATCCAGCTATGAAGCACGTCGGTCCAGGTTAGTCCGAGCATGTCGCCGAACAGGATGTGGTCGAGGTGAACCTCGGTTTGCACCTTCACATACATAACAAGGCCCAAACCGAACATGCCGGAAAACACGACGCCCATCACCGTGTCCTCCTTGACCCGGCTGTTTTCTTTCAGAAAGCCGGTCGCTAACGCGCAGATCATCCCCGCGCCAAAGGCACCCACGATAAGTGGCAGGCCAAGGATGTAGGCGAGCACTATGCCTGGAAGCACCGCATGGGAGATGGCATCGCCCATCAGCGACCAGCCTTTGAGCACCAGAAAGCAGGACAGAAGCGAAGTTGGCAGCGCAACCGCAAAGCCGATGACGAAAGCCTGCTGCATGAAGCCGAACTGAAACGGCAACAGGAGCTGCTCGAGGAGCGCGCTCATTGCGCCGGCCTCAGGGCTTCGCGCGCTCTCTGTCTGGCAGCCAGGAACCCGTGCTTAGGCGCGAACAGAAAGGCTGCAAGAAACACCGCCGTTTGCAGCACCACAATGATACCACCAGTCGCCCCATCGATGAAGTAGCTCGCATAAGCGCCAATAAAGCTGGTGAGAGAACCGATGGCGATGCTGATGAGGATGAGCCGGGGAAACCGGTCAGTCAGCAGATAGGCTGTGGCGCCCGGTGTCACCACCAAGGCAATAACGAGAAATGCGCCAACCGCCTGCAAGGCGGCAACCGTACAGGCGCTCAGCAGCGTAAAGAACAACAGCTTCAGGCCTGTCGTGTTGAGGCCGACCGAACGGGCATGATTCTCGTCGAAGAATGTGACCATCAGGTCTTTCCATTTGAACGTGAGAATTGTCAGCGATACGAACCCGATAAGGGCGAGCTGAAGTGTGTCGCTTGGCGAAATTGCCAGCACATTGCCAAGCACAATGGTCTGAATGTTCACAGAGGCCGGCGACAGGGAAACCATGAAAAGGCCGAGCCCGAAGAAGGACGTGAAGATAATACCTATGATGGCGTCTTCCTTGAGCCGGGTGCGCTGGTTGAGGAACAGCATGGCGCCCGCAGCAAGACCGCCGGCGAAGAAGGCGCCGAGGGAGAATGGCAGCCCCAGCATGTAGGCGCCGGCCACGCCCGGCACGATGGAATGAGACAATGCATCGCCAATCAGCGACCAACCCTTGAGCATCAGATAGGCGGACAGGAAGGCGCACACTCCGCCGACCAGTGCGGTTACCCACATAGCGTTGACCATATAGGCGTATCCAAAGGGCTCAAGCAGCAAGGTCATCGCTTCTTTTTCCCCGATTTCCGGTCTTCCTGGCGTTTGTCATCTTCGCCATAGATCACAAACGGGCGCTCATCATCGGTAAGCACCGTGACCTGACGCGCATCGTCATCGTCATGCAGATCATCGCCGCCGAGTGTCACTCGACGGAGCACGCCACCGAACGCTTTTTCCAGATTCGCCTGGGTGAAGACTTCGGATGTCGGACCCTGCGCCAGAATGGTTTGGTTGATGAGGATCGCGCGGTCGCAGAATTCCGGCACGCTGCCGAGGTTGTGGGTGGAAACCAGCAAGACGCGCCCCTCATCGCGCAGGTCCTGCAGGAGTGATACGATCTGCTCCTCGGTGCGCACATCGACGCCCGTAAACGGCTCGTCCAGCAGAATGACCTGGCCTTCCTGCGCCAGTGCGCGCGCCAGAAAAACACGCTTCTTCTGCCCGCCCGAGAGCTCGCCGATCTGGCGTTTGCGAAAGGAGCTCATATCCACGCGCTCAAGTGCTGCCTCGACCATTTCATGATCTTTTCGAGACGGTCGCCGTAACCAGCCCATATGGCCGTAGCGACCCATCATCACAACGTCCTCGACGAGCACGGGGAAGTTCCAGTCCACTTCCTCGCTCTGCGGCACATATGCGATGAGATTCCGGGACAGGGCTTCCGTTTCCGACATTCCGAGAACACCGACGGAACCCTTGGCGAGCGGCACAAAGCCCATAACTGCCTTGAAAAGAGTGGATTTGCCGCTGCCGTTGACGCCGACGAGTGCTGCAATCGAGCCGCGCGGAATGGAGAAGCTCACATCGCGCAAAGCGGTATGACCATTGCGGTAGGTGACTGTAATGGAACTGATGTCGAGCCCCTGCGCGCTGGAACCGGCCTGGTTGCTGTCTTCCCTCTTAATCGCGCTTCGCTCGGCAATGTCCTTCATGGCTTCAACCCATCGGCGATTGTCTGCGCAGTGACCCGCAACAAATCCAGATAGGTGGGAACGGGACCACGCTCATCACTCAGGGAATCAACATACAACACACCGCCATAGCGTGCCCCGGTTTCGCGCGCGACCTGCTTGGCGGGGGCGGCTGAAACCGTGCTTTCACTGAAGATCGCAGGAATATCTTCCTTGCGCACAGTGTCGATCACGCGGCGCACCTGTTGCGGCGTGCCCTGCTGATCGGCGTTGATCGGCCACAGGAAGAGTTCCTTCAGACCGAAGTCCCGTGCTAGATAGCTGAAAGCGCCCTCACTGGAGACCAGCCAGCGACGGTTTTCAGGAATGGCGTCAAGCGCGGCGCGGATGGGCTTCACGCTTTCCCTGATACGCTCCGAATAAGCCTTGGCATTGGCATTGTAGGCATCTGCATTTTTGGGATCGTGTTTCACCAGCGCCTTGCGGATGTTCTCCACATAGATGAGCGCATCGCTCGGCGACATCCAGGCATGCGGGTTCGGTTTGCCGGTATAAGGCCCTTCGGCGATACCCATCGGTTCAATCCCCTCAGATACGACGACGGAGGGAACATCCTTCAGGTTGGTGAAGAATTTCTCGAACCAGAGTTCGAGATTGAGGCCGTTCCACAGAATGAGGTCGGCGTCCTGCGCGCGCAGGATGTCGCGTGGCGTGGGCTGGTAGTTGTGGATTTCCGCATTGGGCTTGGTGACGGATTGAACAATCGCCCGGTCGCCCGCGACATTCGCGGCCATATCGGCAATCACGGTGAATGTCGTCACCACTTTGAGCTTTTCGTTCGCACTCGCTAGCGACACACATGCAAGCAGCGCAACGAAAAAAACGGCTGCCCATCGAACGACCTCACGCATTTGAAACCTACTCCTTCATATGAATTGATTGTCCCTACATTTATGCTATTGAGAATTATTTGCAACAAGGAAACCCGTGTTGACCTGTCACCTATCCCTCTCATTCACGAAGTGTAGGCGTGCTGACGGGACGCAGATGACAAGTCGCAACCTGCGCTCTACGGTGCGCAGCACGATGAGCACGGATACCTTGCGCAAACACGGACCCAGCAACCCATCCAATTGGGTCAGGCGGTTCCTTGGCGGCATTAGCCCCGGCGGCAGTGTCCTCGATGTGGCATGCGGCGGCGGGCGGCATATGCGGCTCGCTCTCGACATGGGCTACACGGTCACCGGTATCGACCGCGATTTGTCACAGGTGGAAGATCTCGCTGAGCGAGGCGATGTGGGGCTGATTGAAGCCGATCTTGAGACGGGGCGGGCGTTTCCCCTCAAGGACATGCGCTATGACGGTGTCATCGTCACCAACTACCTTCACCGGCCAATTCTGGCGGACATTATTGGCTGCGTGGCGGCGCATGGCGTGCTGATATATGAGACCTTTGGGCTTGGCCATGAACGCCATGGAAAGCCTTCGAACCCCAAGTTTCTTGCCAGGCCAAATGAGCTGATCGCAGCGGTCCTGCCGAGCCTTGTCGTCGTGGCATACGAGCACGGTCAGCGTCAGGGCACGCATCCCAAAATTGTCGCGCGCATCGCCGCCTGCGGACCCGAACACCAGTGGGCAAAGGACAACCCAGTTGCGATCTGACGGTTCAAAGTTGGGTGACCATGAAACTACACACCTTGAAAGTGTCGCAATCTCCGCCAAAATATGAGAGCAAGTCACCTGATTGCCGCCGTGAAAGGAATGCCGAATGAAGATCAACCGCGCAGTAGCAGGGTTAGCACTGGCAGGCGCGATAGCTGTGCTTGCATCCGCGTCAGCCGAAGCTGGCCGGGCCGCTGGATACGTCACAGCCTATAGCGACTATGGAAACGGCCAGGTAAGCGCACCTGTACGGCATGCCCAGTTCGGCTTTCAGGTCAAGTTGCCAGGCGGACCCTGGATTTATTGCGAGACGAACAGCCTGTTTCTGAACCGCCTCCTGAGCCACTCAGACCCGTGCAGCGACACGCTGCGGCGCCAGTCGATCGACTTCTGGGAAACCCAGCAGGAAGAACAGGGCGGGCCGGGCTAACACCAGAGAGGACAGATCTTGATGTGCGCCGACCCGAAAATGCGCGCAGCTTTACTCGCCGAGCTCAGGCAGGAATTGGCGGCGCGCAAGGCAGCTAGAGCGTCAGGAAATGAAGCTCTGCTCTGGCGTGGAGCCGCGCTCGGGCTTGCAGCCTGCCTCGCTCTCTTTGCCATAATCTGACATTTCGCGGCTGTCCGAAGGGTTTGCGATAACATCGCGCCAGAGAAACGGGATACCTGGATGGCACAGCGTAAAAGAAGCAAATTCACGCGGCAGCAAGCTCCGTCAAATGTAACCGGTGTCGATGCTTATGCGCCCGCCGAAATTGCCGCCCGCGTGGAATCCGCCGGCACGGCCAAGGCAAACCTCCACCTCGACAAGCTGTTCACGCTCGGCCTGTTGGCCGGCGCATTTATTGCGTTTGGCGCCGCGTTCTACACGCTCACCATCACCGGCAGCACGCTGGGCTTTGGCCCGACGAAGGTTCTCGGTGGTGCAGCTTTCAGCCTCGGCCTCATTCTCGTCGTCGTCGCCGGAGCCGAACTCTTCACCGGAAACACACTTATCGTGATGGCATGGGCCGATGGTGAAGTCTCCAGCGTCGCGCTGCTCCGCAACTGGGCAGTCGCATTCGTCGCCAATGGGGTTGGCGCTGTTCTCATAGCCGGGCTTGTCTTTTACAGCGGCGTCCTTGACGCCGGCGGCGTCAAGACGACAGCGGTAAAGATCGCGCAAGGCAAACTCAGCCTGGGATTTGCCGAGGCATTCCTTCGTGGCATCCTCTGCAACGCGCTCGTTTGCCTCGCTGTATGGCTCACCTTCGCCGCCCGGCGGGTTGCCGGCAAGGCGATCATGATCCTCTTTCCAATCACCGGATTCGTGGCACTGGGGTTTGAACATTCCATCGCCAATTTCTACCTGATCCCGGTCGGCATGATGGCCGGCGCGGAAGGCACACTCGCAGATTTTGCCGGCAATATGATCCCCGTGACACTCGGCAATATTGTTGGCGGCGCGGGCGGCGTGGCGTCCGTATACTGGGTGATCTACGGTAAGCGCAACAACACCCTGTCGCAATGATTCACGCCGCGGGGCAACAGCTGCGTTGTTGTGACAACTTCTATTCTGGCCGGTTTGTGGCCAACACAATGGCCCGTAATTACATTGAGTCAGAATCTGCGGCTACATGAGCCCCTGCTCTTGATAAAAGCGCTTTGCGCCGGGGTGCAGTGGTGCGGTCAGCCCCGAACTGATCATGCTGGCCGGATCGAGATCGTGCAAAGCCGGATGCAATTTTTTCAACTCGACCATGTTGTTGAAGACCGCTTTGACAAACCCATATACGACATCGTCGGAGACGTCGGCTGACGTGACGATGGTAATCGTGGCACCAAATGTGGTCGCAGGCTCCGACATACCGGGATAGGTACCGGCGGCGATACGGGTCTTGGCAAGATAGGGTGTCGACTCCAGAAGTGCGTCGATTTTGCTCCCGCTCAGATCGATCAGGGCCCCGTCGCAGAGCTTCGTGACCTGCTCGACCGCCTCGTTGGGATGCGCGTCAACCACGAAGATGGCCTGAACGCGGTCGTGGCAGAACGCAAGGGACTGGTCCTTTCCAGTCAACTCTTCGGCGAGGACGAAGTCATCTTTCGACCAATTCCTCGTTTTCATCACCATATCGGCGCTGTTGCGCGTTTTTGACGTCGGCCGTCCGAGATTGATGCGCTTGCCCTTAAGATCGTCCAGGGATTTGATCCCGGCGTCACGGCGCGCGACCAGCGTTACCGGTTCGGCATGCATCGAAAACACACTGCGCAAGCTGTCGAGCTTTTCGCTCACGAATCTCACAGGTCCGGTGCCGGTGATCGCGAAATGCTGCCAGTCCGACCGCGCCAGCGCGAAGTCGGCAGCACCGTTGTGGACGTTGAACAGATTGGAATAGGATTCGGGCGCATCGCCCTTTGGCGCCGGCAGCAAGCTACAGGTGATGGAGTCCACCTTGCGATTCAACAGCCGGCAAATTCCGCGCCCGAGAGCATAGTTGCTGCCACCCCGGTCACCGGCCGCAATCGCGACGTCTTCGGCCGCAAGAACCGATCCTCCGCCTGCAATCAATGTCAGGATGAGTGCCAAAACGATCGAGACTGGTAAGCGTGACATCACCGCTCCGCCCGTTTGGTGGCTGTATTCACTATACCGCCAATGCCTGTCAGGCGAAAGATATCAAAGTCGAGAATCTGCATCTCGCTTGACTTCGCACGCGCCATCAACAAATATCCCGGCGAATTCAATGGCAGGCCCGTTTTTTTTCGAGCCGCCGCCCTGCACATGGTAAGGTTGAAAGACCATCGGGAGGCAGGGAGGTCCCCACCCGTCAGCGAGGGTTCGCTCGCGGGTGCTTTTTGTGTTGCGCTACCGGTATTCGCTCAATCGAGCGGGACCGTTTTCTAACAACGACTGGGATTGCCCCATGTTTGAGACACTTACAGACCGTCTTTCCGGTATTTTCGACAAGCTCACCGGTCGTGGTGCGCTGTCGGAGGACGATGTAGCAGCAGCAATGCGTGAAGTGCGCCGGGCGCTGCTTGAGGCGGACGTGGCGCTCGAAGTGGTCCGTGGCTTTATAGAGACGGTTCAGGAGAAGGCGGTCGGCCAGGAAGTGCTGAAGTCCGTGACGCCGGGCCAGCAGGTGGTCAAGATCGTCCATGACGAACTGGTGGTCATGCTGGGCGATGAAGCTATCGGCATCGATCTCAAGGCGAAGGCGCCGGTTCCGATCATGCTGGTCGGCCTGCAAGGCTCGGGCAAGACGACCACCTGCGCCAAGATCGCTCTGAGGCTCACCAACCAGGACAAGAAAAAGGTCCTGATGGCTTCGCTCGACACCCGCCGCCCCGCTGCACAGGAGCAGCTGCGTGTACTCGGCGAGCAGGTCAATGTCGATACGCTCCCCGTCAAAGAGGGCCAGGACCCGCTTCAGATTGCCCGGCGTGCGCTCAAGGATGCCAAGACCGGCGGCTACGACGTGGTCATGCTGGATACCGCCGGACGCACACACATCGACGAAGAGTTGATGAAAGAAACCGCCGACATCCACAAGATCGGCAAGCCGCACGAAACGCTGCTTGTGGCGGATGCGCTCACCGGACAGGACGCGGTCAACCTGGCAAAGAGCTTCGATGAATGCGTGCCGTTGTCCGGCATCGTGCTCACCCGCGTCGATGGCGACGGGCGCGGCGGTGCCGCACTCTCAATGCGCGCCGTAACAGGAAAGCCGATCAAGCTTATCGGTACCGGAGAAAAGGTCGACGCGCTTGAAGACTTCCACCCCGATCGTATTGCCAACCGCATCCTCGGGATGGGCGACGTCGTATCGCTCGTGGAACGCGCCGCGGAGACTCTCGATCAGGAGGAAGCAGAGAAAATTGCCCGGAAAATGCGCAAGGGCGCATTCGATCTGGAGGACCTCTCGGCACAACTCAAGCAGATGGAAAAGATCGGCGGCATGTCCGGCGTACTTTCCATGCTGCCCGGCATCGGCAAGGTGAAGAAACAGATCGAGGAAGCCGACCTCGACAACACCGTGGTCAAGCGCCAGCAGGCGATCATCTCTTCCATGACACCGCGGGAGCGGCGGGCACCGAAACTGCTCAACGCTTCACGTAAAAAGCGCGTGGCAGCCGGTTCCGGCACTTCGGTGCAGGACATCAACAAGCTCCTAAAAATGCATCGCATGATGGCCGACATGATGAAGAAGATGGGCAAAGGCAAGGGCGGCCTCGCCAAAATGTTCGGTGGTGGCGGTATGCCGGAGATGCCGGAAGGCATGGATCCAAATTCGGCGCCTCCGGGCCTGCCGGGGGTTCCACCTGGAATGCCGCCGGGCGGGCTGCCCGGTTTGCCAGGACTGGGCGGGGGCGGGCTGCCACCGGGTCTACCTGGCCTTCCTGGGAAAAAGAAATAGCGACCTTGAGAAATTTGAACTGAACACAGAGAACACCAGAAAAAGGAAAATCACATGTCACTGAAAATCAGAATGTCGCGGGGTGGGGCTAAAAAACGCCCCTATTACCGCATTGTTGTTGCGGATTCGCGCAAACCCCGTGATGGCCGGTTTATCGAGCGCATCGGAACCTATGATCCGTTGCTGCCAAAGGATCATGCCGAACGCGTGACGCTGGTTGAGGATCGCGTCAAATACTGGCTTGGTGTCGGTGCACGGCCTTCGGACCGTGTCCATCGCTTTCTCGATGCCGCCGGTATCCTGAAGCGCGAGGCCAAGAACAACCCGCAGAAGGCCGAACCGGGCCAGAAGCGACTCGATCGCGAGGAAGCCAAGCGCGAGGCAGAGGAAAAAGCCAAGGAAGAGGCAAAAGCAGCGAAAGCAGCTGAAGCCGAAGCTCCGGCAGCGGAAGCCGCCGCCGATGAGGCGCCCGCTGAAGAAACCAAGGCCGAGGAAGCGGCTGCCGAGGCGCCTGCGGAGGAAGCGGCTGCCGAGGCGCCTGCGGAGGACGCGGCTGCTGAAGAGGCAAAGGCTGAGGATGCCCCTGCAGATGAGGCTGCGGAGAAAACCGAGTAATGGCTCGCGGCGTCTCGCGGACGCCGATGCCGACCCATGGCGGGTAACGGACCAACACGCGTGTGCCTAGGCCGCATTGCTGGCGCGCGCGGCCTCAAAGGCGAGGTTCGAATCAAGACCTTTACCGAGGAGCCGTTGTCGATCGCGGATTACGGACCGCTTGAGGACGAAGCTGGAACACGGCATTTCGAGCTCGCAAGCGTGAAGCCTGCGAAGGATGGCGTCGCGGCCATTGTCAAAGGCGTCACAAGCCGCGAGCAGGCAGAGGCGCTCAAGGGCGTTGAACTCTATGTCGGGCGCGACAAGTTGCCGGGCACGGAAGACGACGCAACCTTTTACTATGCCGATCTGGTCGGCCTCGTTGCCATCAATGAAAACGGGGCCGCGCTCGGGAAAGTCGTGGCGGTGCAAAATTTCGGAGCCGGCGACCTGCTCGAAGTGCGCCCGGCCACCGGCGGAGCGACTGTTCTGGTTCCATTCAAGGAAGAGATCGTTCCAGATATCGACCAGGAGGCTGGCTGGCTGTTGATGATCCCGCCTGAGGGGATATTCGACGACTAGAAGCCCAGACCCGATAGGGACTCTTTTCGCCGCACAGGTTAGGCTTGTATCTTCCCGCAAACCAGCGTGGAAGTGTGAGAAGAGGTTGGCGATGAGCACGAGCCGGACAAACATGTCCGGGGCAAGCAAAGGTCTCGCCGGGCTGGCGAACCGGCTTTCTTCGTATACGGAGCTGGGTACGCAGGGCTACCCCCCTCAAGTGCGTCGCCGGCTGATGATCGTCAACGTCACTGCCTATCTGATCGCGATCTTTTCATTGTTTTATGCGGGCTTGTTCGCGGTCTACGATATCGAAAAATACATGCCACTGGTCCTGGCGAATCTGCTCCTGGTCGCCGTTGCACTTCTGGCGCCACTCACGCACCGGGTCAGTGAGATTTGCGCCGCTGTCATCATCGCCATTGCGGAATTTGCCGGTCTTTTTTTCTTCGTGCGTACGCTCGGTCACGATTCAGGTGTCCAGATCAATTATCTTGTAGCCGCCGCCATCCCCTTCGCGATTTTCGGGCTCACCCACTTATGGCTGGTGATTACAGCCATCGTCTCGGGCCTGGCTCTGCACATCGCCGCCTGGTTTCTTTACCCCACGGCAAACGCACTGGTCTCACCGGACCCTGCTCTCCTCAATAACCTCTACATCTCTTCGGTCCTAACCACTGGCTGCATCATTGCCGTCATCGTGCTCTATGCCTTCACTCTTGCTGACCGGGCTCGGGCCGAAGCGGATGCGCTGCTTGGCCACATCTTGCCCGATCCCGTTGCAGAGCGGCTCAAGGCACGGCCCGGTGAGCGCATCGCCGACAGCATCCCCCATGCATCTGTAATGTTCACCGATTTATCGGGGTTCACGCCGCTGGCGCAGAAACTGGGCGCGGAGCAAACCCTCGATATACTCGATGATATTTTCACGCAGTTTGATGCGCTGGCCACCAGACACCGCGTCGAAAAAATCAAGACCATCGGTGACGGTTACATGGCGGTATGCGGCGTGGTGGAACCGGCTGATGATCATGGGGTTCGCCTGGCGCGGCTGGCACTGGACTTGCCGCCTGCCGTCAGCGACCTTTCAAGGCGACACGGCATGAACCTGCAGATTCGTATCGGCCTCGCGAGCGGCCCGGTGATGGCGGGTGTCATCGGCGCCGACAAATTTTTCTATGATGTATGGGGTGAAACCGTGAACCTCGCTTCGCGGCTTGAATCCCACGGCCTGCCCGGCGAGGTGCATGTTTCAGAAGACATGCAGCACACTCTAAAAGACCACTTTCACTTTGAGTCGCGCGGGCGCATCGATATCAAGGGCGTTGGCCGCCTTGAAACCTGGCTGCTCAAGCGTGAGAAAATGTCATAATCTTTCTTGAAATGAGAAAACCGTGGACCGCAACAGTATTGACGATCCTGCCGGAAATGTTTCCCGGGCCGCTTGGCGTGAGCCTGATAGGGGCGGCCCTTGATAAGGGTACCTGGGCGCTTCAGACCATCGATATTCGCGACTTTGCCGACAATAAGCACCGTTCCGTCGATGATACGCCCGCGGGTGGTGGACCCGGCATGGTCATGCGCGCGGATGTTGTCGGACGCGCTGTGGACGCAGCGCTTGAAAAATCACCTGAGGCACCGCTTGTCTATCTGAGTCCGCGGGGCGCACCCCTCACCCAGTCGCGCGTTCGCCAACTGGCCGAAGGAGCGGGCGCCACACTTTTATGCGGTCGTTTCGAGGGACTTGATGAGCGGGTCATCGACGCGCGCGAAATCGAGGAAATCTCCATTGGTGATTTTGTGCTCGCCGGTGGCGAAATTGCCGCATGCGTCCTGATCGAGGCCTGCGTCCGTCTCCTCCCCGGCGTCATTGGCGATGCGGATTCGCTCACACAGGAAAGTTTCGAAGACGGGCTCTTGGAATATCCGCACTATACCAGGCCGAGAGAGTGGGCAGACCTAAAGATCCCTGACGTTCTCCTCTCAGGGGACCACAAGAAGATTGCCGAGTGGCGGCACCGGCAGGCGGAGAAAATCACCAAAGAGCGCCGGCCCGATTTGTGGGACCAGCGAAAGAAATAGCCTGAGAGGCACAGGAGCCATGAGCGAATTCACCGACGTGCCCGCGGGCAAGATCGCCGCCGTCGTTACCTATCTTGAGATGCGGACCCGCCCACGACACGACGGCCAAGAGCCAGCGTTGCAGGATAGAATACGGCGGATCGAAAAACCCGACCCGGATTGGTATCTGGACGTCTACAACCGCATCGGTGCCGATCTGCTGTGGTTTTCACGACTGGTTGCTTCCCGGGACAAGCTCGTATCAACGATCACGGACCCGAACTATGAGGTCTGCGCTGTGAATTACGGCGATCAGGATGAAGGTCTGGTCGAGTTGGATTTCCGAACGCCAGGCGCATGCGAGCTCGCGTTTTTTGGTGTCTGTCCGCAGCTGGTGGGGAAAGGTGTGGGACTCGCGCTGATGCAATATGCCATTCAGACTGCGTGGGCTCATCCGATCGAGCGCTTCTGGGTGCATACCTGCACCCTTGACCACCCAAACGCACTGCCGTTTTATTTGCGCTGCGGGTTTCGCGCCTACAAGCGGGAAATCGAAATCGCCGACGATCCACGGCTATCCGGCGCGCTTCCCGAGACCGCCGCGCCGCAGGTGCCCGTCATCAAGCCATGATGCTCTACGGCGCAAATACCAGCGTCAGATAGGCCAGGAACAGCACCAGGTGGACGACACCGAGGAGCAGATTGGTTGGTGCTCCCGAGAAGGTGATCATCGAGATGAACAACGTCAGGACCAGCAACACCATCTCGACATGGTCGAGGCCCAATTCGAGCGTTACGCCGGTATAGAGGCTGATCGCCAGGACGGCCGGTATTGTCAGCCCGATGGTGGAAACGGCTGATCCCAGGCACAGATTGACTGCCCGCTGCAGGCGGTTGCGCGCCGCGGCCTCCATTGCCGCCATTCCCTCCGGTGAGAGGACCAGTATGGCGATGACGATGCCGCTGAACGCAATCGGAATGCCAAGTTCCTCGACACCGTGGTTCAGGATTTTCGACAGGGACTTCGACATCAGGATGACCTGAAGCAGCGTCACGAACAGAAGGACCGAGTGATACGGGATCGACCGGATTACGATGCGGTGTTTCGAATGCCCAACCGAGAGCTGTTCAGCAATCTTCGGTTCCCGATCAGGTTCCATGAAAAACGTCCGGTGCCGAACGGTCTGGATCAGGAGGAAGGATCCGTACAGCAATACAGTCAACGCCCCGAAGATCATCGCCTGCAGGGGCGTGAAAGTCGGCGTGTCGGTCGATGTCGTAAAATCCGGAATGACCAGCGAGAGGATCGCCAGCGTTGAGATGACCGCAAGAAACGCCGAGGCGCCCTGCAGATTGTATCGTTGTTGGCCATGGCGCAACGCGCCGATTATGAGTGCCAGACCGACCATGCCGTTCAGCACGATCATCAGAATTGCAAACATGGTATCGCGCGGCAGCGTCGGATTGTTTTCTCCACCCAGCATGATGCCCGCGATCATCGTAACTTCGATGGATATGACCGACAGGGTCAGAACAAGGGTGCCGTATGGTTCACCGAGCAATTCTGCCAACGCATCGGCATGGCGCACGACACCGAATGAACACCAGACCATGACCGCGAACAGCCATATGAACAGCGGCAGGCCTATGTGGATTTTGTCGAGGTGCGCGAGCCATTCTTTGCCGATCGTGAAAAAAACGATGGTCGTAAAAATACCAACGAACAGCCCCAACTCGGCACGCAGAAGTACGGCGTATGTGGCTCGTCTGGTCTTTGTTAATGCTGCCATGAATGCTCGGCCGCCGAACGCTCGGCTTCCAACCCCCCGTGAAGATGTTTTCGCCCGTCAGTCGGACTTCAGATCATATAGCGGCTTTCGGCCTGGATGAAAAACGCGACATTGGTGCGCCCGACGCCACAAGATCAATTCCCGCCCCGCGCAAGCGTAATACCGCCGCACACATAGAGCGTCTGACCGGTGACAAAACCTGCATGATCGCTCATGAAAAATGCTGAAGCGTTGGCGATATCCTCAGGCTCACCGAGGCGGCCAACTGGCACGCTGTCAATGATTTCCTGAGTACGCGGCATATCAGGTGGGTTTACCCGCTCAAACAGTTCTGTGCGGATCGGGCCTGGCGCGATGGTGTTGACGGTGATTCCGTCCCGCGCCATTTCAAGCGCCCAGACGCGCCCCATCGAAAGAATCCCACCCTTGCTCCCGGCATAGGCCGTGCGGTGGGTTTTGCCGAGATGAGCACGGCTCGAAATATTGACGATGCGCCCAAACCCCTGATCCCGCATGCCCGGCACGATGGCCCGGGCGCAAATCATCGGTGCACGCATGTTGACCGCAACCTGCCGGTCGAAATCCTCATTGGTCGTTTCTTCAAGCAGGGTCGCTATACCGATCCCTGCATTGTTCACCAAACCGGTGACCGGACCGTCTGAGAGAATTTTCTCGAGAGCGCCCTCAAGCTGAGACGTATCTGTCAAATCGGCTTCAACCCAGCGGGACTCCGCATCATTTGATGGTGGCTTCAGGTCCAGATTGACCACATCCCAACCTTCGCCAGCGAGCCTGGAGGCGACCGCATTTCCAATTCCTTGACTGGCACCCGTTACAATTGCCCGTTTCACTTCGCTTTCTCCTCAAGCGTTGATTTCGAAAAATCCGACTGATCCACGCAACACCACGTCCGCTAACCGCCCGCCTGCCACTCTCTGATCCATTCCAATGGCCAAAGCAGCATGATGATATTGAGAGTAAGATTGTCTCTGATGACAATGCCCGTGAACACTTCGAAGATCAGGGCGATGGCAATCGTGACGGCGACCGGCAGGCGCCACGCAAGCAGGAAGTCGATGAGCGAAGCGGCAGTATCTGAAAGAGAATTGATGATAGAATCGCCATAGTAATCGAGCGAGACAGTTGCTTCGCGGTAGCGGTCGATTATCATGTCGGTGTTTTCGAGAATTTCCCATGTCACTTCAACGCCCAGAGCCACGGCAAGTCGCGCCAACACCGGCCATTTCGGTCGGATGAGCCATGTGAGCCAGTAGAAAATAAACCCATGAATGATGTGAGAGGGTGTATACCAATCGGCAATATGCTGGGAGTTCTCCGAACTCAGCACGACACCATGCCAGAGTTTTACGTATCCGCACTGGCAGATCGGCTCTCGGCCCACGGCCCATAGCACAATCGCCTGTGCGGCAAAGATGGCGACAATGGTGCCGAAAAACAGGATGTTTGAAGAACGAAAGGGCGGGGACATTTAACCTCTGGTCAGCGAATCGAAATTATACGCCGAATCGACGCAATCGATCTATCGACAAACCCCGCTGCCTGCTGTAGATAACGCGCCACGCTGCCGAAAAAACGAAGCGGCGGCAATCCAGCTAATCAAAAAGAATGGAGAGCGTCGCCGAGAGCGGCAGCTGCCCACTTGAAAGGTAAGAGTGATGAACATCATCGAGGAGCTCGAGAAAGAGCACCAGACGGCACTTGAGGCAACTCGAGCCGTACCGGAATTTGCGCCGGGAGATACCGTGCGTGTCATGGTCAAAGTGAAGGACGGTGAGCGCGAGCGTATCCAGGCCTATGAAGGCGTGGTGATCGCGCGCGACGGTTCCGGGCTTCATGAGAGCTTTACAGTTCGCAAGATTTCCTATGGCGAAGGGGTGGAACGTGTTTTCCCGGTATACTCGCCACTGATCGATGCAATTGAGGTGGTGCGCCGAGGACGCGTGCGCCGCGCCAAGCTGTACTATCTGCGGGGCCGCCGCGGAAAATCGGCCCGCATCCCCGAGCGCCGCGACGCGCGTGCAAAGGGTAAAGCGGCGGCGGCTGCCGCAAAAGAGGCCGCCAAGGCTTTCAAGGGATTCACCAAACCCAAAGGCGAGGCCGACGACCTCACTCAGATCAAGGGCCTTGGCGAAGAGCTGGTAAAGCGCCTTGAGAAAATCGGCATCATCAAATTTGAGCAGATTGCCAACTGGACCGATGAAGACATCGCGAATGTTGACGAGGTCCTGAGCTTCAAAGGCCGTATCGAGCGCGAGAATTGGGTCGATCAGGCAAAAGCGCTGATGGCTGAAGCCACTGTCGATGAGGTCCCGGTAGAGGAAGAAGAAGCTTCCACGGATGAAGCCCCTGCCGAGGGGACTGCGTCAAAGGACGACGCAAAGTCTGAGAAAAAGAAAAAGGGTAAGGAAAAGGACTAGCGCGGCTGAGGTCACCTTTGTGAATGCCGCTACGGCTGAGATGTGCTGCAGCTATTTTCGCTAGTCCAAAATCCCAACGTCTCAAACAGGCGATACTTGTCCCAGTCAACCCAGCTTTCGACAATCTTGCCGTTCTCGAAACGGTCGATCTGCACGCCCGTCCATGTGGCGCGCTTGTCCGTCGGGGTGTGGCCCAGATAGACCCCTGTTTGCGTTGCAGTGAACTGCCAGCGTGTGGCAACCAGATCACCCTCGGCGATTTGCATTAAGATCTCGACTTTGAAGTCAGAGAACGCTCGGTGATTGTCCCGCACCACCTCTTTCCATCCATCCAGATCTATCGATGTCACCTGGCCCTCTGCATCAGATTCCTGATGGTTGACGTATCCCTCAGAAAAAGCTTCATCCGGATTATCCGAATTGTCACTGGCCCACATTTGAAGCGAGCGCCGCGACAAACTCTTTTTTTGATCAAGCGACATAGGCTTCACTCCCGCGTCGACATTCCTGAGTTCTCGCTGATGCGCCTGGACCGCCGCTTCTTCAATGGCGGGGCAATCAAACGAAATCATAGCTGCAATTCCCAGCATTGAGACTAGTCGCGTCATCGTCATGATGCATCCCTCCCCATTGAGTTTTGCAGGTAATTGTGCGCCGCACACAAATCACTTGCTTCAAAAAATTCTGTCAAAACCGTGCTTGGCATGATGACACGTTGTCGCATTAAAGTTCGTTAACCTCTGATTCATCTGCCTTTTTTCTGCCACATCGCAATGGGATGCGTTCGCAGCCGTAAGGGCAACTGCCCTCTACGACATTCCATCCGTCTGCAGAGCTTGTTGCACTGCACATACGACGGACTTCTGCGCCGGGCAGCGTGATGCGTTCGTGGCAGGCATTCAAAAAAACCCAAGAATCTGAAAATTGAAAAAGGACGATCGATGAGATTTGTCTCAGCCATATTTGTGGCATCGCTTGCAGTTGGAACGGCTTTCACACTTCCCGCGCAAGCAAACACTTGCAGCTTTCCATGCTTCGGCGGCGCGGGTGCGCAGTCGGGCGGTGGAGGCGGCTCCTCTGCAGTCGCAGTTGNNTTCATGAATCTGGTCGAGCGCAAGCTCGGTCGGTCCGGCACCGGATCGGCCATGGCCAAGTCATACGCAAACTATGGGCGCCGCGTGTCGAGCCCGCGTCCCGGTGACATCGCTGTGCTGTCTCGCAGGGGTGGCGGTCATGTCGGCTATGTGATGTCGGTTCAAGGCAACAAGGTGAAGCTGATTTCCGGTAACCATGGCCGCAAGGTCGGGATCGGCACCTATTCGCGCTCGCGTATTATCGCATTCGTGCGGCCATAGATGTCCAAACTACAAAACCCGCCGGTTAAGAGCAGGTGAAATAAAACTGGCGGCCGCCTTCGGGCGGCCGCTCTTTTTCTAAGAGCGCGCATTACGAAGCGCGTCTGCTGAGTTCATCGAGACTTTCCCTCAGCGCCTGGTCAAGAATGTCCGTACCCCGATCGAGTTCATCGACCGTCACGGTGAGTGGCGGTGCAATGCGCCACACGGCACCACGCTCCGGGCGCCGCTTGATATTCATCGAAAGCCCCAACTCCATGCACCGCCGGGTTGTCAAATCCCCCAGATCCAGATGCGGCTCGCGGCTTTCCCGATCCTTTACGAGATCGATGCCCAGCAGAAGTCCCTGCCCTCTGATTTCACCGATCACTTCATAGCGCTGCTGCAATGCGTCCAAGCTGCCTCGCAAATGGGCACCAAGTTCCTTCGCACGCTTGAGCAGGTTTTCTTTCTCAATCGTTTCCAGAACCGCAAGCCCCGCCGCCGCCGGAAGAGGGTCGGACACGTGGCTCGTATAGTAGGAAAAGCCACGGCTGTGGGCTTGTTCTTCGATTTCGTCGGTGGTGATCGTCGCAGCAAGCGGCAAGCCGCCGCCGAGGGTTTTTGAAACGCTCATGATGTCCGGCGTCACGCCGAGGCCTGTGGCCGCGAACTTTTCGCCAATGCGCCCAAATGCCGTCTGCGCCTCATCGAAAATGAGCATCATACCGCGGGATTTCGCTTCCTTCTGGAGAGTTTGGAAATACCCGTCCGGCGGTACGATCACTCCCCCCGCACTCAGGATCGGCTCAGCAATCACAGCAGCCGGAGCGCCTTCCGAGGCCATATCGAACAGATCCAGGCCCACCTTCATGCAGCTCATGTCGCACTTGTCGCGGCAATGGCGAATAGGGCAGCGATAGGAATAGGGCTCTGGAATGACCGATACCCCCGGTACTTTCGGACCATAGCCCCTTCGTTCACTGGCGAAAGAAGCCGCAGCTGATTGCCCGGTCACGCCGTGCCAAGATCCGCCAAGCGCGATCACCTCGTATCCACCGGTGATCATCTTGGCCATGCGCAGCGCAATCTCGTTGCTCTCGCTTCCCGTATTCACGAACATGGAACGCTTCAGAGGTGCCGGCAGCCACTCGCCGAGCTTCTTTGCCAGTCTCACCACCTGTTCCGGGATCATGCCCGAGAAGAGGTGAATCGCATCTTCCGAGCTCTCGCGAATAGCTTTCACAATAGCCGGATGTGAGTGGCCGAGCGTTGCGCACATCTGCCCCGACGTAAAATCGAGGATTTCCCGCCCCTCATCGTCCCGGACAACAGTGCCCTTGGAAGAAACGAACAATCGCTCTGTCTCCCCCTGGCCGTAGCGGATCAGCAGATCGCGGGCGGCGTCTCGCAATTCGGGGTCCATACGAATGCTCCTCCAACCAATCTTGGCGCACAGCTGCTATTCAGCTACTGCGGCTTCGGTGCGAACCTCTCAGCTTCCGACTTTGCCTTCGGCGTGTCATGCATGACATCTCCGCCTTCGGGATGTCGCTGCTGATTGGCCAGCAGGTCCTGCATCGCCAACGTAAGGCAGCCTTCCAGCAGCCGGTAGCTGGGCTCAAGCGCCTTGACCTCATCCAGACATTTGCTGCGTGCTTCCGGTGGTAGCGTTGGCCAAACGCCCGAAATCTGGCCACGGGCGCGCAGTTCAAAATGGGGACACTGCAAGTCGGCGGTGTTGCAGGTCGCGCTCAGAGGCCAGTTGGGGAAATCATCTGCCTGTGCGGGCCCCGCGAAAATTGCGGCAGCAATCAGGGACGCAATTGTCAGAAATTTTCTCACAGTGTATTTCCTCCGAAATAGGCTTGGTTCTGGTTCGCCGCAGTTATATCTCATACCATCACGAATGCATCGCGTTGCGCAATGTCACAACCATTTGTATGCGCCGCGACAACGCGCTATCAGAACACTGAGTTATGCAATCCGTCGCTGCAGGAGTTGAGGAAAGATGGCAAAAACACTCTACGACAAGATTTGGGACGACCACGTCGTTCACCAGCAGGACGACGGGACCTGCCTTATTTATATTGACCGCCATCTCATTCATGAGGTGACGAGCCCGCAGGCGTTCGAAGGTCTTCGCATCCACGGCCGCGGGGTCAAAGCACCAGACAAGACACTTGCCGTGGTCGACCATAACGTGCCGACTACACATCGCGGCGACGGCATCGATGATCCGGAAGCGAAGCTTCAGGTCGACACACTTGCTGCCAACTGTGCTGAATACGGCGTTGAATACTTTGACGAGGTCGACGTGCGTCAGGGCATCGTTCACGTGATTGGTCCGGAGCAAGGCTTCACGTTGCCGGGGACCACGATTGTGTGCGGCGACAGCCATACCGCCACCCACGGCGCGTTCGGCGCGCTGGCCCATGGCATCGGCACGACCGAGGTGGAACACGTTCTGGCGACGCAGACGCTGATCCAGGAAAAGTCGAAAAACATGAAGGTCGAGGTCACAGGCAAGCTGCCTGAAGGTGTTACCGCCAAGGATGTGATCCTCGCCATCATCGGCGAAATCGGGACCGCGGGCGGAACCGGCCACGTGATCGAATATTGCGGGCAGGCAATTCGCGATCTGACCATGGAAGGCCGCATGACGGTCTGCAACATGTCGATTGAAGGCGGCGCACGCGCGGGCATGATCGCGCCGGACGAGGCCACGTTCAAATACCTTGAAGGCCGGCCGCGTTCGCCAAAGGGTGCTGCATGGGAACAAGCGATGACCCACTGGCAGACGCTTCACACCGATGATGGTGCTGAGTTTGAGACTGAAATGACGCTCGATGCGGCCAACCTCCCGCCCATTGTGACCTGGGGCACCAGCCCCGAAAACGTCGTGGCGGTCACCGGCAAGGTGCCGAGCCCGGACGACGCCGTTGAGCATCACCACAAAGAGGCAATAAAGCGGGCGCTCGACTATATGGGTCTGACGCCGGGCACAAAGATCGAGGACATCACCGTCGATCGTGTGTTCATCGGATCGTGCACCAACGGGCGGATCGAGGACCTGCGCGCCGCGGCGGCAGTGATCGACGGCAAGCAGGTGAGCGAAAACGTCAATGCCATGATCGTTCCGGGTTCGGGTCTGGTGAAAGAGCAGGCGGAATCTGAAGGTCTCGACAAGATCTTCAAGGAAGCTGGATTCGAGTGGCGCGAGCCGGGATGTTCCATGTGCCTCGCCATGAACCCGGACAAGCTCGACCCACGTGAGCGCTGTGCTTCAACCTCGAACCGCAACTTCGAGGGTCGCCAGGGGCATCTCGGGCGCACGCATCTCGTCTCCCCCACCATGGCAGCGGCAGCAGCCATTGCCGGGCGTTTCGTCGATGTGCGGAAAATGAACTAGGTGCAAAACCCAGCAAAGAGTTGAAATATTAACCGCTGAACTGCTATACGCTGTCCCCATGACTGCGATTCTTCACACCGCGCGGATTATTCGCGCCATTCGAATTACCGGCCCGGCCGCTTAGACAGCGCGCCGGGATTAGCCCGTCCGTAATTCGAATTTCTTGTGAAGGAGACACAGCCATGTCTTCCCGTCGATCTGATTTCAATGCAGCTGCGTCTACGCAGCAATCTGACAGCGATGCCGTTCTGGCGATCTTTTTTGTAACTGCGGCCGCCGACCCCGGAATGGTGCAACGTCTCGTCGAACCGTTCTCCAAACTTGGTCTGGTGCCCGCACGCGTCCACATTTCAAGCGAGGATCGTGATGGCGCGGAAATTTCAGCCGATCTGAGGGTCACGGGGCTGACACGTCAGACTGCCCATCTGATTGACAAGGCCCTGCGGCGCATCGTTGGCGTACGTCAGGTGATCGCGCTCGCGGAGTAAGCGAAAGCGTGTTCCAGGCTTCAGCAGACGATCAGCTATCGCTTTCAGACTGTAAATAGGTTGGCGCAGGGCATATACCCACCGGCAAGCGAGGAGTGACGCGTGTCTGAACTGATTGCGCAATACGGTTATGCCGCGGTGCTGATCGGTACAATACTCGAGGGCGAAACCATTCTCGTTCTAGGTGCCGTAGCGGCAAAGCTCGGCTACCTCAAAATCGACTTCGTCATTCTTGCCGCCTTTCTCGGATCCTTTATCGGCGACCAGTTCTACTTTTGGATTGGGCGGCGCTATGGCGACAGACTGCTGTTGCACAGGCCTTCATGGCGCATGCGGATTGGCCAGGCGACCCAGATGCTTGAAAAATACGATACGTGGTTCATCCTCGGCTTTCGCTTTGCCTACGGTCTGCGGAGCATTTCTCCGTTTGTAATTGGTATGAGTCGAATTGCGGCATGGCGTTTCATGTTGCTGAACATGATCGCCGCGTTCATCTGGGCCGCCGCACTTGGGAGCGTGAGTTATTTGCTCGGGGCTGTCATGCAACGACTTCTCGCAAAGTTTGAAGTCGTCGAACACTATGCGATCCTGATTGTCGCAATTGCGGGGGCGTTGGTGTGGCTGGTGCACTTCATCGGGACGCGACTGCGCACGCGGCGCTACCTGGAAAATGAGTATGCTTCCACAAGCCAAGGCGATAGATCAGACAGTGACGTTTGAAATTACGTCACAGTCATCTAAATTGACCGGCATGAAGCTCGGGGAGACAGGCTAGGCATGAGTTGGCGCAGTGTTACGTTGACGATCGGTTTTTGCGCCATGATGGTTTTTACGTCATTGGGCGCCACCGCATTCGCGCAGGCCGATTTCGTCGAGCCTGGCTCTGACCTTGACCTGCCGCTTCCCGACTATTTGGCCAAGGCTGGTCCTGACGCGAAACTCATTGATGCCGGAAAACTCAAACTCGACAAACACCGCATGATCTGTGGCAAGCGTCCCACTATTATTGACCCAAGTTTCGAAAGCTGGGGTGGGGCTTATCCAGGTTATTTGATTTTGAACCCCAAGCGGCTCAAAGGCCTTCCAACCCCGGTAAAGCTTTTCATCTACGCCCATGAATGCGGACACCAGTTCGTTGGACGCGATGAAAGTGCTGCGGATTGTTTCGGCGTCAAACGAGGCAGGCGCTACGGTTGGTTGAATGATAAAGGCCTGACACAGGTCTGCGAATTTATTTCCAAACTCAAGGGTGATGCCAACCATGCGGCGGGTCCTGAACGATGCAAGAAGATCCGCGTATGCTACAAAGAGGCCGCACCGCGCACATCGCGCAGCAGCCAAAGCTCTCAATGAATCCGCAATAACGTGACTTGACCGGTTGGTATTGTCACCACAGTTTGCTGCTTCAGCTAGAAGACGGGGAAATGGATTGAGAATTCTGCGAATCCAGACGTTCGCACTGATTTGTGCGTTGAGCGCAAGTGCTGCGGTGCTTACCACGGCGGCGCCTGAACCACAGGCTGCGCCAAAGGACAAGATGCTGGCGCCAGGCAAGCTCAAACTTGCGGGGCGCTATGTACGCTGCGGTCGCACGCCAACACTGATGTCCCACACATTCTGGGATTATGGCGGCGCCAAAAAAGGCATGATCATTCTCAACCCATCCAAGCTCGAAGGCCTGTCGGAAGCGGTTCGGCTTTATGTTTATGGCCATGAGTGCGGGCACCAGGTCTATGGACCGCGCGAAACCCGTGCTGACTGCTACGCGGTCGAACGTGGAAAGCGCGAGGGCTGGCTCACGAACACTGGCATGAACGAGATTTGCACGTTTCTTGAGCCACATCCCGGGGACTGGATTCATCCGCCTGGTCCCAAGCGCTGCGAGATCATGAGACAGTGCTTCGACAAGGCGAAGCCGCGCCGGGCCCGGAACTAGACTCCGAAAGTGTTAACCGGCCGGCTACGCGGCGCCAGAAACCGCGGTGGCGATTATGTAAGCACCGAGCAGCAGAAGTGCTGTAAAAAACACCTTGCGGAACCGTTCTTCAGAAAGGCGCTGACGGATACGCTGGCCGAACACCATGCCAATGACCGCGGGCAGCAAGGCTGCCGCGGATACAATCGATAACTCTCCAGTGAGCAGATCATTGCCTTTAAGCGCTGCAGCCAGCGCCAGGGTGGACACCGTGAACAGCATGCCCATGGCCTGAATCAACATGTCTCGCGGCAGGCCGATCGCCTGAAGGAACATGACGCCGGGCACCACAAACGACCCTGTCATGCCTGTCAGAATTCCGTTCGCGGTCCCGATCAGAGGGCCAGCCCAAGCCTCCTGACGCATATTGAGCGCAATCCTGAAACCTGACAGGCTGATGCTCGCATAGCTCACCAGAAGCACCCCGAGGAGCGCTGAAAGCCACGCCAGATCAACACGGGTCAGTGCGGTAGCACCAAGCCAGACCGTGACCGTCGCCATAAGCAGGAAAAGCCAGATCCGACGCAGAATGGTCCAGCCGTTGCCTCCCACCATCGCCTGCCACAGGTTGGTAACAAATGACGGCACCAACAGCAGCGCCATTGCGCTCGGCAGGTCGATCACAACCGTCAGGATCGCAAGGCTGACCGTCGGCAAGCCGAGCCCGATGACACCTTTTACGGTTCCGGCCAGCAGGAAGGTCGCGGCGACGGCGAGCAAGGTCATCGATTCGAACATCGCGTGATACTAGCGATGGAGTACCCTGGTTGGAATACAAGATGACAGACTCAGGCATCCGCGACATCCTTGATGTCCACCGGTCTTGACCAAAGCCTTCAAACGCCGCATGAAAAGGCCTCGTAGAGATGTGCTGTCATTCAGGCCACCACCAAGCGAGTTGAGCCCATGGAAAAATTCACGACCCTCACAGGCGTTGCCGCGCCGATGGACATGATCAACGTTGATACCGATGCGATCATTCCCAAGCAGTATCTGAAGACAATCAAGCGGTCGGGGCTCGGTGAGGCGCTCTTCTCGGAGATGCGCTACAAGGATGACGGCTCGGAAAACGAGGACTTCATTCTCAACAAACCGGCCTATCGGGAATCAAAAGTCCTGGTTGCTGGTGAAAATTTCGGCTGCGGTTCAAGCCGCGAGCACGCACCATGGGCGCTGCACGACTTCGGCATCCGCTGCATCATTGCGCCCTCCTTCGCTGACATCTTCCACAACAACTGTTTCAAGAACGGTATGTTGCCGATCGAATTGCCACAGGAAGACGTCGACAAACTGCTGGAAGACGCTGAGCGCGGCGCCAACGCGACCATCACCATCGATCTGGAAAAGCAGGAAATTACCGGACCCGATGGCGGCGTGATCAAGTTCGAGGTCGACGCACATGCCCGCCACTGCCTGCTCAATGGTCTCGACGATATTGGCCAGACGATGCAGAAGAAAGACAAGATCGAGGCGTATGAGGAGCAAATTCAGGTCGCACGTCCCTGGGTTTAGGGAAAACCGCGGTCCGACCTTAGCCGGTCATGGCTGCGGTCATCGCGAGACGGTCAGGATCAGATTACGCCCTCATCCTCAAGAGCCGCCTGTTCCGCTTCACTTAGGCCAAGCTCGGCATAGATATCCGCATTGTGCGCACCGAGCGTAGGCGGAGGGTCATCGACTGAAACCGCCGCTCCGTTCATCTTGACCGCCGTGCGCAACAGTTGCACATCACGCCCAACCCCCGGCACCTGCTCATAGTTCGCGATAATCCCGCGTTCGGCGATCTGCGGTTCGGCCAGAATTTCCGGGACGGTGAAAATCACGCCGGCTGGTATGCCCTGCTCCGTCATCAGCGCCACCCACTCCCTGGCTGATTTCTCAGCAAGCGCTGTCTCCAACTCGTCTCTCAGAGCATAGCGATTCTTTAACCGGGCATGGCGCTCCCCATAGGCTGGATTCTCAATCAGATCTTCCCGATTGACCAACCTGCACAGGACTTCAAACTGTTCCTGCTTGTTTGCGGCGATGTTGAGCAGCCCGTTGCCGGTCCTGAACGTGCCGGAAGGGGCGGCGGTAAAATTCTCATTTCCAAGTGGTTTCGGGTCAATCCCGGCAACCAGATGATTGGATACCACCCAGCCCATAGTAGCCATGGTGGACTCAAGCATGGAGACGTCGATGAATTGTGCTCCGTTCTTGTCACGGCCTGCAAGTGCGGCACAAACCGCCATGGCTGCCGTCAGCCCTCCGATTGTGTCACACATGGGATAGCCGACGCGGTAGGGCGCGGTTTCCGCACTGCCGGTAATGCTCATTACACCGGATACGCCCTGAACGATCTGGTCATAGGCTGGCGCGTCACGCATTGGCCCGTCCTGCCCGAACCCGGAAATTGCGCAATAGATAAGCTTCTTGTTATGCGTCTTCAGCGCTTCGAAACCCAACTCCAGGCGATCCATGACGCCGGGGCGGAAATTCTCCACCAGCACCTGCGACTGCGCTACCAGTTTTTTGAGCAGCGAACGCCCTTTCTCGTGCTTGAAATTGAGCGTGATGGAACGCTTCCCCGCGTTCTGGGCCATGAACGAGACACCCATGAGCTTCTTGTTTAATGCAGGATCGCCACCCAGCTGCCGAGCGAGATCGCCGCGACCCGGCATTTCCACCTTGATGACGTCAGCTCCAAGATGCGCAAGCTGGTGGCCGCAGAACGGTCCGGCAAGGACATTCGTCAGATCAAGTACGGTGGTGCCTTCAAGCGGTTTGGAGGACATGGGAGTTTCCACGAAGAGGTTTGGTGATGACTGATTAGCAGATTTTGAAACCTACCGCGCGGCATCTCCAGCATCAAAATGAACGGCAAGCCAGACAGTTGGCTCCTCGTCCGATGTCCAGTCAACGCGATGGCGGCAGTGGGCCGGTATCAGGACATGGTCCCCGGGCGCCATTTGCAGATCCTCGCGATCATCGTCGAACCGCAAACGTGCCCCGCCTTTCAGCACGACCACCCACTCGTCGTCATCCTGGTCGTACCACTCACCCGGCGGTGTGGTATGGCCGGTCGACACGATACGAACGATGCGCACTGAACCGCCGGATGCAAGCTCGCTGAACAGCTCCTCAGGCAGTTGGGCCGGAAGGTCGCGAAAAAGATTTGCAGCTCGATGATGGTCGGGTCCATTGCCAGACATGCGGCGCTTGTTCGGTAGCGGAATTGGTTAGCGGGCGTCGATGATGTCATACTTTGCCCTTGCGTGCGACTGGTTCTCCGGCTAGGCAAACCCGGCCCGCTGAGGCCGTGAATGGCGCCGACACACAAGACAATAAAGACTGCTTCCGGAGGAAACACCCATGGCAAACTACGATCTTCTGCTTCTGCCCGGCGATGGCATCGGACCGGAAGTGATGACCGAGGTCGAAGGCGTCGTCGATTGGCTCAACGGCCAGACCCAGAACAGCTTCAACGTTGAAACGGAACTGGTCGGCGGTTCGGCTATCGAAGCGCATGGCGTGCCCGTGACCAACGAAACGGTCGAAAAAGCAGACAAGGCGGACGCCATTGTTCTCGGTGCGGTTGGCGGACCGAAGTGGGATGGCGTCGACTTCGAAATCCGCCCGGAGGCAGGATTGCTTAGGCTCAGGAAGGACCTTGATCTGTTTGCCAATCTGCGTCCTGCCATCTGTTACCCCGCCCTTGCTGAGGCATCTTCACTCAAGCCGGAGGTGGTCGAGGGACTCGACATCATGATTGTGCGCGAGCTGACCGGCGGCACCTATTTTGGTGAGCCGAAGGAGATCACCGATCTCCCTGATGGCCAAAAGCGTGGCGTGGATACCACTGTCTACACCACCTCTGAAATCGAACGCATCGTCCGTGTCGCCTGCGACCTCGCCCGCAAGCGGAGCAAAAAAGTCCACTCGGCGGAGAAACGCAATGTGATGAGCACCGGTGTGCTTTGGCACGAAGTCGCGGACCGCATCTTTAGGGAAGAGTATTCGGATCTGGAATCACATCACATCCTTGCCGACAATTGCGCCATGCAACTCATACGCTGGCCCAAACAGTTCGATGTTCTCGTGACAGACAATCTGTTCGGCGACATGCTGTCTGATGAGGCGGCGATGATGACAGGCTCCCTTGGCATGCTGCCGTCCGCTTCACTTGGTGCGGAACAGGCCGGCAAGTGCAAGTCGCTTTACGAGCCCGTCCATGGTTCTGCACCCGACATTGCCGGCACCAACCAGGCAAACCCCATCGCCACCATCGCCAGCTTCGGGATGAGCTTGCGTTATTCGTTCGATATGAGCGAAGCGGCAGATATCGTTGACAAGGCGATCGCCAATGTTCTCGATGCCGGATTGCGCACCGCCGATATCATGCAAGACGGCATGAAGCAGGTCTCGACTTCAGAAATGGGCGCTGCCATCAAAGCTGAAATGAGCAAGCTCAGCGCGTAGCAAGAGCAGGACGATATGACCGATATTGCCATCATTGCGTTTGACGGCGTTACGGACATTGATGTGTGGCTGCACTGGGACTTTCTCAACCGGCCGCTCACCATGTTTCCGGAGGAACAGGCTGAAGCAGACGACGCTCCGTCTGACGATGCGGAAGAAACCGCTGAAGAGGGAGAGACGGAGAACGTCGAGGAGGATGATACCCCGAAGCCGGGCCGCAACTGGTCGGTGATGATCCTAGGGACCAAGCCGCAACATATTACTGCCGCCGGGTACGAAATGCATACACACGGCTCGATCGAAAGCGCCCGCGACATGGACGCGGTTGTGGTGGCGAGTGGCCCCGCCACGCGCGAACTTATGAATGATCCCGAATTCCTCGCCCGCCTGCTGCTCGATCCCGACGACCAATATGTCTGTTCGCAATGTTCCGGCGCGCTCATTCTCGCAGGCTCCGGATTGCTGGCGGGTATTGAGGCGACCACCTGCCCCACGGCACGCGAACCGCTCGAAAGCAAGGGCGCTATATTCGTCGACAAACCCCTGGTAACTCATGAGCGCATGGCCATGGCCGCCGGGTGCCTGGCCGGAGTTGAGCTTGACCGATGGCTCCTGACCCAACTGATCGACAAGGAGACGGCAGACAAGTGTATCGATTCCGGCCTTGGCTGGGGCCAGGGCATTGAGCGAGTCTACGGTTAGTCTTATCAACGCCACACTGAGCTCATGAGCAAATCCAAACCAATCATTGAAGATGCCGTCACCATCGTGCCCGTGCGGGACGTCGAAGCGAGCGTGAGGTTCTACACGGACACGCTTGGATTCGAGCAGCGTTTCATATCGGACGACAAGATCTTTGCCACCGTGGTGCACGGCGAAGCGGCGTTGCATCTTTTGTACACAGAAGACCAAGCCTCCCTCAAAGCAACCGCCAACCACATTTCCGTCTATCTGTGGGTGCGGGGCGTGGACGACCTCTACGCAGCATACAAACTAAAGCTTGATGCACTTGAAGAGGGACGTGTGCGCGCACCGTTCGACCAGCCTTACGGGATGCGGGAATTTCACGTGAAAGACCCGGACGGATGCCTACTGTTCTTTGGTGAAAATATATCGCCTGACTAGAATGTGCGTCCGAATGGGGGCCTTGCAGCGGCCTCAATCATCGGTTCTGTTGACCCGATATTTCGCACGACTCGGTCAAGGAGTAATACGAGTATGATGGACTGGACCGGATTGGTATATGCTGTCCTTTTTGCGCTTTGTGGCGTAGCGCTGGTGAGCGCTCAGGCTGCCAACAGTGCAGAGACGGTCCCGGCTGCGGTTGTTCAGAAAAGCGAAAAGCCAAAGCGGGTGCTGACACCGGAAGAACTGGCGGAAAAAGCGCAGCGGCGTATTTGCAAAATCCAGATCTGCAGCATCTTTTCGACCAGGGATCCGAAAGGCGCCGACATCGATTGTCCGATTGTAAAGACCTGGCGCGAGGAGGATATCGCCAACATCCTCTCCGGCGGAAAGCTCGACTGGCCCTGGGGCAAGGCGCGCTGCACCACACAGCTCAAATTGAGCCGCGCCATGCTAGCGGCTGCCGCGAGCGAGGATGGTACGCAGGCCAAGCTCGACAAACACACAATCACCTGCTCGCTCGATTTGAAGTCAGAGGGCGAGAATTACGACGTCCAGGTCGACATCACGCCGGAGATTACCTTCAAGGGCGGAAAGGCGACCGCCGGACGTATGAATTGGGGCTCCATCGATGCACCGATGCTGGCCTATTCGGTGATTTGGCCTAGTGCCAAACTCGACAACTCTCTCAACGTACTTCAGAGCCCGCTTATTGATATGATCAACGAATTCATGAGCAAGAAGTGCGGCGAGGTAAAAGATCAGCTGCCCTTGCGCGCATCAGTCACGGGGCCTGGCAACTAGCCCAGCCTTTCCAGAGACCCGCCACATCTCATTCGAGGGTGCGCTTTTCGGTCTGTTTCCCACCGCAATTCTGAATTCAGCCTGACACAATGGTGCCAGAGAGTTCGCGCTATTGGTGTATTGGACTCATCGTTTAATAAACTTTGGTTCTATGTCCCAATGTCGTATTAACTGTCCTACTGCACCTGCGCCCAAGTGTCGCGGTTGGGAAGTGGCTTTGCGCGCAATTGACAAAGGTGAAAGCAAACCAAATCGGAAAGGGGGCTCACCGATGACAACTACCTTTCTCGTGGCCGTAGACGGCAGCGAAGGCAGCTTGAGAGCTGCAAGTTTCGCCGCAGAACGCGCCAAGGCCGGTAAGGCCAAGATCGTCCTCGCCTATGTAATCGAGTGGTCGCCATACAGTTTTCATACGCCTGAAGAACTGGCTGAGCGCCATAAGCGCCGAGAAGAGGAAATTGAACGCGCGCACAGCCGTGTTCTTGATCCCGTCTTCAAGTCACTAAAGGACAAGGGTGTAGACGTTGAAACGGTCGTACACCACGGACACCCGTCTGAAACTCTCGCTGAAATCGCAACGAACAAGGGTGCGGCGCAGATTTTTATCGGCCGCAAGGGCGAGTCACGAATAACCGCGCTGCTGTTCGGCAGTGTCGCCGGAACACTCGTCCAAACGTCTCCGGTTCCCGTAACCGTTGTCCCGTAAGACAGCATCTCTTGGACACACCAGAAGGGGGGGTGTCATGAAACGAATTTTTCTATCCGCGCTCATACTCGTGCTGATGAGCGTATCTGCTTACGCCGGTTTTGATGAAACGATCAATACCGCGACCGCGCCGATCGCAAAATGGTTCGGGAAAGTTGTCTTCTTCAAGATACCGATTGGTGATGCGGCGCTGCCGCTGGTCGTGCTCTGGCTGGTTGTCGGCGGAGTCTTCTTCACCTTCTACATGGGCTTCATCAACATTCGCGGCTTCAAGCACGCCATTGAGCTTGTACGCGGCGATTATTCCAATCCCAAGGACGCAGGTGAGGTTTCCCATTTCCAGGCGCTTGCAACAGCGGTCTCCGGTACGGTTGGTATCGGCAATATCGGCGGCGTCGCGGTGGCGGTGACCGTTGGTGGACCCGGCGCCACATTCTGGCTGATCATGGCCGGATTCCTCGGCATGTCGACCAAGTTCGTGGAATGTACGCTCGGCGTCAAATACCGCAATGAGAACCCGGACGGCTCGGTTTCGGGCGGTCCGATGTACTATCTGCGCAAGGGCTTTTCCGAGCGTGGCATGGAAGGTTTCGGAAAGTTTGTCGGCGCCTTCTACGCCATCGGCATCTTTCTCGGTGCACTCGGCATCGGCAACATGTTCCAGTCAAACCAGGCCTTCGTTCAATTTGTGAACGTAACTGGTGGGACGCAGGAGAGCTGGTTTGCTGACAAGGGCTGGTTGTTTGGCATCGTCATGGCGCTGATCGTCGGATCCGTCATCATTGGTGGCATCAAGTCAATCGCGAAGGTGACCGAAAAAGTCGTGCCGTTCATGGCGATCTTCTATTGCGCATTCGCCCTGATCGTCATTTTCATGAACTATGATGCAATCCCGCAGGCGATCGAAAATATCTTCACCGGCGCCTTAACCGGCGAAGGTGTAGTCGGCGGCGCACTGGGAGCCTTGATTATCGGGTTCCAGCGTGCGGTCTTCTCGAACGAGGCAGGTATTGGTTCGGCATCCATTGCGCACTCCGCAGTGCGGACCAGTGAGCCGGTTACCGAGGGTGTGGTTTCACTGCTCGAGCCGTTCATCGATACCATCGTGATCTGCACGATCACCGCACTGGTTATCGGTACAGCGTCGGTTGCCGAACCGGGCTTTGCATTGGTCGGTCAGCAAGGTATCGCCATGACATCGGCGGCATTCGAGCGTGAGATATCCTGGTTCCCGATACCGCTTGCATTCGCAGCCATGCTGTTTGCGTTCTCCACCATGATTTCCTGGTCCTATTACGGCCTGAAGGGCTGGACCTATCTGTTCGGGGAAAGCCTGGTAATGGATCGTTTGTACAAAGCGATCTTCTGCTGTTTCGTGGCTCTGGGCTGCATGGTGCAACTTGGCCCGATCCTCGACATCTCCGACGCATTCGTGTTCCTGATCTGCGTTCCGAACATCCTCGGATTGTACGTTCTAGGGCCCATTGTGAAGAAGGAAATGAACTCCTACTTCGCTCGCGTCAAAAGTGGAGAGATCAAGAAATATCAGCATAGCTGATAACCAGAATTCGGCTCCGGAAACCCGGTCCCTTTCGAGGGGCCGGGTTTTTTATTTCCACCGGTCCACACGCACCGGGCATTCGCCTCAGCTCTTGGCCATTTCGGCAATTTTCACCACGGTGTTCCAGTTTCGAGCTGTGCCGCGCGTTTTCAGTTTCCGCTCAATCAGGACATTGGTGAGCTTCGATTTTCCGACACCAAGGGGATAGTCGATATAGAGATGTCTGCCTGAAGCGTGGACCCGCTCCGGCCCGGAAATAGCGTCTTCCAGCGCTCCCATGGCATATGCCCCGGGAGCTTCCTTCAGGGCCATCACAAACAATCGGCTGGGATCGTCCCTGGCCTTTTCCGGAAACGGGTTTGCGGCGATGGCGTCATTCCACTCGTCAGGTGTGCGGACATAGAATGTCGTATCAAGACCAAGACGTGTCGACGCCTGGGTTTCAAGGAACGTCTCCAGTTCATCGCCGGGGAGATCATCACACTCAAACACAACATTGCCGGTCTGGATCAATGTTCGCGCGTTGCCGAAGCCAAGATCACCAAAAAAATCCCGCAAATCGGCCATGGCGAGTTTGCCGGTGCCTCCGACATTGACGGCGCGCAGCAGAGCCATTCGCACAGGCATTGTGATTTTCCTATAGTCGCGCGCCGAGCATCCGCCGCAATGTGCCGTCTTTGTCCATAAGATGGTGCTTCAGTGCGCCGATGACATGCAGCGAAATAATCCCGATCAACGCCCAGCCAGCCCAGTAGTGGATGAAGCTGCCTCCATCGCCAAGCCATGGGATTTCCTTTGCCGGCGGGCCGATATTGAAGAGGCCCAGTATGGGGATCGGATGACCGTGCCCATAGGAAAGGGCAGCACCGGACAGCGGCATGGCAACGGTCGCGATCAGCAGACAATAATGCACAGCCGTAGCCAGTGTGTGCTGCCATGCAGGATAGTCAGTCGCCGGCACCGGCATTCCATTCATCCAACGCCAAAGGACACGGAATGCCGCGATCATAAATACCGTCGTACCAGCCAGCTTATGATAGCCATAGAGTTCCGACTTCCATTCGCCTTTAGGCAAATCAGTCATGTAGAGACCTACCGCCAGAAGGCAAATAATGGTGATTCCAACTGCCCAATGAAACGCAATCGTGAGCGGACTGAACTGTTCGCGCGTGTCCGACATGGCGATACCTCGTCAGGAAAAATCCGCAGCGTGCCTGGGTCCCAACTTCAAAGCATAAACGGTCCGGCAGCGTTCTTCCTTGCAAAAAACCGTTATTGCCGCCTCGCCGGTCAAGCAATCAGTATGCTCGCACCGGTGGTCGTGCCGCTTTCAATAGCCTTGTGTGCTTCAACCGCGTCTGCAAGCGGATATTCGCGGCCTATGTCGGCCCTAATCACGCCTTGACCAATCACCTCAAACAACTCGTTTGCTGTCGCCTCCAAGTCGGCGCGCTTCGCCACATAATGCATGATCGCGGGCCGGGTAATGAACAGCGAGCCGCGCGCGCCAAGGTCGGTAATAATGTCGATGGGGTCGGGTGGGCCCGAAACATGTCCGTATGCCGCACACACGCCCATCGGCCGCAGGCTATCCAGTGATTTTTGAAGCGTGTCCTTGCCGATGGCTTCATAGACTACGGCAACGCCCACACCATCCGTGACCTCGCGGCAGACCTGCACGAAGTCCTGTTCCTTGCGCACGACGGGAAAATGACATCCTGCCGAGCGGGCGGCTTCCGCCTTTTCCGGCGTGGAGACCGTGCCAATGACTGTTGCGCCGAGATGGTTTGCCCAGCGGCACAGGATCAGACCCATACCTCCGGCAGCAGCATGGATCAGGATCGTGTCTCCACGCTGCACCGGGTAGGTGCGGCGCAGCAGATATTGGGCTGTCATCCCCTTCATGAGGAGAGCCGCGACCTGTTTGTCCTCGAGGGCTGCGGGAAGATGAAGCAGCTTGTCGGCGGGGTAGTTGCGAGCCTGGGCATAAGATCCGAGCGGCGGAATTCCATAGGCGACGCGCTCGCCGATTTTGAAGCCGTCAACGCCTGAGCCCACGTCCTCCACGATACCGACAGCTTCAAAGCCAATGACACAGGGTGGAGGTGGGACGGGCCAGGGGTGGGGCACACCACCCCGGTGATAAGTGTCGGCGAAATTGATCCCGATTGCGGTGTGACGCAGGCGCACCTCTCCTTCGCCAGGTTTCGGGACATCCACATTCTGCCACCTCATGACATCGGGTGGTCCAAATCCATGGATGACTTGTGCTTTGGTCATGCCGCTCCCAGGTTGGGCGTGTCAGGCTGGCGCAACACCCGCACGCTCAAGTTCCGGACCAAGTCTGCCGAACATGGCAAGACCGAACATGCGCAAATCACTGACGAATGAATAGGCCCAGGCGCGGGGTCCCTTGAACGCCATTGGCGTATTGCCCTGGACGAGGAAATGACCGGCCCATGCAAAAGCGTATCCGGCCGCAACGCCTGCGGCAATTGCCCACCAATAGCCGGTCAACATGGCCCCAACGAGTGCCATGACGGCGAAAGCAGTCCCGACATAATGGAACAAGCGCGTGCCTGTGGCGGAATGCGCGCGGAGGTAAATCAGCCAAAATTCATCAAAACTCTTTCCAACCAATATCCTGGTCCTTTTAAGTGATTGATCTTTTTTGTGAATGGTGCCTGCGGTTCGCGGATTTTAGCGGATATAGGTCGGCAAGTCGCAATCGCAATGGTCGGACCAAATAAAATGCGAAATCTGCCGTAATTTGATCCGCACGACTATACGCAAATCCTTTACATTGCGTGATGCATAACCTAAATCCCGCGCTAGTTCTGCAGGGCAACACCTGCTCGCTTATTTGGAGTGTATGATGGGTTACAATATCGCCATTGTCGGTGCCACCGGAAATGTGGGCCGCGAATTGCTGGAGATTCTTTCTGATCGCGAGTTTCCGGTGAATGAGGTATTCGCAATCGCGTCGCGCCGTTCGCTCGGCACGGAGGTCTCGTTCGGCGACAAAACCCTCAAATGCCAGGACCTCGAACAATTCGACTTTTCCCGCGCAGACATTGCATTGATGTCGGCAGGCGGGGAGCTGTCCAAGGAGTGGGCGCCGAAGATTGCCGCCACCGGCTGTGTCGTTATCGACAACTCTTCAGCCTGGCGCTACGACGCGGATGTTCCGCTTATTGTTCCAGAGGTGAACGCGGACGCCGTAAGCGGCTTCACGAAGAAAAACATCATCGCCAACCCGAATTGCTCCACGGCTGAACTCATGGTCGCGCTCAAGCCACTCCATGATGCTGCGACCGTAAAGCGCGTGGTGGTTGCGACCTATCAGTCCGTTTCCGGTGCCGGTAAAGAGGCAATGGAAGAGCTTTGGAACCAGACCAAGGGCATTTTCGTCACCGACCCTCCGACGCCTGAAAAGTTTCCAAAGCAGATCGCTTTCAATGTGATCCCGCATATCGATGTCTTCATGGAAGACGGCTACACCAAGGAAGAGTGGAAGATGGTGGCCGAGACCAAGAAGATCCTCGACCCGAAGATCAAGCTTACCGCCACCTGCGTGCGCGTGCCTGTATTCGTCGGGCATGCGGAAGCGGTCAACGTAGAGTTCGAGAAGCCGATTACCGCCGATGAAGCGCGCGCGATCTTGCGTGAGGCGCCGGGCTGTCTGGTTGTCGACAAGCACGAGGA
>DEIT01000059.1 GCA_002352635.1 Hyphomicrobiaceae bacterium UBA2767 | reverse complement strand
GCAGGCGCGGTCTGCACCACAACAACGCCCGGCACCACGACCAATTCCACAGGCCGCGCCGGCCAGTGGCGCTGGCGGATACCGTATCCAGCTGGCCGCGTTGAAAAGCGATGCCGAGGCGCAGGCGACATGGAAGCGGCTACAGGCGAAGCACGGCAGCTTGCTCGGCAGCTATCAGCCGAACATCGTTAGATCCGAGTTGGGTGGCTTGGGGACATTTTATCGCGTGCAGCTCGGACCCTTCCCGGATAAGGCATCGACCCAGCAGTTGTGCAAGAATTTCAAGGCAGGTGGCCTTGATTGCTTCTTACTCTCGCAGTAATGGCCCGGTAACTGGCGCTTGTCGAAACCAGACGCTGTTATTGTGACCGCTATCTTAGTTGAATCGGATGCAAGGACCCATTGTGATAGAATGGGCTGAATAAGCGGCGTGACGACAAGACTGTGCCTGTCTGACTGAGGAAATATGACATCCATCAGGCAAATGAAGATCCTGCTGGAGTGGAGTACGGTTGAATATGGCAGTTAACCGCAAGAGGCGTAAATCGGCGGACAAGACCTCCGGTACGGAAAATGACACGCCGCCGGATCCGTTGAAGCTGTTGGCCGGTGCCGACGGGAAGTCGTCGTCGCACATTGGTGCGCGGCTGCGGAACTATTTTCTGACCGGGCTGATCGTCGTTGGTCCTGTAGGCATCACACTCTACGTCGCCTGGTGGGCCATCAATCTGATTGACGGCTGGGTGAAGCCGTGGGTGCCGGTAACCTATCTGCCGGAAACCTATCTGCCATTTACGGTTCCAGGTGTCGGGCTCATCTTCTCAATTGCCGTCATGATTATCATTGGCGCATTAACCGCCAATCTGTTCGGACGCACGCTCGTGAGTTACGGCGAAATGATGCTCGACCGTATGCCTGTCGTTCGAAATGTCTACGGGGCGTTGAAGCAAATCTTCGAAACGGTCCTGTCACAGTCCAGCGCTTCTTTCCAAAATGTCGGCTTGATCGAGTATCCCCGCAAGGGGCTTTACGCCATCGTCTTCGTTTCAACCACGACTAAGGGTGAAATCGATAAGAAGGTGCGAGAAGGAGAGACGCTTCTAAGCATCTTTTTACCGACTACGCCGAATCCAACCTCAGGATTTCTGCTGTTCGTTCCTGAGGAAGATGTGATGATCCTCGATATGTCGGTTGAGGAAGGGGCCAAACTCGTGATTTCTGCTGGCCTTGTCGTGCCTCCGCACCAGGATGAGTTGAAGGCATTGGCGAAAAAAACGCGCTCGCGCAGGAAACCGCGCATTACAGAATCCGAACCCGCGGAATAGCTGATTTTTCGATATGCCGGTCGTTCAACCCGCCTTTAGCAGGCGGATGGCTTCGTCGCGCTCGAACAGGTAAAGCAGGACGCGCAGCGCCTTGCCACGCTTCTCCGATAGCTCGGGATCTTTGTTCAGGATAAGCCGCGCGTCGTCTCGTGCAGCACTCAGCAGCTCTTCATCACGGGGAAGGGCTGCAACGCGGAACTCGGGCATTCCACTCTGGCGCGTGCCGAGCACCTCACCGCCGCCACGCAGACGTAAATCCTCTTCCGCAATCTTGAAACCATCTTCAGTTTCTCGCAGAGCGTTGAGCCGGGCGCGCGCGGTCTCGGTCAATGGCGGTTTGTATAGCAGGATGCAGGCTGATTGCCCTGATCCACGCCCGACCCGACCGCGCAGCTGGTGCAATTGCGCGAGACCGAAACGCTCTGCATGTTCGATCACCATAATCGTTGCATTGGGCACATCCACACCCACCTCGATCACTGTGGTGGCAACGAGTATGGAAACTTCGCCTTCGGCGAATGCCTGCATGGCAGTGTCCTTTTCGCCACCCGACATTTGTCCGTGGACGAGCGCGACGTTTTCGCCGAAACGCGCCTTTAGTGCCGCAAAACGTTCCTCCGCTGCTGTGGCGTCGAGCACATCGGATTCCTCAACCAGCGGACATACCCAATAGGCCTGCGCCCCATTGCCGATGGCTACATCCAGCCGGTCCATGATGTCGCCAAGCCGCTCAACCGGCATGGCCCGTGTTGCCACCGGTTTGCGACCGGCGGGTTTTTCCAGCAGTTTCGATACTTCCATGTCGCCATAGTGGGTGAGCAATAAAGTGCGTGGAATTGGTGTCGCCGTCATCACCAGAATGTCGGTGCCGCCGGCACCACTCTTGGCCTGAAGCGCCAGGCGTTGATGCACACCGAAGCGGTGCTGCTCATCAATGACCGCGAGCGCCAGGTCCTTAAACTCCACACCTTCTTGAAACAGGGCATGGGTACCGATCAGAATATCGATTTCGCCTCTGCCTAGGGCATCCAGAATTTCACCGCGTTGCTTGCCCTTCTCCCGCCCCGTCAGCAAGGCAACACGGATACCCGTCTTTTCGCCAAATTCGGACAAGGTTTTGAGGTGCTGACGGGCCAGCAACTCGGTTGGCGCCATGAGCGCTGCTTGCGAACCCGCCTCGATCGCTATGGCCATAGCCAGCAGGGCAACGACAGTCTTACCGCTGCCGACATCACCCTGCAGGAGCCGCAGCATGCGCGCTGGTTCGGCCATATCAGCCTCGATCTCGCCCATCACGTGGGTTTGCGAGTGGGTTAGTTCAAAGGGGAGGCTTTCCAGTATTTTCTGCCTCACGATACCGTCGCCGTTTGTGACGCGCCCGGCAATTTTCTTTAATCTCCGGCGCACGAGGGCAAGTGCGAGTTGGTTGGCGAGGAGCTCGTCAAATGACAGACGTAGTCGTGCCGGGCTGGTCGGCAGCAGATCAGCTTCAGATTGCGGCGCATGGACGGCATGCACCGCATCAAGAAATGATGACCAGTTTTGCTTGCTGAGCCAAGCGGCGTCTTGCCATTCCGGCAGGTCAGCTAGGCGCGCCACCGCCTGCGTCGCCGCTTTGCGGGCGACCTTACCCGAAAGACCAGCGGTCAGCGGATAGATAGGCTCTATCAGGGGCAGCGTATCGAGTTCAGCCTCTTCCAGGACATGATCAGGGTGGGGCATTTGCAGGCGCCCGCCATAGTCCTCTATCCGTCCCGAGACAATGCGCGTCTGACCCACCGGCAGTTGCTTTTCCAGATAGGCCGCATTGGCGTGAAAGAAAACCAGCTCCAGTGAACCAGTTTCATCGCTGCAGATGACACGGTAGGGGATACGCCGCTGCCCGCGCGGCGGCGCGTTGTGCTCGGCTACCTCAACCCGAATCGTCGCGATCTGACCGGGTACGGCCTCTGCAATCTTGGGCCGGGCCCGCCGGTCGATGACGGAAGATGGAAAATGAAAAAGAAGATCGACAATCTTTGCTTCACCCTGACGAGCGGTCGGTGCCAGCAGCCGCTTTAGCAGCTTCTGAAGTCGCGGTCCGATCCCGTCCAATTCCTTCAGATCGGCAAAAAGAGGTGTGAGAATTTGTGGCCGCATCGTCTGTATTGGTTCGTTTATGTGCTTTGCATGGGACTATTGCGTCATCTTCGGCTGACAGCGTGCTCTGAGAGCGCTATATGGCGCGCATGACTACATGCTTGTGAACAGTACAGACCTTGGACTCAATGGCTGAAGCACGCAATGATCTAGACATCTGCCGCCGCCGTATCATGTACCGTGCCGGACATCGCGGCACGAAGGAACTTGATCTGTTGCTTGGCCGATTCGCGGACTCAGAAGTCTCAGCGATGTCGGAGGCGGATCTTGCTGCTTTTGAGGAGTTTCTCGCCCTTCCTGATCCCGACATCCATCACTGGTTGTTGGCGCCCGGTGCGGCAATGCCGGACGGCCTCGCCGGCGAATTTGTTGAACGGTTGAAACGGTTTCATGACATCTCTTAGAAAATGCAGCGGAAGAATGCGTAACATGAAAATGCTGTGGCCATCCCCATGACACCCGGCCTGCCAATCGAAGACATCCTTGAGGCTCAGCAGCCGCTCACGCTTGCGGCCGCGCCAGAGGGGCTCGACGGGCTGGCATTGGCTGAAGTTGCGCAAGCGCTCCATGCGGCCAACGGAGCCAGACCGGCTGCAGTGTTGCATATTGCGCGAGACGACAAGCGCATGGCTACACTCCAGGCCGCACTTGAGTTTTTTGGCGGCGGACGGATCAAAACAGTTGTTTTTCCGGCGTGGGATTGTGTCCCCTATGATCGGATTTCGCCGAATACCGAAATCGCAAGCCGGCGGCTTGCGGCCCTTGCTGCACTTGTCCACCGGGAAGACGGGGATGGGGGCCAGGCGGTGGTCGTCCTCACCAGCGTCAATGCGTCCGTTCAAAAGGTTCCGCCACGCGCATTTATGGAGCGGTCTGTCCTGCGCCTGAAGGTGGGTGCATCTGCTGGGCTCGATGCACTCACAGAGCAGCTTGCGTCCAGCGGATATAACCGCACCGGTAATGTGATCGAGCCTGGTGAATATGCGGTGCGTGGCGGCATTGCCGATCTGTTTCCGCCGGGCCGGGAAAGACCAGTGCGGCTGGATTTCTTCGGCGACACGCTGGAGACGATCCGTGAATTCGACACCGATACACAACGCACGACAAAGAGCCTCAACGAGGTCTTGTTGCTGCCAGTGAGTGAGGCGGTGCTGGGCGCGGGCACCGTGACGGAGTTCCGGCAGCGTTATGTGGAGCTGTTTGGTTCCGTTACCAGTGCCGACCCACTCTATGAGTCAATTTCGGCAGGCGCCCGCTATCAGGGGATGGAGCATTGGTTGCCGCTGTTCCACGAAAATCTGGAAACGCTGTTCGATTATGTGCCCGGAGCATGGGTCACTTTTGATCCGTTAGTGGAAGAGGCGCGTTCCGAGCGCGAGGAGCAAGTTGCCGATCACTATAGTTCGCGGGCGAAGGCGTTGGAGCAGAAGAGCTTTGGGGCTCCACCGTACAAACCCGTGCCAGCAGACCGCATGTTCCTGGACGATCAAACGTGGCGAAAGGAACTCGAAACGCGGCAACGCGTGACCTTCTCGCCGTTCGAAGTGCCGCAGAGCAAGTCTGGCGAACAGGTCATCTCGCTAAAAGGGCGCGGCGGGCGTTCATTTGCAGCCGAACGTGCGCAAGAAGGCGCCAGTGTTTTCGACGCGGTGGTAGCGCACATCGAAGGTGTAAATAAGAGCTCCAGACGCACCGTGGTCGCGTGCTGGTCAAATGGCGCGCGTGAACGGCTGAAGGGCCTACTTTCCGATCACGGGCTTCAGTCTACGGAATCTGTAGAGAGTTACGCCGATATCGACACCTTGCCCAAAGGGCAGACTGCCCTTGCCATACTCGGCCTGGAGGCGGGTTTTGAGGCTCCGGGGCTGGCCGTTATCGCCGAGCAGGACATATTGGGCGATAGGCTTGTGCGTCGGCGCCCACAGCGCCGCGCGGCTGATGCGCTGACCGAAGTGTCAAGCCTTGGTGCTGGCGATCTGGTCGTGCATGCAGAGCATGGTATTGCGCGCTTTGAAGGGCTCAAGACCATCGATGCCGCTGGCGCGCCACATGATTGCATGGAACTGGTCTATCAGGGCGGCGATAGGCTCTATCTGCCCGTTGAGAACATCGAACTGTTGACGCGCTATGGTTCGGATGAGGCGGGAGCGAAGCTCGACAAACTGGGTGGCGTCGCCTGGCAGACGCGCAAGGCCCGCCTCAAGCAGCGCATCAGGGATATCGCAGACAAGCTGATCAAACTCGCGGCTGCGCGCGAGATGAAACATGCGCCGGTTCTGGGTTTACCGGAAGGTGTCTATCAGGAGTTTTGTGCCAGATTTCCTTTTGAAGAGACGGAGGATCAGGCCACGAGCATCGCCGACGTTCTGGATGATCTTGGTTCAGGACGGCCGATGGATCGCCTTATTTGCGGCGATGTGGGATTCGGCAAGACTGAAGTGGCGCTGCGTTCGGCTCTCGTCACTGTGATGGCAGGAAAGCAAGTTGCTGTGGTTGCGCCGACGACGTTGCTTGCGCGCCAGCACACCCAAACATTTACTGAGCGATTTGCGGGGTTGCCGGTCAAGATTGGGCAGGCTTCGCGCATGGTCAGTGCAAGCGAGCTGAGCGCTGTGAAGGAAGGCCTCAAGAGCGGTCAGGTCGACATCGTCATCGGCACTCATGCGCTGCTCGGAAAATCGATTGAATTTGCTGATCTTGGCCTTCTCATCATCGACGAGGAGCAGCATTTCGGTGTGCAGCACAAGGAACGTCTGAAACAGTTGCGCGACGACGTGCATGTGTTGACCTTGACTGCGACGCCTATCCCGCGAACATTGCAACTCGCGCTCTCGGGCGTGCGAAAA
>DEIT01000234.1:20424-24972 GCA_002352635.1 Hyphomicrobiaceae bacterium UBA2767 | reverse complement strand
CGCGCATAGTCGTTGCCGATATAGCGCGTAAGCGATTTCAGCCCATTGTGACCCGCCACACCGCCGCCAGTTTTGACCCGAACCTTGCCCGCCGCGAGATCGATTTCATCGTAGAGTACGATCACGTCATCAAGGTCGAGCTTGTAGAACCGAATGGCTTCTGCTGCCGCCCGGCCGGACTCGTTCATATAGGTGGTTGGTTTCAGCAGCAGGCACTTCTCGCCTCCGAGGCGGCCTTCTGAAATTTGACCCTGGAATTTTTTCCGCCACGGACCGAAGTCATGGGCATCTGCAATTGCATCCGCCGCCATAAAGCCGACATTGTGCCGGTTGCGGTCATGCTCCGCGCCGGGATTGCCTAGGCCGATCAGCAGTTTCATGAGGGTAAAGGTCCCGTTCCGGCCCAGGTGGGAGCGGGCCTTGCAGCCTTACTCCTCGCTGGTCTCAGCGTCGCCTGCTTCGGCTCCGCCTTCGCCTTCTTCGCCTTCTTCGCCTTCCTCGCCTTCAATTCCTTCGCCTTCTTCGCCTACCATTTCCTCCACCTCTTCGACGATCTCGGCCATGCGGCCGACAATTGTGGCGACGGTGAAGTCGCGGTCGGAAATGGTTAGCTCGACGCCTTCAGGAAAGGTAATCGACGAAACGTGCAACGAGTCACCGATATCGAGTCCGGTCAGATTTGCTTCAAGATATTCAGGGATCGACTCCGCGACACATCTCAATTCGATTGTGTGGCGAACGATATTCAGAACACCACCGCGCTTGAGGCCAGGCGACTCTTCCTCATCAAGGAACTGCACGGGCACTTCCACGGTGACTTTTGCGCCTTTTCCTAGTCGGAGGAAATCGACATGCAATGGCACATCTCGAACCGGATCGAGCTGGATGTCGCGTGGAATCACGCGTTCCGGTTTCCCATCCACGTCCAGCATGTAAATCGTATTCAGGAACTGCGGCAACCTCGCGTGTTGCCAGAATTCCTTACCATCCAGCGCCACTGACTGTGGATCTGTATCATCCCCGTAGATGATGCCGGGAACGCGCCCTTCACGCCGTAGTGCGCGGGCTGCACTCTTTCCAGAACCGTCGCGTGCCGCGGCTTTGATCTCGCTGATCTCGGCCATATCTTATCCTCCGAATTTCAGGTGTCGAGCCTTCCACTCGGCCCGCGGTATTGACCAAGGCTGCGATTGGTTGCGCGCCAAGGCAATTTCTGGCGCGCTTATAGCGTTCACAGGCGCTGCTGGCAATGGTGCGATTGGGATTGTTTAGTCAAAAAGGCTCGAAACGGACTCCTCGCCACTGGTACGGGCGATCGCTTCACCGAGCAAGGGAGAGACACTCATCACCCTGACATTCTGCGCCACGCGCACTGCTTCAGTGGGAAGAATGGAGTCGGTGATGACGAGGTTGCTCATTGATGACGCGGTTATGCGGGCAACGGCGCCGCCAGAAAGCACACCATGCGTGATATAGGCGCTGACGTCACTCGCACCGTTTTCAAGCAGTGCTTCAGCTGCATTGCACAGGGTTCCGCCGCTGTCGACAATGTCGTCAACAAGGATGCAGGAAAAATCCTCGACTTCACCAATTACGTTCATGACTTCAGAGTCGCCCGCGCGTTCGCGCCGCTTGTCAATGATTGCCAGTGGGGCGCCGATGCGCTTGGCAAGTCCGCGCGCGCGAACCACGCCCCCGACGTCTGGCGAGACAACCATGACCTTGTCCAGCTCGTAGTTCTTCTTGATGTCCTTCACCATCTCTGGCGCCGCATAGAGATTGTCCGTCGGGATATCGAAGAAACCCTGTATCTGCCCTGCATGCAGGTCGAGAGTAAGCACCCGGTCCACACCGGCCTGGCAGATGAGGTTAGCGACGAGTTTGGCTGATATGGGACTTCGCGACCCGACTTTCCTATCCTGGCGTGCATACCCGTAATAGGGCATCACTGCAGTGATGCGACGTGCCGAGGCGCGGCGCAGCGCATCGATCATGATGAGCAGCTCCATCAGATGATCGTTGGCCGGGTAGGATGTGGACTGCAGGACAAAGACATCTTCGCCACGCACATTTTCCTGAATTTCAACGAAAATTTCCATGTCCGCGAAACGACGCACGGAGCATTTCGTCATCGGCATGTTCAGATAAGCGGCGATCGCGTCAGCAAGAGGCCGGTTTGAATTGCCAGCAACGAGTTTCATGTGCCGTTCCCCAGCCCGCTAGATAATTCAGAGACGGCTACGAGCCCTCTGCCACGCTTGCGAGGGCCGCTTTGTAGCAACGCGCGTAGTGCGTGTAAACCGGATCAAATCTTGATTGTGGGCAAGGCGGGGCAGGTCAGCCACGGCTCTTGTTGATGAGTTTGATGATCTCGGCCGCGGCGGCGTTCCCGGCTGCGATGGCTGCGGGTCCCCACGTCTTGTTCAGAGATCCTTTGGCAACGTCACTTTGCTGCGTTACCGAGCCCAGGCTCTGGCCGGTGGGGCTCAGAAGCGACCAATCGATTTTGACCCGTTCCTTGCCACCCGAGGCAGGGCTGACGCTGACTGTGCCATTGATCTTGTAGACGTTTGTCCCACCGGTACTGGCAATCTGAACACCCTTTGCTCGCAGGCGCGTGCGCAAGGCATTGGTCAACGATGAACGGCCATCGCCTGGCGCGCCGGAAACAGGCGGCACCAGAGCCGCAATGGGTCCGGAGGGCTTGACTGCTGACGCCGTGCGGCGGGGTGTGCTCGCCGGGGGTGGTGACCGTGGTTTTTTCTGCGTTGCTGAAGTTCTTGCTGGTGTAACCGGTGACGAGGTTGCGCCACCCTGCTTCGGCAGCCAGGCTGCCAGATTGGTCGTCGTTTTGGCGGCTATTTTTTGCAGCGCGGCCTGATTTATCGATGCCCATGGTTTCGCACCGGCTTTGGCCGGAACGGCTTCTTCGCCAAGGATGCGATGTACCCTGTTACCCGATTTGTCGGTTACGTCGAGAATGTAGGAAAATTTCTCCGCCCGACCCTCATTGGATTGGGCGAGATATCCCTGAACCGTATAGGTCGAGGGTCTCCCTTTTTCGGTCACAACCGGAATGCTTTTCTGCTTCGCGGCCGCCACAAGCTGCTGATTGAGTTCTTTGCTGACGTTGGCCGGTGGCCCGATAATCGGAGCAAAAGTCACTGGCGCCAGCTTCCCGCCGGCACCACCCTCGCCGCTGAAGACACCACTCAGCGATCCGCCGGCGCATCCTGTTACCAAGATCGCCAGTGCTGCAAACGCCGTCAATGTCACCAGCCAACTGGTGATACGCCCCGCCGCCGCCGTACGCTTGGTTAACACTCGTTCCGACTCCATAGTGTCACAAAACCCAGGATCGCTCGCCAATTCAATGGGTTGGCGTAATCCTGAGAGCCTCGCCGCACAAGTTGTACAGCGTCTCGGCGGATGCGTCTAGCGGGCCTGAAATGCACTGCTGACGACAGTATCATGGTATTAAAATGGCAGAGATTTGACGGCCATAGTCTGGTTCATCACGATGGCATGAACGTCGGTAGCTGAAAAACCGCCCATCGTCGCCATAAGTGCACAGGCGCAAATTTTCTACGGCGCCCGTTCCTGCCTCCTGCAAACGAACCTCAACATAGCCTGTCAGATCGAAGTACGGCTGAGAATCCTCTGATTTTCTAACGAAAAACCGGGCGTTAGCGTCGGTGACCTCAAGAAAATTCGCTTCAAACTCTTCACCGACCTCATACGCCTGTTGGGAAATGGCCGGGCCGATTGCGGCAGCGATGCGCGACCGTGTCGCACCCATGTTTACCATCTTATCAATTGTTGCTTCGAGGACACCGGAAAGGGCGCCGCGCCAGCCCGCATGTGCCGCGCCGGTGATTTTGGCTTCCGGATCGGCAAAAAGAACGGGAACGCAATCCGCAGTCGAAATACCAATGGCGAGACCGGGCCGTGCCGTCACCACCGCATCTGCTTTCGGCGTGTTTTCACGCGTCCAGGGCTCCTCGACAATCGCAACTTCGGCCGAGTGGGTCTGATAGGGCGTCACCAGTGCCGAGGACTCGCTTCCCAACCGAGCGGCGAAGCGGGTGCGGTTTTCACCAACCAGATCACGATCGTCTTTGGACCCGACGCCACAGTTGAGAGACGTGTAAATGCCTCGCGACACGCCGCCTTCGCGCGTGCCGAAGCCATGGCGCAGACCGGAGAAGGAGGAAAGCAGGGGGCTTTCGATAATCATGCATCTTGCTCCGGTTTAGGGTCACTGGAGAAGGGCGGCGGTGTGATCCCGGTGCTTGTCAGGGCCATGACTTTGAAAAGCTCGCCCATCTGAGCCGGATCGACAAGCCGGCGGGCGCCTGCTGCTATTGTTTCTTTCGTTGCAGCATTTGCGTTTTGCACAAGACGTTCGCAGCGCTCCTTCAGCCCAAGGTCAAGAAGGAATTCCCGCTGGCTCAAGGGACCATGAATATCGAGGTCACTGCTCCGTGCGGTGTCACCAAGTTGATCGAAGTCCACATGTGCTGTCAGGTCGGCCATGCCGGGCTCTTC
>DEIT01000234.1:14534-20315 GCA_002352635.1 Hyphomicrobiaceae bacterium UBA2767 | reverse complement strand
CGCGCTTGCACGCGAAGTTCTTCCGGCAGAGGGGTTTCAGATTCAAGGGGCTCGCCATGGACTTGAAATTGCAGCTTGCCATCCTTGGTGAGGGCGACGCAACGTTCAAACCATCGCCCGTCTCGTTTCTCAAACTGGCGGACGGGCAGGGCATCGAAAAACTCGTTGGCGATCAGGATCGCCGATCCATCGGAAATGTCCATTAGGTTGGCGTGCCATTGAGGTGATTTGTCGAACCTGCCAATTGTTTCGGCTTGTATGTCGCGCAATAAGGGACTCGTCTCGACCAAATGCACCTTGCAAGCATCGTAGAAGGCCGGGACGCTCTTTGCGGCGCGCAGGACGTCGGCCATGAGCGTACCGCGCCCGGGGCCGAGTTCAATCAGGCGGACGGAGGCAGGCGTTCCCATCTCCTGCCAGACCACAACACACCAAAGCCCGATCAGTTCGCCAAAGATCTGGCTTATTTCCGGTGCGGTGGTGAAGTCGCCCTTCTCACCAAGAGGGTCGCGGGTCGCGTAGTAGCCGAATTCCGGGTCGCCGAGGCAAGCTTCCATATAGTCAGCGATTGATATCGGCCCGTCTGTCTCTATGCGGCGTTTGAGCTCCGCGAGAAGCGTGTCCTGTGTGCTTGGAGTGGAGTGTGCGGCCAGCATGGGATCAGGCGGCAGCGCGCGCGCGCGCGCGCCAGATCACATAGGCGCCAATGGCGATCATGGGCAGAGAGTAGACGATGCCCGGTGTGAATACGCCGGTCGAAAAAGCATGTTCCTGATCGAACATGCGGAAATTCTCCGCAGTGATCCGGGCCAGTGCGTAGCCCGCAAAAAATACTCCCGACACATAGCCCGGCATGGGAAGCACTTTCTTGACGTGCGTGAAATAGCGCAGCACCAGAAACAGCACCAGGCCCTCAAGAGCGGCTTCATACAGCTGGCTCGGGTGGCGCGGCTCCGGCCCGGCACCGGGAAACACCATGGCCCAGGGTGCATCGCTCACCCGGCCCCAGAGTTCGCCGTTGATAAAGTTTGCGAGTCGTCCAAAGAAAAGGCCAAAGGGCGCCGCGGCGCAACACACGTCGGCGATGGAAAGCATGGGGATTTTTTTAACCCGGGCGAACAACCAGACAGCAAGGCAGACCCCGGCAAGGCCACCGTGAAACGACATGCCTCCATTCCAGAGTTTCGGAATATCCTGCGGATTGGAGAAGAAATAAGCGGGTTCATAGAATAACACGTAGCCGAGGCGCCCGCCGACGACGACGCCAAGAGTGGTCCAAAGCAGCAGATCATCGGCAATTTCCTTGCCCGCAGGCGGTTCACCATTCCACAAGGCTGCATTGGCAAACAGGCTGCGCGCATACAGCCAGCCTCCGAGCAGGCCGAACATGTAGGCGAGGCCGTACCAGTGGACCGAAATAGGTCCGATTTCGAATGCGATTGGATCGATGACCGGAAACGGGATTGCGAAGAGCGGCATGATGTTCTGGCCCGACGTGCGATGGCTGGTTGGGCCGGACCATCCTTGAGGCCTGCGCTCGTGTCAAGCAACACAGGCGTGAACGGTGTGCGAAGTCGCTCCACTCTCCTGATGCGAAACAATCAGCCGCGCAAACGTTCGAGCTGTTCGCCATATCCGTCAGGATTTGCCACCACGTCGACAAGCGAGGGCCCTTTGAACGCGATGGCTTCTTTCAACACAGCAGCAAGATCGCCATTCGCCTCAACGCGCCATGCCCTGCAGCCAAGGCTTTCTGCAGTCCGTGCGAAGTCGGTGCCCGGATAGCGCACGCCGCTGTTCCGGTACTGTTGACGCTGTTGTTTGATATCAATGAGCGAAAGGGCAGCGTCATTGATCACCAGAACAGTGATGTCACAGTCGTGTTCAATCGCCGTCGTTAGCTCCGTCAGGCACATCATCATGCCGCCGTCGCCGGTGACGGCAAGGACAGGGCTCTCGGGCTCCTCCAATGCCAAGGCAATGGCGGCCGGAAGCGCATACCCCATTGTCGAAAGACCGTTTGACTTGAAAACGCCAAAAGCCTCTTCGGCAGGCCAGAAACCAAGAGCTGCAAACATATGCGCACCCGCATCCACGGTGAGTCGCATGCCGGCTGGCGCTATTGAGGCAGCGGCCTCGACTGCGCTCTGCGCGGTGTGATCATTGCCTCCGAGGATAGACGTCTGTGAGATAATCTTTCGCGCCTTTTTGATGTCTTTGACTTCCCAATCACTTGATTTCAAATCAGAAACCAGTGCATCCACGATCCGGCTAAGATCTCCGATAACGCAGACGTCCGGCGATTTCGGCATCGGCGTTGCGTCAGCCACGCACAAGTCAACGATCGGGCAGGTGTAGGGCCATTCTCCTGGAATGATTTCAATGGCGTCGAACCCGAAGAAGACGATCAGGTCAGCCTCATGGATGAGGCCCGATTCCGCGGCGGAGCCCGTGAACAGCCCGGCAAAACACTTGTGTGAAGATGGCAGTACGCCGGACGCCTTGTAGCTGGCAAGCACCGGGCAGCCGAGTGTATCAGCCAGCATCTGCAGAGATTGCGGCGCATGGTTCTGACGCGCCTCAAGCCCCGCCAAAATGATCGGCTTGTTCGCCTCGGAAAGGAGCTTGTGCGCTTTTTCAAGTGCCTCGTCAGAAGGGAGAGGCGGATGGGCTTTTGCGGAGCGGGCTGCACCGGATGTGATGGGTGCGGCGGCATCACCTGCAGTCAGGTCAAGCTGAACCGGGCCCCACGGAGGGGTCATCGCGGTTTCGATGGCACGCGCGAAAATCTCTGGTCCGTCCGCAGGTTGCAGCCGGCCCTGCAGTTTCGTAATTGGCTTATAGAGCGCGTTCTGGTCGAGCGCCTGATGCGGGGAGGATGCCGGTCCGTCGGTGATCAGAATGACCGGCGCTTTCTCCAGCGATGCATAGGCAATCCCATTCACCGCGCTTGTGGCGCCCGGACCCACTCCGGTCAGCAGCACACCGGGTATCGCAGTCAGTTCGCCTGTCACGGCCGCCATAATAGCGGCAGCCGTCTCTGTGCGCGTGAGAACAAAGTCGAGGCCTGTGCGTCCTGCCGCTTCAATAAGCGCGAGGCTCGATCCTCCGCCTGGAATCCCAAAAATGCGTTTGACACCCTCGTCCTTGAGCATCTCGACAAGGGTGGATGCGAGACTGGTTGTCGCGGCTCCCGAGCGATTCATCAGATGCCCTTATATTTTTTCATGGCCTGAGTGAAAGTCAGCCCGTTCCGCAAGTCGTCAACCGCCGCCCTGTCGTCGCGGTCGAGTTTTTCGGCGATTTCCATAATCTCTTCTGTGCGATCCTTGGGCAGGCACACCACGCCCGTGCCATCGGCCACAATGAGGTCGCCCGGCGATACGGCCACGCTATCGATGACAACAGGCACGTTGATATCCTCTATTCTCAATCGAAGGCGGCCTGTAGTCGGGACCATGTGGCGGGAGAAGACGGGAAAGTCGAACTCGATCATTTCCTCCAGATCCCGCACGGCGCCGTCAACCAACAATCCGGAGACGCCTTTGATCTTGGCAGCCAATGACGCCATGCCACCCCAGGTTGAGGCTTCCGCGCCACCGCAGTCGATCACGATCACATCTCCGGCTTGAGCGGCGTCGATCATGGCACCAACCCGGAAGTCATCAGAGGAGAATTCCCCGTGCGCCCCTGCAATCTCCTTCACGGTTACAGCCCGACCCACAAACCGGAAACCTGGCGCAACAGCCTTGATGTGAACGATGACGTTGTTGTGGAGGCCGACCGCGTCGAGGGCATTGGCCAATGTGCTGGTGGCGAGTTCGGCTGCGCGCGCAACAATCTCCGAAGCAGGGCGAGTGATATCTGAACTGGGCATTGTCAAAGATCCGGGGTTTCGGGTTGGCGGGTTCTGGGTTCGATTTGAATTGTTCGAATGCGTCAGGTCAACACCTTGATTGTATCTTCAGCGAACCCCATAGTCAGGCAGAGCCGCATCAGGAGACATTCTATCCGATGACCCAGACAACCAACCGGTTTTTTGACGAACTCGCGCGCATGATGACCGACGCCACCGGTGCCGCCCAGGGCCTGCGCAAGGAGATGGATACCCTCATCCGCACCCAGGCCGAAAAGGTCCTGAATGATCTCGATGTGGTTCAGCGCGAGGAGTTCGATGCCATGAAAGCGATGGCGCAAAAGGCGCGCGAGGAAAATGGGCGGCTTGAAAAGAGGCTTGCGGAACTTGAAGAGCAGCTGAACCGTGTTGGCAAAGGGCGCCCGGCTGGAAAGAGTTAGGGCGATTGACGCACCCGCCACACTACCGGGCTGTAATGTAGGCATAATCCGAATTCAATTCCGCCGTGCGTCGGCCATTTTTACTTGTCACAATTGAACTTACACGTCGCGATTGTGATTTTGGCGTGGACAAAAACGCTTGGCTCCTTGCGACTCATTCAACCCTAAGGTTATGTCGCAGTAGTTGTGGTTTTCGAATCACAAACCGCAATATTTAGTGGGACTCCGGGGGGCGTCGCGCGTGAGCACGTATGCGTCGTATCCCGCTCCCGCCAGGCCGGAACAAAGGCAAGCCATGGCGTCGATTGATTTCAACTACGAACGTTCGGGCCATCCGGTCGATCTGGTCGAACAGCTTGCGACCATGCACGATTGGGCGTTTGAGCGCAGCGCGGAAGACGAGCTGTCACTGTGCGTGGGTGGCACCTGGAGCGACTATCAGATATCGCTTAACTGGCGCGATGATCTGGAAGCGCTGCATATGGCGTGCGCGTTTGATCTCAAGGTGTCAGATGCGCGGCTCAGCGAAGTCTACAGATTGATGGCATCAATCAACGAGCAACTTTGGCTCGGGCATTTCGATCTGTGGCGCAACGAGAACCTGCTGCTGTTTCGTCATGGGTTGATGCTCAATGGTGCCGACCCGACGGTTTCCCAGTGCGAAGCGCTGCTTCATGCTGCTGTGGAAGCCTGTGAGCGATATTATCAGGCGTTTCAGTTCGTCATATGGGCTGGAAAGACGGCGGAGCAGTCGCTGGCAACCACCATGTTTGAAACCGAAGGACAGGCATGACGCTCGAAATTGGCGGCCCGCTTTTTCTGGTGGGTGCGGGCAAGATGGGTGGCGCACTCCTCACCGGATGGTTGGATAGGGGCCTCGACCCGAATTCCGTCTATATTCAGGATCCGGCGCCACCGGACGAGTTGACTGCACTGGGACAAAAAACGGGTGTACGTGTAATTGATGCCGCAACCGAATTGCCGGCCGCGCCCGCGGTCATGGTGCTCGCGGTCAAACCACAAATCATCGACAGTGTTTTACCGCCTTTGAGGGACGTTGCTGTGAAGGAGACGGTTGTCCTGTCTATCGCAGCGGGCAAGACGATCGCTGCGATGGAGCAGTTTCTGGGTGCTGATGCGGCGATTGTACGCTCCATGCCGAATACACCCGCCGCTATCGGCCGCGGTATTACCGTGGCCTGCGCCAATACCAATGTAAGTTCAAGTCAGAGGGCAAGTTGCGACGCGTTGCTTCAGGCCGCAGGTGCGGTGGCATGGATCGATGACGAAGCAGCTCTCGACGCCGTAACTGCCGTCTCCGGGAGCGGGCCAGCTTACATTTTTCTGTTGGCGGAATGCCTGGAAGAGGCAGGCGTGGAAGCCGGTCTTGAGCGAAGGCTCGCGCGACAGCTTGCGCGTGAAACCGTGAGTGGCGCCGGCGAGTTGTTGCGTCGCTCTGATGCGCCCGCATCCGAGTTGCGCCAG
>DEIT01000234.1:10013-14351 GCA_002352635.1 Hyphomicrobiaceae bacterium UBA2767 | reverse complement strand
TGCCTGGAAGGACTTACCGGTCACGACGACTTTGGTGCCGACGCGGGTGCGATTGTAGAGGTCGATCACATCCTCGTTGTACATGCGGATACACCCTCTTGAGACAGACTTGCCGATCAACCATGGAGCGTCTGTGCCATGGATGCGGTAAAGCGTGCTTCCGAGGTAAAGTGCGCGTACGCCGAGGGGATTGCGCGGATGGCCGCCCGGCACAAACCTTGGAAGGGCGGGGTTCTCCTTGCGCATTGAAATCGTCGGGGTCCAACGCGGGTTCACTGCCTTTCTGGAAACTGGCAGGGTTCCGGCCCAAAAGGCCTCATTGTCCGGAATGGCGATTGGGTAGGAAATAGCCTTGTTACCGGGCAAGATCTTGTAGAGACGCCGGTCACCGATACTGACGAGAATGGTCCCCGGCCGTTCCGATACCTTCAGGCCTACAACATGACGGCCAGATGGTTTGTCACTGAACCAGTCGCTGAAAATGCCTTGTGCCTGGGCGCTGTTGGGGACACCGGCAATTGCGATGAGGGCAATGAGCAATGCAAAGCCTATGCCTTTCACGGTTCGAGTTGTTGATCTCATTTTCTGTTTCATCCTCGAAAAATCATTGAACTGTGTGCGGCCTATTCGCAAAGCAGCGGATGCGCATCACGAAATGCGTGGGCTTGCGGCTTTGGGCCGGATGAGAGACGCAGAGGCGTCCTGGCCAACTTGTCAGGGGCGGCTAGTCAGTTCCGCAGGCGCACGGTGCGTGCGATGACAGTGGTTGAGGCGAATTCCTGAAGCTGAGCCGCGTTATTCGCCCATTTCAGACGCGCGGCGGCCTCTTCGGCAGCCTGCGCCAGGCGATCCGTCAGCGCATCGGTCGACAACTTTTTGAGTTTTGGGACGGGGAATGAAGGGCGTGTGCGGCTGAATGCCCTGGCAATGACGTGGCCGGCGCATACCGCGCAGGGATGGTGCACGCTGGCCTTCGGTCTCTTGCATGGCAATTTCGCAAAAAATGCCGCAGGGGCGGCAAATGCATCCATGAAGCCGTGGTCGAGATCGATGGCCTGTTGCGCCTCAAGTGTTGAGGCTGGCGCTTCGATGCTGCCGACCAAAGGCACGGCCGCAATGATCAGCGCAAGAAACAGCAAACCCTGTCTGATGGTGGCAGTGAATGCCAATTGAGCCCCCGACCTTCGATTCGAGCGATCATAGTCATTGTCATTTCTGAAAGAGAAGAAAAATCATGATGCTGCGCCTTCACATTCGGTTGAGGGGTGGGACAGTCAGAGCTGCCGAATTCCAGTTTGGGTTGGCTCAAGGGATCCGGGACGCGCACACGCGAGCGCCCCGTCTTTGTGGTTCGCATACGCACGCGTATCAGCGGACGATCAATGCCCCAACCTCGCCGGACCGCCCGACCAAGTTCCTCACTTTTGAGATGACCTGAGGAGAACTGTCGGCCATGCTTGGCTGCTTCAACACGACCGAAGGCTTCGACTTCGACCCGGCTATCCGATCGTCCGACAATTGTTTAATTGCTGTGGCAACACTCTTGACGGGAGCGAGAGCGGCCGAACCTGCTACGAATACCGTCATCGTATTCAAGATGATTGCGGAACCTGCCAACGCGACCACGACTATCCTCTTCAACATGGTTTCTCTCCCGGGCAAGAGTTTGCGCTTCATGAAGCGTCAGAAATATCCAGCTTCTCAGAGAGTTCCGAGAAGTCACTCGTGGTATTGGTCGCGTTGAGCCGGGAAAAGGTTCAATCGAATCGCAATCGTTTGAAAACAATGGCTATTATTCTTTTCTTGTGGCGTGGTGGGCCAGGCTCTATCTTGCCGCGCGAAGGAGCGAAGTGATCTCGTGGCAGATCAATCACCAGCACCCGAAATCGCTTTTGACGATTTTCTCAATGTCGACATTCGCGTTGGCACAATCACGCGCGTGGAGCCCTTTCCAGAGGCGCGCAAACCCGCATTCAAGCTGTGGATCGATTTCGGGCCGGAGATTGGTGAAAAGAAAAGCTCGGCCCAGATAACTGTCCACTACACGCCGGAGAATCTTGTCGGGCGTCAGGTTGCTGCAGTTGTTAATTTCCCTCCGCGCCAGATTGGGCCGCTTATGTCCGAGGTGCTGACCCTGGGGTTTCCCGATGGGGATGGCGAGGTTGTTTTGTTCGCGCCTGATTTGAATGTGCCAAATGGTGGGCGGCTTTTCTGAGCGTTTGCTGGCATGATTGAGGGCTACGTGAAAATCGTTATTACCGGAGGTTGCGGGTTTCTCGGGCAGAAACTTGCCGCGGCGTTGCGTGCAAGAGGTACAGCGGCGGGGCCGGGAGGCGCACAAACCCCGATCTCAGAGATCGTCTGTATTGATCGTCAAACGCCCGCCGAAGAGCTCGATGGGGTGACTTATATCGAAGCCGATATTTGCGCCGCTGGTTCATTTGACGCGCTGATTCCTGAAGATACGGCAAGCATCTTTCATCTGGCGGCGGTCGTTTCCGCACACGCAGAAGCCGATTTCGATCTTGGCATGCAGGTCAACCTCGATGCCACGCGTGTCCTTCTTGAACGCTGCCGTTGTCTCCCGGATCCGCCTCGGTTGGTGTTTACCAGTTCTGTTGCTGCTTTCGGAGTGGCGCCATCTATTGTTGATGACAACACTCCAGTGCGACCTCTCAATTCCTATGGTGTCGAAAAAGTCATTGGCGAATATCTTGTGGGAGAGTATTCGCGGCGCGGGTTCATCGATGGCCGGGTAGTGCGCTTGCCGACCGTCGTTATCCGACCGGGCAAGCCAAACAAGGCTGCATCATCCTTTGCCAGCTCAATCCTGCGCGAGCCGCTTCAGGGGTTGAAGGCCGTTTGTCCTGTTTCCGACGAGCTTGCTATTTGGATCAAGTCTCCGCGCGCTGCGACAACCGACTTGATGCACGCCCATGATCTGCCGCCAGATAGCTGGCCGGACGGGCTGCGTGTGGTCAACCTGCCGGGGCTGACCGTTACGGTCGCTGAAATGGTGGCAGCGCTCGAACGCGCGGGCGGCGACGCAGGGCTCATTTCCTGGGAGCATGACCTGAATATTGAATCGATTGTCAGGGCGTGGCCAGAGGGCATGATCACGGAGCGCGCCAACGCGCTTGGGTTCGAGGCTGATGAAAGCATCGACGCGGTGATACAAGAGTTCCTGACAGATGAACTCGAGCAGACATCTTGACCAGGATCACAAGAAGAAATCACAGAATGTGTAAGGGGGTATACGATGGGTAAAGGACGGATTGCATTCATAACCGGCGCGGGCAGCGGTATCGGCCGGGCGACTGCACTCCTGCTGCAGAAAAATGGATATTCGGTGGCTCTTGCCGGACGCAGAGCAAATGCACTGGAAGAAACTGCCGGGATGGTTGAGGGGGGAGACGGTCGGATGCTTCCTGTCCCCATGGATGTTGCCGACCCTGCGTCCGTTGCGGGCGCATTCGCCAGGACCACGGACGAATTCGGACGGCTTGATCTGCTGTTCAACAATGCAGGCACCAGTGCGCCTGTTGTGCCGATGGAAGAGCTCACGCCCGAGCAATGGCAGGCGGTCGTGAACGTTAACCTGAATGGCTCGTTTTATTGCGCACAAGAAGCCATCAAGATCATGAAGTCGCAGACGCCGAAGGGCGGACGTATCGTCAACAACGGATCGATCTCTGCCCACGCACCACGTCCCTTCTCAGCACCCTATACCGCGACCAAGCATGCCATCACCGGGCTGACGAAGAGCATTTCCCTCGATGGCAGGGAGCACGACATTGCGTGCGGGCAGATCGATATCGGCAATGCGCTCACCGAACGGACGGTTAGGATGACCAAGGGCGTGCCGCAGGCCGACGGGACGACGAAGATTGAACCGGTCATGACGGCTGAGCAGGTAGCGAGTGCGGTGCTCTACATGGATTCCCTCCCACTCGAGACCAATGTGCAGTTCATGACGATTATGGCGACGAAAATGCCATTTGTCGGACGCGGCTAACCGGCTTGCCTGGACGAAGTTTCGGCACAATTTTGCGGCGATATGCCAAAGGGGAATTGACAGTCGGCGACGCAACGTGGATTTCTGCAATTGTTGTTGCAACTAGGGGAGGAGCACCATGTCATCCAGCGACAAATGGGAAGTCTATCAGGACAAGGCTGGCGAGTTCCGCTGGCGGCGCAAGGCAACGAATGGAAACATCGTTGGTGCCGCGACTGAGGGATATGTGAACAAGTCCGACTGTGTGGCCAATGCGGAGCGTCATGGCATGGATGGAAATCCCAAAGGGCTCGGAGCCAATGACAAGTGGGAATTCTACGAAG
>DEIT01000234.1:7170-9896 GCA_002352635.1 Hyphomicrobiaceae bacterium UBA2767 | reverse complement strand
TGAACGTTCTGTTCGGTGGGGATTGCGCATGACCAGGAGCACTGGCATGCATATGACGATGATCACGGCGAGCAGGCGGAAGTCGTCTATATAGGCGATCAGCTCGGCCTGTTGATTGACCGTGCGGTTGATGGCTCTCAGCCCCGCCGTGCTCTCCAGATCCCACACTGGCGGAAGTTCGAGATGGCGCACAGCGTCATTGAAGTGCGTCACCTTTTCACTCAACATGGCGTGGTTGGCTTGTGTCTGGCGCGCGAGGTAGCTGGCAAACAGCGCAATGCCTAGGCTGCGGCCCATATTGTTCAGCAACGAGTAGAACGACGTGCCCGCATCACGGTGCTCAGGCGCCATGGATGAAAAGGCGACCGTGTTCACCGGTATGACAAAAAAGCTGAATGAGACGCCCTGAATAAAGCTCACCACCATCACGCTGACGATTTCGATGTCCTGGGTAAAATTGGAAAACTGCCACATCGTTATTGCAGCGATGAGCATGCCGACGAATATCACTTTGCGCGGGTCAATGACCTTAAGCAGGTAACCGACGAACAGGGCAGATGCCATCGCGCCGCCCCCTCGGGCGGCCAGTATGATGCCGCTGTCGATCAGCGGGTATCCGCCCTGGTTCTGCAGGAAGGGTGGAAGGAGCACCACGCTGCTGAAGAGCACCAGCCCGAAAAGCACGCGCAGCACAATGCCGCTCACATAGTTCTTGTCGCGGAAGATCGCAGGGTCCACAAATGGTATCTTGGACGTGAGGGAGTTTACGACAAACACCCATAAGGCTCCCGCTGACATCAGAGTCAGTATGATGACAGTTGGGGAATCGTACCAGTCGAGCCGCTCGCCGCGATCGAGAACAAACTGCACCGAGCCGATGGCGATCGCCAGCATGACAAAGCCAAAATAGTTGAATTGGCGTGGTACCCGGATCCGGGCTCGCGGAACAAGAAAGGCAATCATGATGAACGCCATCAATCCAATTGGCAGATTGAGATAGAACGCCCAGCGCCAACTGAAATACTCGGTGATGTAAGCGCCAAGGGTTGGACCGAACACGGGACCGAACATGATGCCGACGCCCCACCATCCCATGGCGATTCCGAAATCTTCTCGCCGGTAAACCGAGAGCAGGGAAGACTGCGACAGGGGAATCAGCGCTGCGCCAAACATGCCCTGAATGAAGCGATAAATCAGAATTTCGTTCAGTGTGTCTGAGGTGCCAGACAACAGCGAACACACAATGAATCCTGCTATGGACACAAGCAACAGCGGCTTGCGTCCGAACCTGCCACTGATGGCGCCCCAGAAAGGCGTCATGACTGCCAGCGAAATCAGATAGGAGGTGAGCACCCAGGCGATCTGGTCCTGGGTCGCAGACAGTGAGCCCTGCATGTGCGTAAGCGCTACCGCAATCAGCGAGGTATCGAACACCTGGATGAGAGGTGCGAGGATGAGCGCGATTGTGACAAGCTTAAGCCGTAACCCAGTAGACGGGAAATCGGCGTCCGCGGTTGCGACCGCCGCGCTCATATCAGATCGCGAGCCCAGTTGAGTGCAGTTTTGGCCAATCCGGGTAATTCGCGTTGGAAGCCGGTATCAATTTCTACGACCACACTCATGCCGGCACGCAAGGGATGGCCCTTACCGGAATTCTTAAACTGCAAACGAACAGGCAACCGCTGCACGACCTTGACCCAGTTGCCGGTCGCGTTCTGTGGCGGCAAAAGCGCGAATTCAGCCCCTGTTGCGGGGCTGATGCTGGTGACAAGGGCTGTGAACTTTACACCCGGGTAAGTGTCTACACGAACGCTTGCCGGTTGGCCGACATGAACGTGGGTGAGGTCGGTCTCCTTGTAGTTCGCCTGCACCCACACTTCCGCGTCACCGACCAAGCTGAACACAACATCTCCGGCCCGGATATATTCGCCCGACTGCAGCTCGAAATTGGTGATGATGCCGGACGTCGCCGCGCGCACTTCGGTACGCCTGAGATCGAGTGCCGCCTGGTCGCGGGCCGCTTGCGCCTCGCGTACCGCGGGATGCGCAGCCGTTGGGATATCGGGGTCTCCGCCAAGCTTGGCGCTCGCCTGAGCAATATCCTGGCGAATGGTGCCAAGTTTGTCGCGGGCGTTGCGCAAGTTGCGGCTGGCAGTGTCGAGATTGGTCGTGGATGCAAATCCCCGCGTGTTCAGCTTCTGCTGGCGATCATATTGTCGCTTGTAGAAATGCACATCTCCTTCGGCCAGCGTGAGCTCAGCAAGTCTTTGCCTATGCGCAGCGCGTAGTGCCTCAATGTCCTGTGCCGCGGTCATCAGTTGAGCATCAGCCTTCTGCAGGGTGATCTTGAAAGGCTCCGGATCTATTCGAAACAATAGCGCGTCCTTCTCCACACGCTGGTTCTCGCGGATTGCTACCGCGACAACGCGGCCCGATACATCGGCACTGACGGCGATCTTCTCTGACTTGATGTAGGCATTGTCTGTGGATACAAACCGGCCGCCGACGGAGTAGATATAGAGCCCGACAAACGTTGCCGCGAGCGGTCCGATGATCGAGAGCAGCGCAACCCCGAAAACTCGCCGGAGGGACCGTGAGGCAGGAGCCACCTCTTCCTTCTTGGCCTTCTTGCGCGCAGGCGCACGGGCGGTTTTTGCTCTAGGTGCCAACACCGCCTCCGCTAACTTTCTTGACCGAGGCACGTGGTCGGGCTTCAGCCACTTTTT
>DEIT01000234.1:0-7117 GCA_002352635.1 Hyphomicrobiaceae bacterium UBA2767 | reverse complement strand
TCAGAGCTTCAGCCCGGGTCGTTTCGGAAAACTTTCGCATTTTGTGCAAGATGGGTTGAACCTGTGCGTTCAGATGCAACCTCCATGCGCGCCTGTCGGCAGGGTCGCGTCGGCGTTCTACCCAACCTTTAGCCTCAAGCCGGTCGATGTGGCGGGCCAGAGTAATGCTTTCGATTTCGAGGATTTCAGCAAGGTCCCGCTGATTGATGCCTTCGCGGCGGCGAAGTTGCGCCAGGACCCGCCACTGCGCCCGCGTCAGTCCAAGAGCCCTGGCGCGCTGATCGAACCGTTTACGCACCAGTCGTGATACATCGGCAAGAAGGAACCCGAGCGAACGAGTGAGATAAGGATCATTAGGCATACTAGATTATAATAAGCCAGCTTATTATATGCCAGCATGATTTTTGAGCTTGCTGTGGCTTTTTGCCGGTGGCTTGGATTCGTTGCACCTGGATTTGCATGCGCAGCAACAATTCGCTCCGACTATCGGCGATGAGGCCCTCTAATGCAGACGTTGGAAAGGCAGGTTCGACTTGGGCCGACCGGGAAAGGCACAAACACAACTGACCTATACCGGTATCCGTATGATGACTTGGAGACCTCCCATCTTGCTCTCTTTCAGCGCGATATCACCACCATGGCCGCGCACAATATCCCGGGCAATTGAAAGGCCGAGGCCGGTATTGATTCCGGTGTCCTGTCCCCGCGCATTGTCCAGCCGGTAGAACGGCCGGAAAACCTCTTCACGCTCTTCTTCGGGAATGCCCGGTCCATCGTCATCTACGCGCAATGTTAGCCATCCATTTGTCTTCGTAACGTCGACGGAGACGTGGTGGGAAAAACGGACAGCATTTGATATCACGTTTGTAACCGCGCGCTTGAAGGCATGTCGGCGTAGCGGAACAACGATACTATCGCCGGGTATGTTGAGTGTGATCTCTTTCTTTCCGCGTATTGTCTGTTTGCGGATTTCCTGTAGCAGCTGGCGCACGTTGACCGATGAACTCTCCTCGCTCGAATCGCCGCGGGCAAACGCCATATAGTCTTCCAGCATTGCCTGCATCTCATCCACATCGGCGAGCATCTCCCTGGCTTCTTCGGATTCATCGAACATGGCGAGCTGCAACTTCAACCGTGTGAGGATGGTGCGCAAATCATGACTGACGCCTGCCAGCATTGTCGTGCGTTGCTCGATCTGACGTTCGATACGGTTGCGCATTTCCATGAAGGACAGGGCAGCTTGCCGTACCTCCCTGGCTCCACGCGGGCGAAAGTCAGGCGGCGTCGACTGACCTTTGCCAAAACGCTCCGCTGCTTGTGAGAGGCGCAATATTGGTTTGATCTGATTGCGCAGAAACAGGATGGCGACCGTAAGCAATACAAGCGATGTGCCGACCATCCATAAAAGGAAGATGTGGGAATTCGATGCGTAGGTCTGGCTGCGGCGGGCCAGAATCCGCATAACGGCGTCTTTCAGTTTTATGCGGATCTCGACCAGATGTGAACGGCCAACAGTGTCGATCCAGAAAGGCTTGCCGATTTGCTTCCGGATTTCCTTGCTGAGTGTTCGGTCCAGCAAGTCAAAAAACGGCTTGGGTCGAGTCGGTGGTAGGTCCTGGGGCGGAAGAATTTGCAATGAGAGATTGAGCTTGCTCTGCGCAAGCTTGATCAGCTTTTGGTATTTATCGTCATGGGGGTAGGATTCGTAGACGCCCAGGAGCATCGCAATGTCGCGGGTCGTTGCATCCGACAATCGCCGCGTCACAGTTTCCCAGTGGCGTTCCATGAAGACGAACGCAACGACAGACTGTAACAACACGACCGGCGCGATGATGATGATAAGCGCGCGAGCATACAGTCCCTTGGGCAAAACGCCGCTCAGAAAGCCGGGTACCACACCAAGCTTGGATATTCGTTTTCGGCTCGGCCAAGTCGGTTTGGGAATTGCTACCATTATTCTGCGTGCAAAATGTAACCCTTGCCCCGGACAGTCTGAAGATAAACTGGATTGCCGGGATCTGCCTCGATTTTTCGACGCAAACGGTTGATTTGAACATCGACGGCGCGTTCCGAGCCGTCGGTCCCCTGTTTTGCCAATTCCAGCCGTGAAATGGGGGTGCCAGGGCGTTCGGCGAATTGCCGGAGCAGATCGCGTTCACGTTCCGTCAGGCGGATGGTTTCTCCCTGCTGTTTTAATTCGCCTCTGCCAATGTGGAAGGTAAATGTGCCAATACGGATGATCTCCTGCGGACTTAACGTGCGTTTTTGGCGACTCAAAATGTTTCGCAACCGCAAAAGCAGTTCACGTGGCTCGAACGGTTTGGCGAGATAGTCGTCGACGCCGGCCTCCAGCCCTTGAATGCGGTGCTCGGGTTCCGCCCGGGCGGTCAGCATGAGGATAGGGATGTCATGGGTTTCACGTAGGGCCTCTGCCAGTTCAAGGCCTGTCTCGCCAGGCATCATGACATCAAGAACCAGAAGATCAAACGCCAACCCACGCATGTTGGCGCGTGCCGTTGCCGAATTTTCTGCCGTTGTTACGCGAAACCCGTTTTCCTGGAGAAATCGTGCCAGCAGGTCGCGGATACGCTGGTCATCATCCACGATCAGAATGTGCGGTGCATTGTCCGCCGGCAACGGGGTAGCGCCTTGCTGGGTGGAGGGACTCATTCCCGTTCTTCCCGTTTTTCGTGTTGACGGTCCTTTGACATGAGCAATCGTTCGACTTGCGATCTGTCAGCTTCGCTGATCATTTGATAGAGGAACATCTCAATACTTGATTGCGCTTTCCTGCCACTGGCATTGAGCGCATGCGCGACCCGTTCAAGCTGTGGCTCAGCTAGGCGATTGGCGAGTTCACGTCCGTGCGCTGTGGGATGAAGAAGACGCTCGCGACGGTCAGATTTGCCTGCCTCCTGAGCAATGAAGCCGTCATCCACCAGCTGTTTTAAGACCCGCCCGAGGCTTTGTTTGGTGATCTTAAGGATTTCCAGCAAATCGGCCACGCGCATGCCGGGCCTGCGATTGACGAAATGCAGCACTCGGTGGTGAGCGCGGCCAAAGCCGAACTCATCGAGAATTTTGTCAGGCTCACGCGTAAAATCGCGATAGGCAAAAAACAGCAGTTCCGCGAGGTCGAGAAGCGCCGGATCGGTTGATACGTTTGCGCGTGGGCCTTTCTGCGCAGCCTTCTTTACCCGGTCAACACCGGTGTCCAAGTCTCGAATGCGCTCATTTATGTCAGTCATGTTGACTTATTTTTAGCCTATTGATACTGATAAATACAGCGTTGTGATCTGTTTTGTGTATTCCGGTTTTGCCGCAAAATCATGTTCAGCTTATGCAGAATAACGCTAAATGCGTTCTGGTTAGCGGGTTGTTCCGGGACAGGAAATCCCGTCACGGCGCGCTGTAAACCGCACTGTTTCTCACATTGTGCAGTCTTCTCGGAGAGCAAGTGATATGTCATCAATTCCCTACGATCAACGCGAGGGCGTGATTTGGATGAACGGCGAGATGGTCGAGTGGCCGGACGCCAAGCTCCATGTTCTCAGCCACGGGCTGCACTATGCCAGCGCCGTATTTGAGGGAATTCGGGCCTATGGCGGCCAAATTTTCGAACTGACCCAGCACAATGAACGCCTGCACGAATCCGCCGCCGTGCTCGGGTTTGAAATCCCGTATTCTGTTGCAGAGATCGACAAGGCCTGTGAAGCCGTGGTGGCGCAGAATGGTCTTGTTGAGGCCTATATCCGACCGATCGCGTGGCGGGGCAGTGAGATGATGGGCGTTTCCGCCCAGGAGACTCGCATCAATCTTGCTATCGCTGCGTGGGATTGGGGGAAGTATTTCGACCCGGAGGCGCAACTCAAGGGTATTCGGATGGCTATTGCCGACTATCGCCGTCCAGACCCAAGAACAGCGCCGACCAAAAGCAAGGCGGCGGGCCTGTATATGATTTGCACCATTGAGAAGCACAAGGCGGAGGCCGCGGGCTATGCCGACGCATTGATGCTTGACTGGCGTGGCCAGGTGGCCGAGGCGACCGGCGCCAATATTTTCCTCATCAAAGATGGTGCACTCCACACACCGACGCCGGATTGCTTTCTTGATGGAATCACGCGCCGCAGTGTTATGGAATTGGCGAAGAAGCGCGGTTATGAAGTCGTCGAGCGTGCAATCATGCCGGATGAACTCGACGATTTCAGTGAGTGTTTCATCACCGGTACCGCAGCCGAAGTAACGGCCGTTGCGGAGATCGGTCCGCACAAGTTTACGCCCGGCACCATCACCGAGACGCTGGTGAAGGATTACTCAGCGCTCATACGCCCCGCGGAAAGCGTTGCTGCTACCGGCTGACGAGCCAATTCTCATTCAGGATGGCCGACTGTCGCGCCTTGCGTGTAACCTCTTGCGCGGGTGATGACGCTCCATGCTATGATCAAAGCCTGTGTGAACAGGCGGCGATGTATTTCGGGAGGGGGTGCCGTTATGTGCCGGTATTTTAAGATTGGGGCGGTTGTCGCGCTCTTGCTGGCCGCAGTTTTCCTAACCAGTGCTTTGTCACCATCTGCCAAGGCGACCGCACCGCTGGGCGGTCTTGCGGGATCTGGGCAGGCGTCAGAAATGAGTCTGCTGCACAAGGTCGATATCTTCCGTACCTGTCAGGAGATCTATTGGTGTGGCCTGCGCCGGGACGGGCGCACACGCTGCGGTCCAACATTACGATGCCGTACCTGCCGATTTGTCAGGCAGTGCGCGCGTGCGACCGGCTGTGTGTGGCGGGAGAGATGCCGTTGGGGTCCATACGTTCCGCCCCTGCAGCAATAACCTGATATCTGGCCGCTATTCCGCAGCCTTGCGACGTGTTTCCCATCGCTTGAGCGCATCATCATCGCTGTCGCGTGCGTCAACCCATGTGCCACCGTCCGGTCCGTCCTCCTTCTTCCAGAACGGGGCCTTGGTCTTGAGATAATCCATCAGGAATTCCGCCGCCTCGAACGCTGCTTGCCGATGTGCCGAGGCGGTAATCACCAGCACGATATTCTCACCCGGTTTCATTGTCCCGTAGCGGTGAATGATGAGTGAGCCCTGTAACGGCCAGCGCGCGGTGGCCTGCTGCTCAATCCGCTGCAGTTCTTTTTCCGTCATGCCGGGATAATGCTCGAGTGTCATCTCCGAGATGCACTCTCCTTGCGCTGTATCGCGCACTGTTCCGGTGAAGGTCACAATGGCGCCGATATCGGTTCGGCCTGAGCGCAGCTTCGAAATCTCGGCGCCGATGTCGAAGTCTTCCTGCTGGATGCGGATCATGGATGGTTCAACCCCCGGTGACGGGTGGGAAGAACGCAATTTCACGGGCCTTGTCGATGGAAGTGCTGTGGGTCACATGGGTATGGTCGATTGCGGCACGGATGAAGTCGGACTTGTCGAATGCGGCTTCATATTCGGGTCCGCGCGCCTTGAGCCAGGCCATCAGGTCAGAAACGGTCTGCACGCTCCCGGGCAGATCAACCGTTTCTTCGCCAAGCCCCGTTTTCTCCCGCACCCAGGCGAAATAGAGAAGCTTCACACTCATTACACACGTCCTGCTTTATTTGTGACCCATATCCAGCACATGGCGCATTCCGGCTTGGAAATAATCCCACCCGGTGTAGAGCGTTACGATGGCCGATACCCACAGTAAGCAAAGCCCGGTGAGGGTCGTAAAGGGAAAAATCTTGTCGCCGGCTGTACCTGCGAGCAGGAAACCGATGGCGACCATCTGGGCGATGGTTTTCCATTTGGCGAGCTTGGTGACCGGCACGCTGACATTTACCTCGGCCAGAAATTCGCGCAAGCCAGAGACCAGGATCTCGCGGCTGAGGATGATCACGGCGGCACATAACGACCATCCGGCGATTGTCTGTTGGGCGGCGAGCATCATCAATGCAGCGGACACCAGCAGCTTATCGGCGATGGGGTCGAGCATGCGCCCGAGTGATGTTTGCTGCTCCCAGGCACGGGCGAAATAGCCGTCGAGCGCGTCGGTAATCCCGGCGGCAACGAAAATCGCCAGAGCAAGCCAGTTGCCGAAGTCGCCCTTGATAAAGAAGCATCCCACAAGCGCCGGCACTGCCGCTATCCGACCGTAGGTCAGCAGGTTTGGTACATATAGATACATGTTTTGTCGCGCGACTCGTTCCATTGTGGGCACAGTGTAAGGCTTTTCACCCATTCTGCTCATGAAAAAAATCATAAATGGTTTGCGCTGTATGCGCGGATACGCCTTCGACCGTCTGCAAATCAGTCAGTCCGGCCCGGCTCACCGCCTTGGCAGAACCGAAATGTTTCAACAATGCGCGCTTGCGCGCCGGTCCGACGCCTGGCACTTCATCGAGTGGTGAAGCATGAAAGGATTTCTTGCGCTTTGCCCGGTGCGCACCGATTGCGAAGCGATGCGCCTCGTCTCGCAGCCGTTGCACGAAATAGAGAACCGGATCACGTGGAGGCAGCATGAATGCGTCGCGATCCCGGATAAAAAATCGCTCGCGACCGGCATCCCGGTCCGGCCCCTTGGCGATACCAACGACACGCAGGCCGTCTATTCCAAGTTCGTCGAGCACGTCATGGGCTGACGACAATTGGCCTGCACCGCCGTCAATGAGCACAAGATCAGGCCAGACGGCGCTGCTGTTATCGTCTTGTGACTCCTTTAAAAGGCGCGAGAAGCGACGGGTCAGCACCTCGCGCATCATGGCGTAGTCATCGCCGGGCGCGAGATCTTTCGACTTGATGTTGAACTTGCGATAACTGTTTTTCTCAAGACCTTCCGGTCCCGACACAATCATCGCACCCACCGGGCTTGTCCCCTGAATGTGGCTGTTGTCATACACCTCGATCCGCTCCGGCGCATCGTCGAGATCAAATGCTGTTGCCAGTCCCTCAAGCAGTTTGCGCTGAGAAGCAGACTCGGCCAACCGCCGTTCAAGGGCCTCGCGCGAATTCACAAGCGACTGCTCCATGATCTCGCGCTTCTCGCCTCGCCGCGGCACTGTGACCGTGACCTTGTAACCGGCCTTGGTCGTTAGCGCCTCTTCAAGCAGTCTGCGGTTCGGTACATCGTGAGAGAGGAGCA
>DEIT01000008.1 GCA_002352635.1 Hyphomicrobiaceae bacterium UBA2767 | reverse complement strand
GTCGATAGGCCGTTCCTGACCGGGCTTGGCGCATTTTATCAATATGCCAGACCGCCTACCCCGCTTCCACCACTTGTTGAGGTCCGTGCAGCGCTCGAGCATCCGATCGGTACCTTCCGCTGCCTCTACTGCCAGGACATAGCGATTGGCGACGACAGCGGCCTGTCCGACATCAAGCGCGCCGAGTGCACTGATTACTTTCAGGCCAACAGAAATGTCGGTTGTGTCCGCTTTTCCCGGCTTTCGCTTGGTGTAGAGCTCCTGGCCTGCGAGCATATCCGGAGCGATCTCGTGTGCGCCAACCACTGTGAATCCCTTGCTTTCAAAGAACTTTATTATACCCGACAGAACGGAGTTGTCCCCGCCGACCGTCCAACCCAACAACGACGGCAGGTTGATCAGCGCACCGAAATCAATGCGCAGTTCCGTAAGGCGCGGCCGCTTCACTGCGCCCACAATGACAAGTTCCCGGCAGTCCTTTGCCTTTGAGACAGAGAGGACCTTGCCGATATGTCCGAAGTTGATCCAATTGTGCGGGAATGCCTCGATGGCTGGGTTGGCGGCGCCTGTAATCCCGAAAATATGAAGCGGTCTGCCCTTGGCTCTTGCCGCGCGCGCAACGGCGATGGGCATATCTCCACCCCCGGCAATTATGCTTAGTCCGGCTGGATGGGCATGCTGTGACCTGGCCATGAGAGCCTCGGTTGACCGGGATGGGCTTTAGGACGTTTCCTGTTTGGGAACGGATAGTGAGCGCGATGAGTCAGCCCGAATGAATTCGAGAATGCTTCCGATATGCTCGTCATCCGGAAACGCCTGCTCAACAGCGTCCGTTCTCTCAACCAGGGTGCCCTGTGCTGCAAACAGTTGGTCGTAGGCGTCGCGCAGATTCTTAAGCTGTGTCCTGTCAAATCCACGCCGTTTGATACCGATCACATTGAGCCCCTTGAGTGACGCACGCGGACCGATGACCATACCGTAGGGGATGACATCATTTTCAACGCCCGACATGCCGCCGACAAAGGCGTGTTCGCCAATGCGCACAAACTGGTGGACCGCGGACAAACCGCCAAGAATGGCGTTGTCGCCAACAACACAATGACCGGCGAGCGTTGCCCCGTTCGCGAGGATGACGTGATCGCCGATAATGCAGTCATGAGCAACATGCGCCTGAGCCATGATCAGACAATCCGAGCCAACTCTCGTTACCAGCCCGCCACCTTCCGTGCCCGGGTTCATGGTTACGTATTCGCGAATAATGTTGTTGCTGCCGATGACAAGTTCGCTTTTCTCGCCCTTGTATTTCATGTCTTGGGGAATATGGCCGAGAGATGCGAACGGATAGATTTCGCAGTTGGGCCCCAGCGTCGTGTTGCCTTCGATAACCACGTGCGAATGAAGTTTGCAGCCGTCTCCAAGGTTTACGCCGCTGCCAACAACACAAAAAGGCCCGATCTCGATATCGGACCCCAAAGTTGCCTGTGGGTCGACGACTGAACTCGAATGTAGGTTTGTCATTAAGGGTGGCCGAACTATTCTGTTTCCACAATCATGGCACTGATTTCGGACTCGGCCACGATTCTACCATCGACCTTCGCCTCCCCCTTGAAACGCCAGACCCGTCCGCGGTTGCGGACCTTTGTCATGTGATAATAGACCGTATCGCCTGGCATTACCGGCCGGCGAAATCGTGCCCTGTCAATGCCCATAAAATACACCAGGTTGGGTTCGTAACTCTCTTCAAGATTGGCAACACACAGCGCCCCTGCTGTTTGCGCCATCCCCTCAATCAACAGGACACCCGGCATGACCGGGTGCGAGGGAAAGTGTCCTTGAAAGAAATGCTCGTTATAGGTGACGTTCTTGATGCCAACGGCAGATTTGTCGCCATCCATCTCAATTATCTTGTCGACCAGCAGGAATGGATACCTGTGCGGCAGGAGTTTCATGATCTGTGTCATGTCGAGACTTCTGTGTTCTGTCGAGCCTCTTGAATCGTTCATTTCCCGCGCTCCATCATTTCAAATATCTCAACCCGCGCTTCGCCAGAGTTACGAGCGGTCGCCTTGCCTGCGGGCTGCGATGCGCTCTTCGGTAATTCTTTGCACGGTAGCAATCTCACGGAACCAGGCCGACAAGGGCTTGGCCGGGGTGCCGCCCCACTTGGCGCCGGGAGGTACGTTGCTACGCACACTGCTCGTCGCCGCTATTTGGGCGCCCGCGCCCACTTTGACATGGCCGCTTATACCTACCTTGCCGCCGAGAACAACCCCATCTCCCAGTTCCACTGAACCGGCAATACCGACATGGGAAACTATGACGCACATGCGCCCGATCACGACGTTGTGCCCGATTTGAACCAGATTATCAATTTTTGTTCCCGCACCAATCACAGTGTCCCGCAAGGCACCGCGATCAACGGTCGAATTGCTGCCGATCTCGACATCGTCATGTATCACGACCCGTCCGATTTGAGGAACCTTGAGATGACCCTTTGGTCCCATCGCGAACCCGAAACCATCCTGGCCAATTCGGACGCCTCCATGAAGTATTACGCCGTTCCCGACCAGTGAATTGCTTAGAGAGACACCGGGACCGATATAGCTGTCATTTCCGATATGACACCGGTATCCGATCTGTGCCCCTGACGCGATGACCGAATTCTGGCCGATGCGGGCGCCGGGTCCAATTGTAGCGTAGGGTTCGACGACGACGTTTTCTTCCAGTTCAGCCGTCGCGTGCACGCCATTTGTGTAGTCTTGGTCGCTGCCACCAATAGAGATTGGATTAAGTGCGTCCGGATAAAACA
>DEIT01000034.1:2206-8474 GCA_002352635.1 Hyphomicrobiaceae bacterium UBA2767 | reverse complement strand
CCCCCCTGCATCACGGCACGGAAAATCTCCAGCTGTCGAAGGTTCATGGCCTATAACCTGCACAAATATTGACGCTACGAATCTTAATTCGACATTGTAGGGGGAATTGGCTGTGATTGAGAAGCACCCGTATATTGACATGGCAATTGACAATAGAACTGTCGGGTAAGCGGAGGCAGAACAAGATGTCCAGAGTCATTCGCGTGGGCGGAGCCCAGCTAGGTCCAATTCAGAAGGCAGACAGCCGAAAGTTGGCAGTCGATCGCATGATCGTACTTCTGGACAAGGCCAAAGACCAAGGTTGCGAGCTCGTCGTTTTTCCAGAGCTCGCTTTGACGACATTCTTCCCGCGCTGGAACATGGACGACCAAAGCGAAATCGACAGCTATTTCGAGACGGAAATGCCGAATGAGGCGTGCCAGCCATTGTTCGATCGGGCCAGGGAACACGGCATCGGTTTTTCGTTCGGATATGCCGAAATTACGGAAGAGAACGGAGAACGCCACCACTACAATACCTCCATCCTGGTGGATAAAGCCGGCAACATTGTCGGAACCTACCGCAAGACACATCTACCCGGTCATGGCGTATTCGATCCGGAGCGTGCCTTTCAGCATCTTGAAAAGAAATATTTTGAAGTCGGAAATACCGGGTTCCGCGTATGGAGATACATGGACGGTATATTCGGCATGTGTATCTGCAACGACCGGCGTTGGCCGGAGACATATCGTGTGATGGGTCTACAAGGCGTTGAAATGGTGTTGCTCGGCTTCAACACACCGACAGCGAATTCGCAGCGATCATGTGAAGCCGAAGACCTGCGGGTTTTCCACAATGATCTCTCTGTCCAGTCCGGTGCCTATCAAAATGGTACCTGGGTCGTGGCCATTGCGAAGGCCGGCAACGAAGACGGACACGAGCTGCTTGGCGACTCAACCATTGTCCATCCATCCGGGCAGGTTGTTGCCCGCACAACTACGTTGGATGATGAACTCATTGTCGCGGATTGCGATCTTGACGAATGCAATTTCTTCAAGGAGACGATCTTCGATTTCGACAGGCATCGCCGTATCGAACACTATGGATTGATCTCCCAGCAAACCGGTGTTGTGCGCCCCGATTGATTTTTCCCCCCGTCCCGTGAAGTGAAAGGCATGCATATGCCGCTACCCGTTCTGGTCATCAACCCAAACAGCAACGAAGAGGTCACCGCAGCGATCGACAGAGCGCTCGATCCACTTCGTTCCAACGATGCGCCACCAATCGAGTGCATCACGTTGAAAGACGGGCCGCATGGCATCGAAAGCCAGCGTGATTCCGATGTTGCCGCGAACTGTGTCGGGGTGGCGGTCCAGCAAAGGCCAGATGATGCCGCAGCATTTGTAATTGCCTGTTATTCGGATCCCGGACTCGGCGCGGCGCGCGAGTTGACCTCAAAACCCGTTTTTGGCATCGCGGAAACCGGGCTTGCGACCGCGATCATGCTTGGCGGACGGATTGGGGTGATCTCCATACTGCCGCGAGCTGTCGACAGGCATTGGGCCTATGCAAGGTCGCTTGGACTGGACCGCCGTATCGTCGGCGATCTGCCGGTAAACCTGACCGTTGCGGAGCTGGCCGATGAGCCTTCCGTTGGATCCAAGATGCTTGACGTTGGCCGGCGGCTCCTTGAGAAGCATAACGCCAATGTCATCTTGCTGGGTTGTGCCGGCATGGCGCGCTACCGGCATCGGTTGGAAACCGAGCTGGACGTTCCGGTCATTGACCCAACGCAAGCGGCGACCGCTGCCGCCATTTCGACAATTCGGCTGGCAAACGGCCGATCTTGACAACTCGCCTGCTGGGTGCGGCAAATCTGAAAAATTCATTCGCCACCCAAATCATCAAATCTCGTATAGCGTGACAACGCCTTGCGGATGTTCGGTCCGATCTGCAATAGTCCCGCGACAGATCTAGCAACGGCTGGCGCGTTCATATGGATCATTCAGAATGGGAGCTTATCAAGTCGGCACCGTTATTCGATGGCGTTCCCGACGAGGCGGTAATGCGCCTTGTCGGCAATCGGGGTGCGCAAGCATATGACAAGGGCGCGATCCTATTTCATCAGGGAAGCCCAGCCGACGCCTTCTACTTCATCCTCGACGGTTGGGTAAAAATTTACCGCATCACTCCGAATGGAGAGGAAACTGTCGTTGGCATATTTACTCGTGGGGAGTCTTTTGCCGAAGCCGCAATCTTCGACGGCGGGAAATATCCTGTGCATGCGGAAGTTATTGTTCCAAGCCGACTGTTGTGCATCGACGCTGCAAATTTCCGCAGGCTCGTCCACGAACAGCCTGATCTGGCGCTTGCCATGCTGGCATCATGCTCCAAGCATCTCAAATATCTGGTCGAGCAGCTTGAGCAGATAAAGCAACTTTCCGCGCCCCGCCGCATTGCCAATTTTCTTCTTGGGTTATGCTCGGGAGGCAGTGGGCCATGCATAGTCACACTGCCTTACGAGAAATCCCTGATCGCCAAGCGCCTTGGAATGCAGCCGGAGAGTTTTTCACGGGCGATACTGAAGCTGCGCGCTGTTGGCGTCACAATGGAGCGGGAACGAGTGTCGATCGAAGACATCACGTTGCTCGCAGACTTTGCCGGTCGTGACAGCGATACCGGTGAACTGAAGGTACACTAGAACACCACACTAGTGGCTTGTGCCTTCCGAGAATGTGATCTTGTTATGCACATTGTATTTGCCCGACGGCTTCGACATGGGCAGCCGCTTCACCTCTTTGAGCGTTTTCGCGTCATAGATCACCAACGCACCCTTTTTGTCCCAAATGCTGACAAGCGCATGCGATCCTGATCTGTCGAATTCGACGTGAGCCGCCGTCTTACCCGGCTCCGGCCGGAGCGTCTTTACGATTTCCAGGGTTTCCTTGTCGATCACATGCATGGCGTCGCGGTTTGGCCCGAAGAACACATCGACCCATGCGTAACGCGAATTCTCGTGGCTGCGCATGAAGAACCCGGGACCAAGCGTCTTGAGCCGCTTAATCGTTTTCCATGTGGCGGTGTCGATAATCGTGATTTCGCCCTTCTTCAGATTGGGCGTGGCCAGCACCGTGGTCTCACCCGCACGCCAGGTGATGCCTGAGCCCAGATGCGGCATACCCTCTAGATCGAGGTCGGCAATCGCACGCCGCACGTCGAGGTTGATGACCTGACCGCGTCCGTCGCGGGATGCACCAATCAGGTGGATATACTCCTGGTCGAAGAAGAAATCGTCGAGATGCTGTTCGACCTTGATGCGGCGTACCGGGAATTGTTCGCTCTTGGGTGCGTCTCCAGATTCCTTGCGGTAGTCATGCACCCAGGGTTGAGAGAACCCCGCCGGCGGGTCGTCGTCATAGCGAATCTCCCAAACCTCGGGAATGTCCTTGAGAGCGGCAATGAAGCTGGTGCGCGGCGGCGCGTTGTAAACGGCCGACACGCGGCTGGAATTGCCTTTGCCATCCTTCACAGGAATGATCTTGAGAAGGCTCAGATCGCTTGCTTTGAGGATCACAAGAGTGTGGGGGAGATAGTTGCCGACGATCACATACCGGTTGTCGCTCGAAACAGCGGCATTGCGCGTGTTAATACCAGCCCGAACCTCGGCCACGGTTTCAAGCCTGTACATGTCGAATTTTGTGATCCAACCATCACGCGAAGCGAAATAGACGAAGCGCCCGTCGGAAGAATATTTTGGGCCGCCATGGAGCGAGAAGCGCGACTTGAAGCGGTGAATGGGCTCGAATTTGTCTCCGTCGAGCACCGTAACGTGATGGTCGCCAGCCTCAACAACGAGAAACACATTGAGAGGATCAGCGTCATAGATGGGCTTGGCCGAGTTTGCGTCTCCCTCAACCAATTCGGGTTTGTGAACTACGTGGCTGGCGCTTATCTGCGCGGCGCCCCATTCGGGGACATGATCGAGCGGCGTATAGACATAGTCAGCAAGCGCTGCGATTTGCGCGTTGGAGAGAACCTCCTTGAAAGCCGGCATTTGCGTCGCGGCCCTGCCGTTTCCAATGACACCAAGCGCGCTTTTCTTGCGCAACCGCTTCAGATTCTGCGGAAGAAGTGCGGGTCCCTGCCCCCCAAGCCGGTCCGCGCCATGGCAGCTGGCGCAGTGCTCCTTGTAGAGCGCTTGTGTAGATGCCTCTTGCGCAACCGCGCTGCGCGGATCGAGCAACGCAGCAAACGCCAGGCATGCAAGGCTAAGTCCGAACCATGTGCGGCGCTTCATGGCGTTGTCCTCTGAAGGGTTTAACGGTCAGCCGCTCGCCTGTTTCGGCAAGGCCGATTTCTTCATCACTTAGGTAGCAAGCCGGGTCCTCCGCCCAGGGGTCGCCGGTGAGCTGCAATGCACGCACCCGAGTATTGCCGCCGCAAATATCGAAGTGACGGCACTGTCCGCAGCGTCCGCTGATGGTCCGTGGACGTTGCTTGAGTCCGGCCATGATGGGGTCGGAAGTATCGGGCCAGATTTTGGAGAAGGCCCGCTCTTTGACGTTTCCCAAATTGTAGTGCCACCAGAACGTGTCGGGATGGACATTTCCGAGATTGTCGATGTTGGCGACATTGACCCCGCTCGCATTGCCACCCCACTGGACCAGCTTGGCGCGGACATGCTCGGCTGCTTCCGGAAAGTGTTTCTTGACCCAGAAATACAAGAACACGCCATCGGCATCGTTGTTGCCAGTGACAAACTCCTTCTCCTCACCCTGCTCGATATAGCCAAGCGCGCGCTCAAACAGCATGGTCATGGTGTTGCGCGTGATCTCCCACGCAGCATCATCCATGCGGTTCTTGTTGCCCCGTCCGGCATAAACAAGATGGGAGAGGTAGAATTTATCGACACCTTCCGAGTCGGCAAGATCGAGCAGTTCGGGAAGCTGCGCATGATTGTCCATTGTCATGGTGAAGCGCAGGCCAACCTTGATGCCGTGCTTCTTGCACAAGCGCACACCGTTGAGGGAATCCTCAAAGCATCCCTCCTTGCCTCGGAATGCATCGTGAGTGGCGCCGATGCCGTCCAGTGAGATGCCGACATAGTCGTAACCGATCGATGCGATCTCGCCGATGTTGCGCTCATCGATCAGCGCACCATTTGAAGAAAGCCCGGTATAGAAGCCAAGTCCTTTTGCGCGGCGGGAAATGTCGAATATGTCGGGGCGGAGCAGCGGCTCACCGCCGGACAGGATGAGCACAGGCACGCGGAACGCCTTCAGATCGTCCATGACGGTGAAAACTTCTTCTGTGGAAAGTTCGCCCGGAAAATCCACATCTGCAGAAATCGAATAGCAATGCTTGCACTTCAGATTGCAGCGGCGAATGAGGTTCCAGATGACGACGGGACCGGGCGGGTCACGGCGCGGACCAACCGGCGTTGGAGTATCGATCTCTTTCAGGAACTGGCTCATGCGAAACATGGGGAACTCCAATCATGCTGCGATGCGCAGCCCGGTCTTCTTAAGGATGCGTGTACTGTAAAGAATGTCGTTGCCACGGCTGGCCGAACCCAGAAGTTGGCCTATGCTTGCGGCCTTTTCCTCAACCTCAGCCCTGCTCTTACCGTGCACCATGGCGAACAGATTGTATGGCCACACCGGCAGCCTGCGCGGGCGCAGATAGCAGTGACTCACATAGTCAAGGTCCCCGACCTTGCGGCCAAGTTCCAGAGACAGTCCATCGTCGATGTCCCAGACAGTCATGCCGTTTGCTGACAGCCCGAGCTTGTAGTGGTTCGGCACAACGCCGATACGCCGGATGACGCCCGCCTCGGCCATGCGCTGGATGCGCGTCATAACGTCTGCCGGATTAAGCCCCAGCTCGGCCGCTATCTTGTGGTAGGGCTGCGAGACGATCGGCAGGCCTGCCTGGGTGGCGGAGACGATCTTGCGGTCGACCTCGTCCATCATGCCTCCACCTTCAGGCCAATGAAGAATTCATGCTCCTTGGGAAAGGCGTAGACCTCAAGGCCTGTCTCCGCCTCGATCTCTCCGATCACCGCGTCGATGCGTTCACAATCGTCGCTGCCGAGAACGAACCAGACATTGAGCAGATGATCGCGCTCATAATTATGAGCCACTTCAGCATGGGCGTTCACCTGCGCGACCACGGCATCAAACCGTTTGGGGGGAACCGCTATGGCACACAGGCAGAACGCGCCTCCCATGGCTTCGGCGTTGTACATGGGGCCGAAGCGAGAGAGAACGCCCTCCCCCTTGAGGCGCGC
>DEIT01000034.1:0-2043 GCA_002352635.1 Hyphomicrobiaceae bacterium UBA2767 | reverse complement strand
GCCTGCGCGCGGAGTTCCTCGATCTGTCCCTGGACCGTGTCACGGTCGCGCCCATGGATCATGCAGAACAGATTGTAGGGCCAATGCGGGCGATGCCGATCGCGCCGGTAGCAGAGCGTTACAAACGGCTGTTGGGCAAAACGCTCGCCAACACATGCGACTTGTTCATTTGCAATGTCCCATACGACCATGGCATTGGCGGTGTAGCCGAGTTCGCGGTGACGTACGATGAGCCCGAGCCGCTTGATGACGCCGCGATCGACCAGCGCGCCAAGCCGCTCAATGACCCTATCTTCACCCCAGCCAATGCGGTTTGCGATTTCTGCATACGGGCGCGGTACGACAGGCAGGCCGTCTTCGAGCGCTTGCAACAACGTGCGATCATCATCACAGACGCTGAGTGACCGGTTTCTGTATCCATTTGCGCATGCGCCGTTGGGCTTGCGGGCTGCACGAACCGGGCTTCCGTTTGCGACTGGAAAACCAAGATCGATGTGATAGGCGGCGCGCAATGGCAGATCGAGCACATCGAGACCGGTCCTCTTTTCAATCCTCAAGATGGCATTATCGACGGCGTGGCGATTCTTGCCCGTCACCACAAACCAGAGATTGAACCGGTGTTCGCGCTCATAATTGTGGTTTACGCCGGGCTCCGCGTTTACGACGCGTGCAATCTCTTCAAGCCGGGTGGGAGGCACGGCCATGGCGGCAAGCGTGCTGGCGCCTGCGGTGTTGGGCGCCACCACCGCTCCAACCCGCGAAAGAATGCCGGTGCGGGCGAGCTCTCGCAGCATGCCGAGAACAGAGAGCTCGGATAGACCCAGGCTGATCGCAATGCGGGCATATGGCGTCGGGTCAAGCGGAAAGTCCCTTTGCCATCCGTCTATGAGCGCCAGTTGGGTCTCATTGGGCTGCATCATCTCACCCATGCTTCTACAACCCGATCCGGTGCGCACGCGCAGTCATGAAAATACCGCTTGGTTTCTGTGCCGGAAGCACGGCAAGTCTTTCGAAAGTGTGGGTATCGTAGACATGGATCTCGTTGGTATCGCGCACCGACAACCAGACCTCATGCCCACGCGGCGTGAACTCCATATGAAGCGCCGCCGGTCCGGGTTTGAATTCATGGATCACCTTCAAGGAGGGCATGTCGACCACCTGAATGGTGTCGTTCAGCGGATGTGCGAAATTCACCCAGGCTTGACGACCGTCGGGGCGCGCGACCGCGAACACCGGCTGGCCATGTACTGCTACGCGACCAACTTCCTTGAAGCTGTCCGCATCCATCACCAACAGCTCGTGTCGCCCGACCGCAGGCAGCAAGAACCTGCCGCCGGCGAGCGCCCAGCCTTCGAGATGCGGCATCTTATAGACGGGGAGCTTCTTCTCACCCCTGCCATAACCAGAAAGGATGCGCCGCGGCTTCGGCTCACGGTCCCATAGGTCGATATGCGCGAGACCATCCTCCCCGAACAACCCGGCGATGTAGTGCCGCCCGTCACCGGTGATCAGCGCGTCATAAGGCAACTCGCCAATTCCGTTAAACCGGGTAATCTGCGGTGTTTTCATTCCGGAAAAATCTGCGATCCAGATTTCACCGGCGTCGTATAACGTAAAAACGAAGCGCCGGCCGGGGGCATCCACGAGCCCAACGGTCTTTGACAGTTTGCCGTCAGCGTATTTGGCCGGGATTTCGGCTACCGGCCCAAGGGTGACCGCATCAAACACACGCACGCCGCCCGGCTTGTAATTGGATACGGCGACCAGCCGGCCATCATCGGATATCGCACCACCGATGGAATTGCCTGCCTGCAGAATACGCTTGACGATCGCACCTTCCAGAATATCAATCTTGGTCAGTCCGCCGTCGCGCCCGAAGATGTAGGCATAACGTTCATCGCGCGAGTAGACGGCGGAAGCATGGGACAAGTCACCCAGTCCTTCGACACGGTGAAGGATTTCCCGCGCCGTGGTATCAGCGATCAGGATCGAGCCACTGGCACGCTCGACGACGACCGCCAAATCACCGGTGCCGCGCAAGCT
>DEIT01000122.1 GCA_002352635.1 Hyphomicrobiaceae bacterium UBA2767 | reverse complement strand
GGTCATTTGCAACATCCTGCTCGGGGTCACCATGCTTGCTCGTGCGCGGCGCCAGGAGGGTCTCCATGCCTGATGCTACTCTTGAGCAATTCCACTTCCTGCGGCCGGTCTGGCTGCTCATCATCCCGTTTGCAATCTGGCTCCATTTCCGGCTGCGCCGAAATTTCAGCACCGCCCTTGTGTGGAAATCGGTCATTGCGCCGCATTTGCTTGAAAGCCTCACTGTGGGGGGCAAAGAAGCCAGACGGATCAGGCCCTATCAACTCATGACCGCGGCCCTCGTGCTCGCTGCCTTGGCACTTGCCGGACCGACATGGCAGCGCGAGATCACGCCTTTCACTGAAGACCGTGCGCCGCTCATCGTCGCACTGGAGTTGACGCCGACAATGCTTGGCATTGATCAGCCGCCAAGCCGGCTTGAGCGCGCCAAGCAGAAGCTGCGGGACTTGCTTGAGCGCAGAAAAGGCGCGCGGACTGCAGTCATTGGTTATGCCGGTAGTGCGCATGCCGTGCTGCCGCTTACCGACGATACCCGACTGATTGAGATCTACCTTGAGTCCCTGACGCCGGACCTCATGCCGCGCGAAGGGGACGATGCAACAAAGGCGCTCGCCCTTGCGCAATCCATGCTGGCTCAAGAAGACGCGGTCGGGACGATCCTGTTTATGACGGATGGCATCGACCGGACCCTCGCGCCACGTTTCGCTGATCATGCTGGCGCGAACAAGGATCAGCTGATGTTCCTGGCATTCGGTACCACCGCGGGGGGTCCCATTGCGAAAAATGAAAAAGGCGGTTCGTCCTTTGGCTTGGTGGACGGGAAGGCGCCAGGCACGGACCTGGATGGCATCAATGCCATGGCCGACACAGCTGCTGCTACGGTCGTTCAGGCAACACCTGATCTGGCAGATATCGACGCTTTGTCACGGCAGATCCGAAGTCACCTCATAAATACCATTCAGCAAGATCAAAGGCTGCAATGGCGTGACTTCGGTTATGTGCTCGTGTGGCCGCTGGCATTCATCCTCCTGCTCTGGGCGCGCCGTGGCTGGACCGTGAATTGGGCGTAAGCGATGACGAGGCACGCACTCATATATCTTCTTCTGCTCTTGTTGCCGACGCCGGCTCTGGGTGAAGGCTTCATCGATTGGTGGCTCACCCCTGATCAGCAAGGACGCTTCTATTTCGAGCGAGAAGACTACCAGAGATCTGCCCGGGCCTTTGAACAGTCCGAATGGAAGGCAATTGCATTTTACCGGGCCGGAGATTTTGCCAATGCCGCATCGCTGTTCGCGAAAATTGAGACTCCGGATGGCCAATTTTATCTGGGGAATTCTCTGGCCAAACAGGAAAGGTTAGCGCCGGCCATGGCCGCATACAATCAGGCGCTGGCATTGAAGCCCGAGTTTGCGGAAGCGACCTTCAATCTCGAATGGGTGGAGGGTCTTCTTCGTCAGGACCAGAAGGAATATGAGGACGCAGGCGGAACCGGTGGAAAGCTTGGCGCCGACAAGGTCGTCTTCGACAAGCGCGGGGCGCGCGGCAAGGGAGAGATGTCGGCGCAACAACTCCAGGCAGAGAAAGGTTTGACCGATGCTCAGCTGCAGGAGATGTGGATGCGCCGGGTCCAGACGACGCCGGGTGATTTTCTCAAGTACAAGTTCGCATTTCAGGTTCAGCACCAGGAAACGGGCCCGTCGACGGCGAAAGGATCGTCGCCATGAGGCAGATCCTTACATTCCTTGTGATTTTATTTGCCGGCACTGCGGTTGCACAGACGACAGGCGAGCCGGCCACCGATCCTGACGTGAAAGTCCGTGCATACCTCGAACCCGACCAGGATATCTATGTCGGGCAACTCGTGCGGTTGTGGCTGGAGGTCACGACGTCGACCTTTTTCTCGAAGGCACCGCGCTACCCGGACCTTCAACTGGAGGGCGCAATCGTCCTTATGCCCGAGCAACTCGGTGTTAATTTTACGGATCGTGCTGGCGGCACCACGCGCACCGGCCAGCGCCAACGGTACGCCATCATTCCCCAACGCGAGGATGCAATTGAAATTCCTTCCCTGACAGTTACAACGTCCGTTTCAGTGGATGGGAAGCCATCGGACCCGGTCACACTTCAAACGGAACCTCTCAGAGTCAACGCCACCATGCCACCGGGCGCGCAGAATCTCGAGCAGGTCCTTACGACACGTGAACTGGTGGTTGAGGAATCCTATGATCGCGAGCTTGGCGACCTCAAAGTCGGGGATGCGATCATGCGCACCGTAAAGCTTCGTGGAGAGGACACATTCGCGCTCGCACTGCCGGCGACCACATTCCCACCAGTGCCTGGCGTCCGCGCCTATCCTGCCGAACCAATTCTCGAGGACAAAGTGAACCGCGGCCAGTATCGCGCGATGCGAACTGACGCGGTGACCTATGTTCTGGAACAGGTCGGGTCTGCGAAGATACCCGAGATAGTGGTGCGCTGGTGGAATCCGGTAGACCAGGAAATCGAAGAGAAGATCCTGTCGGCGGTTGATATTGCCGTTGCCGCGAATCCGGACTATCGGCCCGCAATGGGTTTGCCCGGTGTTACCGACTCTACGTCTCAGCAGTTGACGAACGCCGTTGCTGCCGCTCTCGACTGGTTGCGCTCAAACATCGTTTGGCTCACGCTGGTTGCGATAGCGTTCTATCTGTTCGTGCTGGCGATACGGCGTTTCTGGTCACCGCTTGTTGAGAAGTGGAAACATTGGCGGGAGCAATCGCGTCAGTCGGAGGCGCGATACTTCGGGGACTTCCGGCGTGCCTGCCGCTCCGCGGACAACGACGCCATAAT
>DEIT01000205.1:10500-11922 GCA_002352635.1 Hyphomicrobiaceae bacterium UBA2767 | reverse complement strand
CATACGGTCAGTGCGGATTTGCTGTTCACGCTCGATATTGTCGTATTTTGAGCGCGCGTCTCCATGGGCGGTCCGTTTTCCTGCGACAACGTCCCTTTGGGTTTCGAGTTCATCATCGAGCGTTGTTTCGGGCGCGAGCGCGTCTAGCGCAAGCTTTGCAGTATTGACTGCATCGGTTGCTTCATCGAGTGCCTCTCTGGTGCGGGTGCTGGCCTCGGCGAGGGCTCCAAGCTCCTTGTTCGATGATTGAGCTTTGTTCTCCGCCGCCGCCAGCGCATCGCGTGCCGCGCCAAGCTCCGCCTGAGCAGATCGCCACCCCTGGGTTGTTTCGGCGTCTGTCTGTTCGGCCTGCGCCACGTCCTTATTGACGGATGCAAGTCGTTGTTCAGCATCTTCCGCGTGTCTGCGTGCGGATTCGGCTTCGGTTGTCAGACCGTCCAGGCGATTGCGCTCGGAAAGGCGCTTGGCCGCAGGTGTGGGCGCATCTGCTGCGGTCGCATATCCGTCCCAGCGCCACAGGTCACCGGCTTTTGAAACGAGCCGTTGACCGGGCATGAGGGCGCCCTGCAGTGACGCTCCCTGGCCGGTTTCAACAACCCCGATCTGGGCAAGGCGGCGAGCAAGAGATTTCGGTGCCTCGACGTAGCGGTTTAGCGGTTCCACTCCTTCAGGCAACGCTGGGTCCGCGTCTCCCGACCCAAGCAGGCCCCAATGCGCGGGAGCCTGAATATTGTCCGATGCGTCAAGGTCATCGCCCAACGCAGCCCCAAGTGCCAGTTCGAAACCCGGCTTGACCCGCGTCTGGCCGAGGACAGGTGTCCATTCGGCGTCTTCGGCGGGCTTGAGCAGTTTTACGAGGGTTTGTGCTTCGGTTTCCAGTTCCTGGGCCCTGATTCGCTCCGAATTGGCCCGGTCTCTTGCGTCACGCTCCTTCTCACGAAGAGCGGAAAGCGCATTTTCAGCCTCAAGCGCTTCAGCTTCTCGTGTGCCAGCCAGTGTGGTGAATGTGCTCACCTTGGTACGGAGTTCCCCGATACCCGTTTCGTCGTCCTGAGATGCTTCAAGCTCCTTGAGCCGAGCGGCCTCATCCGCGTCTCGAGCCTGAAGTCTTGCGATACGTTCTTGGCCGCTTTCAAGTGCTGCAATATGCTGCTCACGCTCGGCCCGCAGACGTTCAGCCTTGCCGGTCAGCGAAGTGAGTGTTCTTTCGGCTATCTCAAGTTCTTCAGCGCGTGCTTCCATGTCTTCGCGCGCGGCCTGTGCCGCATCGGACGCATCAGGAGCATCGACAAGGCGTTGCTGCTCGTGGCCAAGTTGCTCAAGCGTTTCCCTCGCTTCCTGTTCGCGGTCGCGTTCACGCTCAAGATCGTTTTCCAGTTGTGCCAAGCGGTCTTCCAGTTCCTGCCTGCGGGCTTCCGACCG
>DEIT01000205.1:560-10378 GCA_002352635.1 Hyphomicrobiaceae bacterium UBA2767 | reverse complement strand
TCAAGCGCAGTCTCCTCCATTTCAACCTGTTCGCACGCCGCCCGCCAACGAAGATGGTGTTGGAGCGCTTCACCCTGACGGATTTCGCCGGAAATTTCCTTGTATCGCCGTGCCTGCCGCGCTTGTCGCTTCAGGCTGTTGAGTTGCGTCTTAAGCTGGCCCTTGAGGTCCTGCAGACGCTCAAGATTGCTTTCGGCGCCCTTCAGTCTCAACTCCGCCTCATGGCGCCGGCTGTGCAGACCGGCGATGCCTGCAGCATCTTCAAGTACGCGGCGGCGTTCCTGCGGCTTGGCGTTGACGATTTCGCCGATACGTCCCTGGCGAACCAGGGCAGGCGAACGGGCGCCTGTTGCCGCGTCCTCGAACAGCAACCGCACGTCGCGGGCGCGCACATCCTTGCCATTGACGCGGAATACGGAACCGGCCTCGCGCTCGATGCGGCGGGTAACCTCCAGCTGGTCGATTTCGTTGAATTCCGCCGGGGCCTTGCGCTCGGAATTGTCAATGAAGATGCTGACTTCGGCCATGTTGCGGGCCGGGCGGCTCTGAGTGCCGGCGAAGATCACATCGTCCATCGCCGCGCCACGCATGCTCTTGTGCGAGGTTTCTCCCATCGCCCAGCGTAGGGCCTCGAGAAGGTTCGATTTGCCGCAACCATTCGGTCCGACCACGCCGGTAAGACCCGGTTCGACCATGAGTTCGACCGGCTCGACAAATGATTTGAAGCCCAGCAGCCTGAGGCGAGTGATCTTCACTGCAGCATTCCCCACTGTTGCCTTGTGTTCGCCTGCTCCTCTAAGCCGGCGAATCAGTTTGTGATTATGGGATAAACTACGGCAGGCGGACAGAATTACGACAGCAATTTGATTTTGTTACGTGGTCTGTGGACCCATCATCGCGACGAGCTGGTCATAGGTGAGGTCGCCGCGTGCCTTTTTGCCGTTGACGAAGAATGTCGGCGTGCCGGAAACGCCAAGCTCCCGCCCTCTCTGTTTTACCGTACGCAGGCCTTCTTCGATTTCCTTATTGTTCATGCAGGCATCAAAGGCCTGGCGCGTCATGCCGGTTTGCGATGCAACCTTGTAGATCGCATCAGGGCGCACTTCCTGCGACACCCAGACTTTTTGCTGGGTCAGGAATTTGTCATAAAGAACAAAATAGTCCTTCGCGGGCGCGCAGCGGGTGATAATTGCCGCTGCACCAGCGGAACGTCCGATTGGAAACTCCCGGACGATATAGTGGACTTTGCCGGTATCAATCAGTTCCTTTTTGACACGAGGATAGGTCGTCAAATGGAACTTGTGACAGAACGGGCAAGTGAGGGACGCGTATTCGATAATCGTGACCGGCGCGCTCGGATTGCCAAGGGATTTTTCCCCCAAGGGCCCGGGTTTCAGCAGTTCGGCCAGAACCGGCGTACCGTCGGCATTGAGCGGGCCCGTTTGTGCGCGTTGTCGCGCACCGCCACCCGCGCAGCCGGTTAGGTTGACCGCGCCTGCGGCCAGCATTCCATGCACCAAAGTCCGCCGGTTTATGAGCACCGGAACCGTCCCCCAAAGCGTTGATACGCAATCCGGATTTTTGCACTCACGCCGCGCTAACTCAATAGGCGTCAGCTTTTCAGATAGGGCTCCATCGCCTTTTCGAGATCGGCAAGGCTGTTGCCACCTTCGACTTTCTTGCCATTGACGAAAATTGTCGGCGTGGAGCTCACACCAAATTCCTCGTTGCCGCGCTTCCGAGTAGCCTCGATATGGTCAACGACTTCCTTATTCCGCAAGCACGCGTTGAAGGTTTCCTTTGTGAAACCGGCTTGTTGCGCCATTTTGAACAGACGCTCCGCCGGATTTCCAGCCCCGCGCGCCCAGGTATCCTGGTTTTTGTAGAGCGCGTTCATAAGGGGGAAGAATTTTTCCGGACCGGCACAGCGCGCGACCGCCGCAGCCGCGAGCGCAACCCTATCAAGTGGAAACTCCCGGATGATGTAGCGGACCTTTCCGGTTTTAACGTATTTCTCTTTCAGGCTCGGCACGGTCTGCTGGTGGAAATTGGCGCAATGCGGACATGTCAGCGACGAATATTCGACAACCGTCACCGGCGCATCTTCCGATCCCATGGCGTTTTCCGGCAAGGCGCCAGGCTTCATGAATTTGGCCAGATCTTCTTCCGGACCGGCCCATGCGCGATCAGCACCTTCCGACAGAAGAACATAAGGAAGACCGCCGGCTGCGGCGATGAAGGTCCCAAGGCCAAGGCCGACTGCGGTCCGTCTCGACAGTTTCTGCCCGCCGAATTTGTTTGATTCTGACAAGACTCTCACTCCTCTTATTGATTGCGATGCATGGCCGATTGTCGCCGCACATGCAGGTGTTTCACCATTGTTGCTGTGAATATAACAAGAATGTGGAATTGCACACTCAAAAGGGCGTGTAATTTAGAGAGCATTTCGTCAATGCGGGTTCAGTCGATGCGGGCCCCGAGGCGGGAGAGGGCGATCCGCAAGCCCTCATCCTCGATATCAGCGTTCAGCTCTGTCTCGGTTTCGTTGTCTTTAGGAGTTTTGTCTACGGCGACCAATTGCCTGCGTACCGGCCCCTGAACCAGTCGCAGCTCCGAGATGGCGCGATAGCCGAAATAGATATTGATCCGCTCAAGCAGTTGCGGCCCGATATGCTGAATTTCCAGCGCTCGTGGACCTTCAACCCGCATGATGAGTGTCGCCCCTGCGCGACGGGCGCTTTTGTACCCCACAGCCTTGCCTTCGCCAGGTTGAGGTTGTTCGCCACGCGGCCAGACAAGGCGTTCAGGCGCGGTGATGCCAGCATATTCGGAACCGATAATTTCGGGCCAGTCCGACAGCAGGTTGGCGGAGGGGAACCCGTGCGTTTCAAAGGCGGCACGGGCGACTTTCGGGACAAAGGCGCCGATCGCTGTCGCTCGCGAAGCCGAACGCCGTCGTTTTGCCGTCGGATTGCTTTTTTTTGGTGGATTGCTCACGGGGATAAGGCCATTGACGGTTCTTTGCATCGTCGCTTGCTCATAGCATAGCTGACTGACGTATCGTGAGACAGGCCGATATATGGCGCATGGGGAAAACAAGTCGGAGCGCGGGAACGAGAGGTTTCCTGTCGAGACGCTGCTTGCGTGGTACGACACGGCGCGCCGTGATCTGCCGTGGCGCGCGCCTTCCGGTGCAGCCTCAGATCCATATCGTGTCTGGCTGAGCGAAATTATGCTGCAACAGACAACCGTAAAGGCTGTGGCGCCATATTATGCAAAGTTCCTGCACGCGTGGCCCACCGTCGAGGCACTGGCGGAAACGGACCTTGATGATGTGCTCAAGGCATGGGCGGGGCTCGGTTACTATGCCAGGGCGCGGAACCTGCATGCCTGCGCAAGGCGGGTCGCAAGTGAACATCGCGGGTGCTTTCCTGGCACGGAAAAGGAGCTTCTGACGCTTCCCGGTGTTGGCGCCTATACCGCTGCGGCCATCGCGTCGATCGCGTTTGGCCAACGAGCCGCGGTCGTGGACGGCAATGTGGAACGGGTGCTGGCGCGGTATTTTTCTGTTGAGACACCGCTGCCGGCGGCCAAGAAAGATCTCAAGAAAATTGCCGAGCAAGTTGCGCCATCGAAGCGACCGGGAGACTTTGCACAGGCGATGATGGACCTCGGCGCGACCATCTGCACGCCCCGCACCCCGTCTTGCGCCCTGTGTCCTGTCCATAGGGAATGTGCTGCCCGAGCGAGGGGGCTTGAGGCGATTCTTCCATATAGGGCAACAAAGCCGGCGAAACCGCTGCGGTGTGGTGTGGCATTTTTAGCCTCACGCGCCGACGGTGCCGTGCTTTTGCGCAAACGTGTGAAGGAAGGCCTGCTGGGTGGCATGACCGAAGTGCCGGGCACGCCCTGGGTGGAGGAGCCCGAAGGCGATGCCAACCTGCTTGACCACGCGCCTCTCGAAGGCCCATGGGCGCAGCTACCGGGAACGGTGCGCCATACCTTCACTCATTTTCACCTAGAGCTTTCCGTCTTCAGTGCGGCCTTTTCGAATGGCGCAGAGGTGCTGGAAACAGCGCGCCCTGAAGCATGCATGTGGGTGCCCCGCCATGCGCTTGACGCGCAGGCTTTGCCTTCCGTGATGCGCAAGGTCGTGGCGCACGTGCTGGATGACGATAGAAAATAATGCAGCGTCTGAGCCTTGCGGCCTAGCACATTCCCAGGGTTTCGCGCGCCTGATCGCGGAGCGCGTCGATCGGTTTCAACTCGCCGCCCGTCTCGTAATGCCAGAAGGTCCAGCCGTTGCACGCCTGAGCGCCCTGGACGTGGGCGCCGATTTTGTGGATAGAGCCTTGTGCGCCATCGCAGGCGATCGAACCATCCGCTCGTACCTCTGCTTCGTGACGTGCGCGCGGGTCGTACAGCGTTTCTCCCGGTTTGATCATGCCGAGCTCCACAATGGTTCCAAAGGGAACGCGGGGTGCGGCACGCTTGCTCTGGCTTACATCCAGTGATTGAGGTGACAGCGGCTTGATCGCATTGATGCGTTTCTCTGCCACTTTCGCATATGTCTTGTCCTGCTCGATCCCCAGCCAATGACGTCCCAGTTGCCGAGCCGCGGCACCCGTTGTCCCGGTGCCGAAGAACGGATCGAGCACGGTGTCTCCAGGATTGGTCGCCGCCATAATGATCCGCTGCAGCAGGCTTTCGGGCTTCTGTGTCGGGTGCGCCTTCTTGCCGTCGGCGCCTTTAATGCGTTCCGACCCCGAGCAGATCGGGAACAACCAGTCGGAGCGCATCTGCAAATCGTCGTTGAGTGCCTTCATGGCTTCGTAGTTGAAGGTGTATTTGCTGTCCGCGCTGCGCCCGGCCCATATCAGCGTCTCATGCGCGTTGGTGAAACGCCGCCCGCGGAAATTCGGCATCGGATTGGTTTTCCGCCAGATGACATCGTTCAGGATCCAGAAACCGAGGTCCTGCAATACCGAGCCGACGCGAAAGATGTTGTGATAGCTGCCAATGACCCAGAGCGAGCCGTCAGGCTTGAGAAGGTCGCGGCTGGCGGTGAGCCAGTCGCGTGTAAAGGCGTCATATGTTGCGAAATCGCTGAATTTGTCCCAGTCGTTGTCGACCCCGTCCACGCGCGTATTGTTGGGACGCATCAACTCGCCTTCGAGCTGGAGGTTGTAGGGCGGGTCGGCAAAAATGAGGTCGGCGCACGCCTTGGGCAGGCCGCGCATCTCCTCCACACAATCACCCACAATGATCCGGTCGAGAGCCGGTCCGGCGCTCTGCCGTTTACGCATACTCATCTGCACATCCCCCGATACGCGAGACTTGACCCAACACAGGGTCACTCGGGTTCGATTATCCTGATGCCTTAGTGTGCAGTGATCAAGGTAAAGGGCGGCTTAACCGGCCTTGCGCGCCAAGGATTGGGTGATCACGGCCTGTATGGGCTTGAATGATCGGCGGTGGTGCGCGGTGACGCCAAAGCTGGCAAGAGCGCTGGCATGCTCCTGTGTCCCGTAACCCTTGTTGCGCTCCCAGCCATAGGCCGGGTGGGCCCGCGCGAGATCAGCCATAATCCGGTCGCGGGTGACTTTGGCGATGATCGAGGCGGCGGCAATGCTTGAAGAAAGCGCATCGCCCTTGATCAGAGACTGCGCGGGGCAGGGCAGTTCGGGGCATTTGTTGCCGTCGATCAGCGCGCAGGCAGGTGCTTGCGACAGTGCGGCGCAAGCTTGCGCCATCGCCCAAAGGGTGGCCTGCAAGATATTGTCCTGGTCGATGCGCTGGACGTCCGCGATGCCGATGCCAACATGGGCTGATTCCATAATGAGCGAAAAAAGCGTCTCGCGCACGGGTTCCCTCAGTTTCTTGGAGTCGTTGACGCCGTGCGGGATGCGGTCGAAATCGAATACGACTGCCGCCGCAACCACCGGCCCCGCCCAAGGGCCGCGCCCGGCTTCGTCGATGCCGGCAACCGGACCGCCATGGCGCCGGCTCAGAGCCAGCTCATGTTCGACATTGGGTTCTGAATCTGATTCGCCATGGCCCCGCATGTGCAAAAGCATGCCCCGACGAGGGAAGGGAGCGCAAATCCAAAAGCAAAAGAGAGTGCGTGCAGAGGTTAGAACAACGACAACTGCTGACCCGGCAGGACAGGTGGCTTGAACAGGTCAGCCCTGAGATCGAACCTCCGTGCGTTAAGCCCCAGACGCTTTGTTGCAAGTTCAAACCGCCGGCCGATCTGCCAGGCATAGGGTCCTTGTCCGCGCATGCGTTTGCCCCATTTTGCGTCATAGTCCTTGCCGCCGCGCATGGAGCGCACCAACGACATGACCCGTTTTGCGCGGTTTGGCGCGTTCTCTTCCAGCCACTCCTTGAACAGATCACTGATTTCGAGCGGCAGGCGCAGAACCACATAACCGGCCTCGCGCGCTCCGGCAGCCTGCGCCCGGGTCAGGATTTTCTCAATCTCCGGATCGTTGAGGGCCGGAATAACGGGCGCCACCATTACGGCCGTCGGGATGCCGGCGGCTGAGAGTTCTTCAAGTGCCGCCAGGCGCTTCTCCGGTGTCGATGCGCGCGGTTCCATGGTCCGGGCGAGTTTTCGGTCAAGCGTGGTAACGGATATCGCAACCTTGGCGAGGCCGCGTTTCGCCATCCGGACAAGAATATCCTTGTCCCGCAGCACCAGCGCCGACTTGGTGACAATGCCGACGGGGTGTCCGGTCCGCTCAAGCACTTCGAGCAGTCGCCGCGTGATGCGGTAGCGCCGTTCGGTCGGCTGATAGGGGTCGGTGTTGGTGCCGAGCGCCAGCATCTTCACCGCATAGTTCGGGTCCGCGAGTTCACGCTCCAGCAGTTCCGGCGCATTCACCTTGGCGAAGAGTTTGCTCTCAAAATCAAGCCCCGGCGAGAGGCCGAGGAAAGCGTGCGTCGGGCGCGCATAGCAATAGACGCAACCATGCTCGCATCCGCGATAGGGATTGACCGACCGGTCAAAGCCGATATCGGGGGAGTCATTGGTGGAGATGATGCTTTTCGCCCGCTCCTCCTGAACGTATGTCGAAAAAGCCTCAAGATCCTGGAGGCTCTCCCATCCATCGTCGGCCTCGCTTCGCACTTCCGCCTCGAAGCGCCCGGACCGGTTCGACAGGGAACCCCGGCCACGGCGGCGCCCGGCCGGGATCGCGTCCGGTTCGAGCGCCGCCGTCTTGCGGACCGGCGGGTTATGCGGGGGCTGCAGGTCCATGTGTGCATCTTACCCTGCAGAGAGAACAAATCAAGAACAAAATTGCCGGGCCTGTGATCACGAGCTGGTTTTGGCGCAGGCGCAACCTGTACTAAACTCGCGCCCATGCGGTGGTTACAGATATTCTGCCTGCTATGCGGACTGCTTGGATTTGCCGGACAATCCCTGGCGGATCAGTCCGATGCGCGCCTGAACGACCTGTTTGCGCAATTGAAGGCTTCAGAGGGCTTTGAGGCGATTTCCGCCGAACGTCAAATCTGGGCCATATGGCTTGAGACGCCGGACGAGAAAGTCAAACCGCTTCTGGAGACCGGCATCGAGCGCATGAACAGCGGCAGCAATGCCGAAGCCCTTGAGGCGTTCGATCAGGTCGTCAAGATCGCGCCGGATTTTGCGGAAGGGTGGAACAAGCGCGCCACGCTCCACTATCTGCTGGGGAATTTCGATGCGTCCCTGGCTGACATCGAAAAGACGCTTGAGCTGGAGCCGCGCCATTTCGGTGCACTGTCCGGGCGCGGTCTGGTTTACGCCAAACTTGAGGATCTGGAGAAGGCTTTGGTCGCCTTCGAGGCGGCGCTTGAGGTCCACCCGAACATGGCAGGCGCGAGGATGAATGCGCTGATGATCCGCAAGGTTCTGAAAGGGCGGGAGATTTAGATTGGGGACAGTTTATTTAATTCAGCGCGTAATCTGGACGATGGCCGTGGTCATCTCCAAATTAGGTAGATTGTCCCCTTCATTGCTGTCATTTGAGCGGCCCCTGGTGCTCCAAATCAACTCATCCAGACTTGGTTTCACTGTTAATGGGCGCTTGATTTGTCATGAACTTTCGTAACAACTCAATTGTTGCATTTTCAATTTTTCGCCAAATGGGAATTTGATCAGCAACAAAAGAAATACCTATTCGCAAATTTAATTTTTTAATGAAAACAATAGAGTTGCAATTCTTATTTATATTTTTGTAGTATATATGACACTCTATCTTTCTTTGCACCAGATTGTCATCTTTGAAATAAAGTTCCTCTCGGCCAAACTTGTCCTTGTAAAAATCTAGGCCGTGCATTGTCTGATCCTGTTTCACATACCTTCCATTCTCGCCTCCCCAATTTGTAACCATTCGAGTCAGTTCCTCTTCGGGCGGATAGGGTCTCATTGGGTCAAGAATCTCGGAAATCCTGCCGGCGCTCACTATGGATTCATCGGAGCTCAGTACGGGTCTCCCCGGTTTTGCGGGTCGACGGTCATAGTAGTACGCCTTGTGTTGGATAGCTGGGTGCAGGTCCGGATACCAGAAAGCGAACGAAAGAGTATTCTTGATTCTTTTCGGATCTTCTTTTTTCTGGCTGTAGTAGAAATACTTTTCTGGCACTTCGAACTTATAAGAGCTGATCCGCACTTTGAATATTTGGCCAAACTCTTTTGGCCAAGAATCACTGTGTACGGGAGGTTTGGGAGGAGGGGGCGGCGAGTACTTCTCTAGTTGGGAAACCGCGCTGTCTATGGCGTCAAACACCAATATAAGCCCCCCAACGAATGCAAAAGAGGCAAATGTCAGCCACAGGAGTTGATGATTCCGTAATGTCATCTACTCAGCCTCCCTCGCATCAGTTTACCCCGAGATATCTGATGGTGCGGTCAACAAAGGAGTCGATTTACTTCGCCACATATTATTCGGGGTGCATTGCAAAGGTCACGCGTTGAATTTGGCAAATGTCCTCCCGAATGCAGCCGCGTCTTGCCGCCTCTGCCGCAAACGCTATTATCCGCGCCCATGATTTCCGTGGTCATACCGACACTCAATGCCGAAGCCGGGCTGACAGCGACGTTGAGCGCGCTGGTGCCTGCAACCGTGCAGGGCCTCGTGCGCGAGGTGGTCATTTCCGACGGCGGGTCCGAGGACGGCACATCCGAAATCGCCGATATCGCGGGCGCTGAATTTGTCGTTAGCGAAAAGGGCAGGGGTGCGCAACTAGCCGCCGGCGCGGAGCATGCACGTTCCGACTGGCTGCTGTTCTTGCATGCGGACACGGTGCTGCAGTCCGGCTGGGAGCAGGAGGCGGCAACCTTCATGGAGCGCGTGGATTCAGGCGCGCGGCCTCTGGCGGCGGCAGCTTTCTCCTTCGCGCTCGATGACTTTGGCGCCAAGCCGCGCATGCTGGAAACCTTTGTCGGGTTGCGCTGCGCCCTGTTTCACATTCCTTACGGCGATCAGGGATTACTCATTCCGAAGCGCCTTTATTCTTCACTGGGGGGCTATCGCCCGCTGCCCTTGATGGAAGACGTCGACCTTGTTCGCCGTCTGGGTCGCAGGCGGCTGGTGATGATGCGTTCAAAGGCCGTGACGAGCGCGGTTCGTTACAAGAGGGACGGGTATTTCGCTCGCATGGCGCGCAATCTGGCCTGTCTCTTGCTCTATTACATGCGGGTATCGCCCGCCACACTCACGCGCATTTATGGCTGATCCGGCAAAAGCCGGGCCGCCAAACCGGCGGTGGCTTGTCATCATGGCCAAGGAACCGCGCTGCGGCGCGGTCAAATCACGCCTGGCGGCGGATAT
>DEIT01000205.1:0-404 GCA_002352635.1 Hyphomicrobiaceae bacterium UBA2767 | reverse complement strand
GACCAGTTGCCGCCGGGACCGGGGATTATTATTGGCTCGGATGTTCCGGAAATCACCGGCGGGCACATCGCAAGAGCTTTTGCCGCCCTGGGTTCCAACGATGCGGTTATTGGTCCGGGAGATGATGGGGGCTACTGGCTCGTCGGCGTGCGCCGCACGCCGATCGTCCCGAGGGTCTTTACAGGTGTGCGCTGGTCGTCGCCGCACACACTCGACGACACACTCACCAACCTTAAACGCTTGCGCGTTGCCACGGTGGATCAACTCACGGACGTGGATGACGGTGCGGGCTTTAAAAGACTTGGGCAGGCGGCTGCCCGCATGGTGCTGCCGCGCCTTCGGAAATAGAAAACCGCCCCGCGCTGCCAAACCATAACTGGCCCGGAATGCGGGGCGGATTTTTT
>DEIT01000088.1 GCA_002352635.1 Hyphomicrobiaceae bacterium UBA2767 | reverse complement strand
GCTTCTCTTAACGCTCATGAGCGCCTGCCAATCGAATGGCATGCCATTGCCACCGGGCAGTGCGTCGACCTTCCCGTCCGGCGCCTTGGAGTCGTACAGAATTAAATCGGCGCATTCCTCATATGCGCGGGCGGTTTCCACATCTGACGATGTTTCGACCTTAACTGCCTTAATAACCGGGCGGTTAGCGATGGCCCTTATTTCGCGAACACGTTCGGGCGGCTCATCGCCATGCAACTGGATGAGATCTGGTGTAACCTGATCGAGGACTCGCTGTAGTGCAGCACTATCCGGATTGACCAGCAGAGCCACGGATTGCGCTTGCCCGCGCCCGCGATCTGCGAGCATGGCTGCGGTTTCGTGGCCCACGTTGCGCGGCGAGGGTTCGTAAAATACGAGCCCGAAATAGTCTGTTCCGGCTTCGAGCGCTACGTCCAGCGCGCGGGCGGTTTTCAAACCACAGATTTTTACTTTTACGCTCATTGCTTTTGGTTTTTCCGGAGGGGCGGCCAGCTCCGAATTGTGGAGTTTCATCTTCCTGCGCAAACTAGGAGATCACGTCAACGCTGTCCATGCAGGGGCTGCGTGTTACTCGGCTGCCTCAGCACTGCCTAGTCGTGGCGTATGCGCGGCGCGTAGCTGCTCGTTGAGCTGATCGGTTTCTGAACGAAGAGCCGTTGTCTCCCTCGCGCGCGCTTTGGCTTCCTTACGCCATTTGCTCTGACCGAACCACGTAACAATACCTCCAATCAACAGCCCTGCCAGGAATGCGGCCAGCAGGAACAAAAAGAAGGGAGCATCTAACGTAAGAAAAGGGTCATCGGAGGATAGTGGGTCAAGGTTCAACTGCACGGAATGGCGGTTTGCCAGAGCAAACGCGACCAGGATCACCCCAGCAGGTAACACCAAAAACAGCCAGATAAATTTTCTGAACACCAATTGACCCCGTTCAACTGGATCACTTGCCGCAATGGAGGGCAGTGTCCTCAAATGGCCCGGCGGTCTCTTTCTGCCAGATGTGCCAACATTCAGCCGGTAGGCGCGAACACCAGACCGCTACACCTAACCGATGCTACTGCCATTGCCACCTTCAGAGGGACCGTAATCCCGGTTCAGCCGTTCGCGCAACTCTTTGCCTGTTTTGAAGAAGGGAACATACTTCTCTTCTACGAACACAGTATCGCCAGTCCGGGGGTTGCGCCCCTGCCGTGCGGCGCGGTGCTTTACCGTGAATGCGCCAAAGCCGCGCAGTTCGACGCGGTCGCCGCGGGCCAGCGCGGCAATGATCTCTTCCAGGATTGTATTGACGATGCGCTCAACGTCCCGCTGGTAGAGATGCGGATTTGCGGAGCCGATCCGCTGAATGAGTTCAGACTTAATCATGACGCAACCTCAGCTTCTTTCCCCCTTGCGCCTATCTATTTGGCTCTTATTAGTTTTTCGGCGCGCTTAGTTCTGCTGAGCGTGCCAAACAGAGACCAAGCCGTCAAGCCGAACACGGTCTAATGTGCTTCCCGGACCAAGCACCGATTCAACAGCTGTGATAGGCAATCCGGCCCATTGCGCGAGGGATTTGACCGCCACGCGGAACCATCCCAGATTTCCAGAACTGCCAATCTCCCAGTCCATGACCTCAAGTTTTTTCGGCACATTTCGATTTTCTTGGAGCCAGGCAATGGCGTCGTCCTCACCACCGATCTGGTCAATGAGTTTCCATTTCAGGGCCTGGCGACCAGAATAAATTCGCCCCTCCGTCAGTCCCGGCACTGTGGCAGGGTCGAGAGAGCGCCGCTTGGCAACCAGCCCAACGAACCATTTCTGGGACTCCGACACCATTTCACGCGTCAATTCACGCCCCGGCTCGCTCAGCGGTCGGAAAGGTGAGGGTACAGCTTTGAGCGGGCCGCTCTTAACTTCTTCCATCTTGATGCCGAGCTTGCTCAATAGCTCGGTTACCTCAGCCCATTGCAGGATGACACCGACAGATCCCGTTATGGTGCCACCGCGCGCGACGATATGATCTGTGGCGATCCCCACCATGTAGGCAGCCGATGTCGCGACCGTCGAAAAAACAGCCACTACAGGCTTCTTCTCGCCGAGTTTGAGAATCGCACGATATAAAGATTCTCCGCCGACGGTGGTTCCGCCGGGGCTGTTTATTCGCAGAATGACGGCTTTGGTCGACTGCGAATTGCCGATCTTCTCAAGCAGTTCTTCACGCTTGCGGTTTTGCCGGATCAACCCTGTAATATCCACACGAGCAATATGCGCGCCATAGCCGAAGGCGGCGGCAATCTTCTCGTTTTGCAGGGTGAGCGTCGCAACGAGTGCAATTATTGCGACGACGGTCAGAACGCGCCAAAGGGTAACGCTGCGCTTGAGCCGCCGCCTGTCGACAAGAAAATCAGCTCGCAGAGTCATTAAGCTCCACCCGGCTGCAAAGGTCCGATGCCAATCCGCATGCCAGAAGAAACGAGGGATATGAGCCTTCTAGCTCTCCTCGCCCTTGCTATCGTCCGCATCATCGCCAGAACTGTCACCTTCCTCAGCCTTGGCTTCCGGTTCGTCTTTTGCCTTGGCCTTGGATTTCGGCTTGGCCTCCTCAGCCTCAGCCTCAACCACAATCTCGGCTTCTTCTTCGCCGTCTGTGTCTTCCTTGGCCTTATCGAGGGCAGCACCCAGAATATCGCCGAGTGACGCACCACTTACGGTCGAGCCGTACTGTTTGACGGCTTCTTTTTCCTCGGCGATTTCAAGCGCCTTGATTGAGACGGTTAGCTTGCGCGCTGCCGGATCAACCTGTGTGACCACAGCATCGACTTTTTCACCAGCCGCGAAGCGTTCGGGCCGCTGTTCGGATCGGTCGCGCGACAAGTCGGATCGGCGGATAAAGGTCGTCATGTCAGAGTCCGACAGCTTGACCTCAAGCCCCCTGTCCTTAACCTCAATAATCTCGCAGGTAACCCGCGAGCCTTTCTTGAGGCCGCTATCGCTCTTGAGCGGATCGTCGCCCATCTGCTTGATGCCGAGCGAGATGCGTTCCTTTTCCGCATCGGCTTCAAGGACAACGGCTTTGACCACATCGCCTTT
>DEIT01000158.1:37097-42266 GCA_002352635.1 Hyphomicrobiaceae bacterium UBA2767 | reverse complement strand
TGGCGCAGCTTGTCCATGTCCAGGCCCAGGTTTTCCGCCAGTTTCAAAGCCGTCTGCTCGGTGTTCTGGCCACGGTTTTTGAGGAGAGCAGCGTGCACCTCAAAATATTTCCCTTGGTTCTTGGCTGCGACCGCAACGCGGGCTGCGCCTTCCGAACGTTCTCCAAATATCGGGAACTCCTTCAGCACAACGCGGACTTTCTTGTCTGAGTCCAGCAGTTTGGTCAGATCATTGAACGCCCGCTTGCAGTAAGGGCAGTTGTAGTCTGAAAACTCAACGATTGTGACGTCACCATCCGGGTCGCCCGTTTCCAGGCCGTAGTTGTCGCGGAAGATCGCATCGGCATTTTCTGAAATCGCGGAGCGAATGCGGGTCACACGTTCTTCGGCCTGATGGCGTTCAAGCGCTTCTGACATCTGAACAAGGATCTGCGGGTTCTTGAGCAGGTATTCCTGCACGGTTTTCTCAACTTCCGCGCGCTGCGCCTGGCTCAGTGACGCATCGCCGCCGGATGGTTTCTCAGCGACGACAGGTTTGGTGGCGACTTCCTGCTCAGGCCCGGTCATAGCGCCGGGTGAAAGTCTCAGGAATACGGCGAACACTGCAGCCGATACGACGGCGCCCACGAGCGCCGGCACAACGAACTGCATCAGGCCGGATTTTGTAGAGTCTGAAGAAGGGGGGGTGGATTTGCTCAAGGGGACTTCCTGTGGTTTAGCAGCCAGAAGACTTTACTTTCAGAATATCATCGGCTTTCAACCAGTTTCTGGATCCTGGCGAGAATATTTTTTTGGCATCTTGGGCTTGCCGTTTGGCGAGTTTCGATTTGCCTTCATACTGGTAAGCATATGCCGATGCCAGCATCGCGTTCGCATTATCGCGTTTCAGGCCATATGCGGTCGCCAGCTGACGATATCCCATAGCTGAACACTTTTCCTTAATCAGCGCTTTGCGGAGATGTGAAATGACTTCATCCAGCATGGCCTGGTTGGCTTGCTGCTTATTCTGCGCGTCCGCGAGTAAAGCTTGTGCTAACAGGATGCGGATAAGGGGTTCCTCGGGCGCAAGCTCGACCGCCTTGCGCAACGGCGGCACAGCATTGCGCGCTTCTCCGCTCTTGAACAGAAATTGTCCTTTGAGTTCATAGAAATACGGGTTGTGGGGCTGAAGGCTGATTAACGCATTAATTTGTGGAATGAAGGCGCCTAGTCCAGAACGACGGTAGCTTGCGATCGTTCGCGCATAGCGCGCCGCTACAGACTGATCGCTGGCCGGGTATCGGTTGAGGACCGATTGCGGATTATCCAGGAACCCTGACAATTTGGCCCGCATCATGTCGTGACGGATTTGGAGCAGACCTGGATCTCGTTTATCGAAATAGGGACTGCGTTGCGCCTTGTCGCGCAGATTGGCGATACGTTGCTGAGGAAATGGATGGCTCTGAACGTATGGGTCTGCGTATTTGAGCGAGCTAAGGCTTTGATCGGCGAGGTACCTGAACGTGCTGAGCATGCCCTTGGCTGACTGTCCTGTGGCGTCCAAGTAGCTTAGGGCCGCGAGGTCGGCTGAGGCCTCTTCAGCCCTGCGGTATGACAGCACGTAACGCTGGGCAATGCCTTCACTACCAAGCAGGGCGCCAGCGCCCGCCGCGCCTATGTTGGCGCCTGTCGCGGCACCCGCTGCTGTCGCTGCCAGTATCAGCACCCGCAACATCATCGATGTCGATTGCGCGTGAGCCATGGTCTGACGCAAGCGGGACAGGTGTCCGCCAGCAATGTGACCGGTTTCATGGGCGATGACGCCGATCACCTGATTTGGTGTGTCTGAACGCATGAGGGTGCCGACGTGGAAGAACATGTTGCGGCCATCGACGACAAATGCGTTGAAGCTGCGGGCACCAATGAGATGAATGTGAACATTCTGGCGGCTGAGCCCCGCGGCCTTGAAAATCGGCCGGGCATAGACCCGCAGCAGCGACTCGATTTCAGCATCCCGGATGATGCCTGCGGCGCGTGCCGATGTGGCGGATGCGGCGAAGAGCGAAACCGCGAGCAGGAGCGCGACCACGCTTCGCAGCAATTCAGCGCAGCGGGGCATTGGGCGGAGCTTCATAGCGAGCCCGCGATGTGCATTATTCGCCGGTTCGGTCATCGTCTTGTTCGAATAACTTTCTTTATAAAAATCAATTGCTTGTCTGTGGGAACAAAGCAATCCGAATGCCGCCCAACACTAGAAGGACCAGATGGGCGGGTCAATGACACCTGTGCATTTGTAATGTGCAGGCATCTTCTATATGCCAATTTGGCCGATTGTATCTCGCACATTGTCATTGGTGGTCTGCGTTACGCATTGATCGCGGAGAATAGGACGATACAGTGGCCAACATATGGTTTTTCCCTCAGATGTGACGAAGAATTGAAGTGATGGCGCGGTGACAAAAACGACGCAACCTCAAGGCAATTCCGGACTGCCGCGTCCACTCGCCACACGCGGTAGTATCGACCCTTTTATCGTGATGGACGTGTTGCGGGTGGCCAACGAGAAAGCAGCCGCTGGCGCCGATGTCATACATATGGAGGTTGGGCAACCGGCTACCGGTGCACCTGCGCGTGCAATCGAGGCAGCTCATGCCGCGCTTGAGAAATCCACCCTCGGTTATACTGATGCGCTTGGAATTCCAGAGCTGCGGGAGCGGATTGCCGGACACTATCGCAGACAGTACGCGGTCAACGTTCCGCCCGAGCGGGTGGTTGTGACCTCTGGTTCATCAGCGGCATTCATCCTGGCATTTCTCGCTATCCTAGATCAGGGAGCACGGGTTGCTATACCCAACCCAGGCTATCCCTGCTACCGCCATATCCTCAAGGCACTGGGGGCGGAAGCAGTGACCCTTGAAACCGGCGCGGGGACGAGGTGGATGCCGGCACCCAAAGCACTGGTGGATTTGAATAAAGAGAAGCAGCTCGATGCCTTGCTGCTGGCCAGCCCATCCAATCCGACGGGAACCATGTTGGTCAAAGATGCCCTGCCTCAGCTTGCGCAAACTTGCGAGGAGCATGGGCTGTGGTTCGTTTCCGATGAAATCTATCACGGTCTTGACTATGACGAACCTGCCGAGACAGCGCTGACCCATTCTGATACTGCAATCGTGATCAACAGCTTTTCAAAATATTTTTCGATGACCGGGTGGCGGATCGGCTGGATGGTCGTGCCAGACGCACTAGTGCGCCCTCTGGAGAGGTTGGCGCAAAACCTCTTCATCTGTGCACCGGCAATCTCGCAATACGCCGCACTTGGCGCTTTCGAAGCCTATGAAGAACTGGAGGCCAACAAAGCAATCTATAGGGCCAACCGGGATCTGCTTCTTGAGGAACTTCCAAAAGCCGGGTTCACCAGCATCCTTCCAGCCGACGGCGCGTTTTATCTCTATGCAGACGTTCGCCACATGACCAACGACAGCTCAGAATTCGCCAAGAGGATTCTGGAAGACTGCGGTGTGGCACTTACTCCGGGCGTCGATTTTGACGAGGGTCGCGGAAGTCAATATATGCGGTTCTGTTATGCCGGGACGACCGAACGCATGCGTGAAGCGGCACGTCGGTTGCAGGACTGGTCTAAAACCAGATTGTAAAAGAAAGGGCCGCCCAGATGGCGGCCCGATCGGAATTCGCATTGTGGCGATTACGCTCTGCGCTGCCACCAGCCGCTGCGTCTCGGCCCGTCTTCTTTCTTATCCTTGCCAGGAGCGGTCTCACCGGTTTCCTCAGGTGTGGTCTCCTTGGGCGCGGCTTTTTTGGCTCGTTTTTTCCGAGCTGGTTTTGCAGGCGCTGGTGCAGCATCTTCGCTCCAGTCCGTGCTGCCATTGCCATCGGCCGTTTCTGCCTTAGCGGGTACCACGCCGGGTGTCTCCGCATCGCCGTTTTTCGCCGCAGTTTTCTTTCTCGTGCGGGGCGAACGCTTTTTGGGCTCATCGGCATCCGATACAGGCTCTGCGGATTTCTTAGAGTCTGTCTTCGCTCTGGCGCGACGGGGCTTGCGCTTGGGTTTTTCCTCCGAACCGACGTCCGCTGATACGGTTTCAGTCATGCCTGCTGCTGCCGGTACGGCTTCAGCGGTCGCCGCATCACTGCCTTCGGTCTTTTCAACAGTGGAATTCTCGGAGGCGACTGCATCCGATACTTCCATTTGTTCTGTGCGAGCCCGTCCGCCGCGTGAACGTCTTCCGCCACGTCGTCCACGCCGGCGCGGGCGCCTGGCGCCATCTTCGCGGTCCTCGGACTCCGATCCTGCGACTTCAGGCGAAGCATCCTGCGCGCGGCCTGTCGACTCCAACTCGGACACGGCCTCATCGCGATCACCGCGGCCGCGCCTGCGCCGTCGTGGGCGCGAACGCTTCTGCTCGCTATCCTGTTCTTCGGTGCTTGAATCGAACTGAGAGGTATCGTCCACTTGCACGGCAGTTGCCTCAACGCGGCGCTCAGCCTCGACGGATGTATCCACCTCAACAGTGAAATTTGCACCATGCAGCTTGTCGTTTGCAGCGACCGCGACATTGATCGTGTAACGGCTTTCGACGTCCCGCAAATGGGGGCGCTTGTAATTCAGGATATAGAGGGCCGCCTCGTAACTTGAAGTCACGATCAGGTTGCGAGCGCCTTCATTCAGAAGTGTGTCTTCTATTGTCCTCAGGATATCGAGGGAAACCGATTCGGTGGATCGAACAATGCCCGTTCCCTGGCACACTTCACAGTGTACGGTACTGCCTTCCAAGAGCCCCGCGCGGATGCGCTGACGCGACATTTCCAGCAGGCCGAAGGGGCTAATGCGTCCGACCTGAATGCGTGCCCTGTCTATCTTTAGTGCGTCTTTCAGGCGGCGTTCGACCGAACGGTTGTTGCGCCGCTCTTCCATGTCAATGAAGTCGATTACGATAAGGCCGGCAAGGTCCCGAAGGCGCAGTTGGCGGGCGATTTCCTCAGCCGCCTCCTGATTTGTTCGTAGTGCGGTATCCTCAATTGAATGTTCTCGGGTTGATTTGCCCGAGTTCACGTCAATTGCAACCAGCGCCTCGGTTTGGTTGATCACGATGTAACCACCGGATCGCAATGTCACATGAGGAAGGAATATCGCACTGAGTTGCCGCTCGATCTGGTGACGCACAAAGATCGG
>DEIT01000158.1:21993-36989 GCA_002352635.1 Hyphomicrobiaceae bacterium UBA2767 | reverse complement strand
CTTTATAAGGTTGCCTTCCTCATAGACGAGCGTTGGGGCGGTCGACTGCAGCGTCAAATCGCGAATGTTTTCCCACATGCGCAGCAGATACTCGAAATCGCGTTTGATCTCGGCTTTGGTCCGCGATGCGCCGGCGGTCCGAATAATGAGTCCCATGCCGCCTGGCACTTCCAGATCACTGGCAATTTTGCGTAGGCGTTTGCGGTCTGTGGGGTTGGTGATTTTTCGGGAAATGCCGCCGCCGCGTGCAGTGTTTGGCATCAACACGGTGTAGCGCCCGGCAAGAGATATGTACGTGGTCAGCGCAGCGCCCTTGTTGCCACGCTCTTCCTTCACCACCTGAACCAGAATGATCTGGCGCCGTTTGATAACCTCCTGAATTTTGTAGTTTCGGCGGCGGCGTGTCCGGCGAACGGGAAGTTCTTCGAGCGCATCTTCCGAACCGACAGACTCAACGCTTGCGCCGTTACCGTTTCCCGGCGCATCGGCATCGGCGCCATTTTCGTCTGGTCCGGCAGTTTCTTCGGAAACAGTTTCGCTCAGCCCGGCAGCTTGGAGGGCAACGGCATCGCTGCCATTGGAGTCATCTGCGCCTGTATCCTCGTTGGCGGCAGCCTTGCTGCGGGAGCGTGGTTTTCGTCCGGTTTTTTTGCGTTTCGAACCGCGCGACGAGGATTGCGCATCATCGTGGGCGGCTTCTTCCGCCTGCGCCTTACTTTCCTCTTCCGCCTCTTCCGCTAGAAGGGCCTGCCGGTCCGCAATCGGGATCTGGTAGTAGTCGGGATGGATTTCATTGAACGCCAAAAAACCGTGACGGTTTCCGCCATAGTCGACGAAGGCTGCCTGAAGAGATGGTTCAACACGGGTTACTTTGGCGAGATAGATATTTCCTCTTAGTTGTTTCCTTGTGGCGGATTCGTAATCAAAATCCTCGAGTTTGTTGCCACGCACCACGACGACTCGCGTCTCTTCGGGGTGCGCAGCATCGATAAGCATTTTGCTGCTCATAATTCGTAAGCTCCGGCACACGGACGTGGCTAACGTTCACTACGAGAGGGCCGTCGGGCCCATCCCATGCCTTGCGTCGATGTGCGATGTTCTCAAGGGCTCCAAGCTGCCATCCGCAGCGGCCCTGAGTAGGGTCGTGACTCGGCGGTTCGCCGGAAAAAGCCGAGACCGGAATGGGCTGGCGGGCGACCACGAGTGCTGAAGGTTGGTTGGAGCCGGTTACTGTCATATTCCTTGGCCAGCCAGGGCTGGATAGTTTCGTGCCGCCAAAGCGGCGTTAGAAATGATGCCGGGCTTTGCGCTTTCTAGCGCGGTACGCGTGCCGTTGTGCCCTGCGTAGTCAAACGCGCTTCCTCCCTCGGTATCGCGTAGAAAAAGGGCAGAAGCGTGAAACTCTCAATTGCAAGATGTAGTTAGAACTTACATACCTCATAACCGTTTATGTGGCGGTTCGTGAGGCCAATTGCAATCCTACGACACCTTGGCCATGCCCGATTCCGATCATATGGTCAATTTTGTCAGCCATAACGGTACCGGTCAGGAATCCCTTGTACGGGGTGTTTGGCCGGCTTGGCAAGGGGCCAAGATGCTGGAATTGGCCGAATTCATAACATTGAATGATTGAATTAACGGTTCGTCTCTAGCATTGTGCGAATGACACACAAACCGGCGAATCGGCACCGCATTAGGCGGTGTTGGTGATGACCACGGATCGAATTTCTACGGAATTCAGACTGGGCCAAATGTTTGCCAGTGCAACCATTGAAAGTGTGACCGCAAGTCGAATGAGGGCGTTAATTGTCCTGTGTCTGGCGTGCGTTCTCCAGCTATCTTTGCCTGCCGGTGCGACCAAGGTGTTTGCGGCCGGTTCCGTGGCCAACGATGCTCGCCTCGGTGGTGATGCCAACCGCACGCGGTTCGTGACGGTGCTTTCAAAGAAGGTAAAATTCGGCATTCGAACCCTTGCCAATCCTTACCGCGTGATCATTGATCTGTCCGACGTAAAATTGAATTTCCCCTCCGGACGCGGAAGTAAGGGTAGGGGGCTCGTCAAAGGGTACCGCTACGGCCGTGTCGAACCACACGGTGTGAGAATTATCCTGGATGTCAAAGAGCCTGTGCTGGTCGACAAGGCCTCGATATGGCCGGCCAGTAATGGCAATCCGCCCAGACTGGTGGTTGAACTCGTCAAGACCGATCGAAAGATATTCCTTTCAAAACAGGCTGCCCGTACGAGGCAGGCTGCATCCGCCAGGCCACGCAATGGCGGCTCGGGCTCGCCGGCAGTCCACGCACCCAAGCGCCGAAAGTCGGCCAACGCCAAACGAGTTATCGTGATTGACCCTGGTCACGGCGGGATCGATCCAGGTGCGATCTCGAGATCCGGTCTCAAAGAGAAGGATATCGTGCTGGCCTTTTCGAAGACGCTTCAAACCAAACTCAAGGCGTCAGGGCGCTACCAGGTCGTTATGACGCGCACTCAGGACGGTTATATTCCCCTGCGCAAACGCGTTGAAATCGGCCGGCATAAAGGTGCTGATCTGTTTATTTCCGTACATGCCGACGCGTTGCCTGGACGGAATGCAAGAAAAGTGACGGGTGCAGCAGTCTACACGCTTTCGGAAGATGCGTCCGACGAGGAAGCAAAAGCGCTCGCTGCAAAGGAGAACCGCTCAGACATCATAGCCGGTGTGGAATTGCCGTCTGAGTCAAACGACGTGACCAATATTTTAATTGACTTGGCCCAGCGGGAGACGAAGAACCTGTCGATCAGTTTTGCTGATACGCTGCTTACTGGGCTTGCCGGCAAAACCAGCGTCAGAAAAAAGGCGCGACGGTTTGCCGGCTTTCGTGTGCTCAAGGCACCTGATGTGCCTTCCGTCTTGCTGGAGTTGGGATATGTAACCAATTCAGTTGACGCCAAAAGGCTGCAATCTTCAGCCTGGCGCAATAAAGTGGCGGAGGCTGTGGCAAAAGCAGTGGATACATATTTTTCCCGCCAACTGGCGCGAAAGCCTTTCTAGCAGATTGTTTCTGCAGGCAAACGGCAGCTATCTCTTTTACAGTGGAGCATCTGGCGAATTGTTAATGCACAAACGATTTATCGCCATATTCCTCACTAGGCTTGCCTTCGGCGAATTGGCACAATAGGAAATGACTTGAACGCAGACCAAATGGCTTGGAGCCGGGTCTCAAAGACAGCAAGCGACACGGATACCCATGGATATCACCGCCCCTGTAAAGCCGCCTGAAGAGAAGCGCCGTCGGCGCCGCCGAAACCCCATTCTTCGTTTGCTCGGCTATCTGTTTGCAGTCGGTATGATTCTGTTTGTCGCGGCCTCCGCCGGAGTTGCGTTCCTGCTTTGGCACGTTTCAAAGGATTTGCCGGACTACGAAGTACTTGCAAAGTATGAACCTCCGGTGATGACGCGCGTGCATGCCAGCGATGGCAGTCTGATCGCGGAATACGCAACGGAACGACGAATCTATGTTCCGATCAACGCCATGCCTGCGAAACTGATCCAGGCCTTTCTGGCAGCGGAGGATAAGAATTTTTACCAGCATGGCGGCATTGATTTCCAGGGCATCGCCCGGGCCGCTGTTACGAACCTCAACAACCTGAAAAGCGGCCGGCGACTGGTTGGCGCGTCGACAATTACCCAGCAAGTTGCCAAGAACTTTCTGCTTTCAAGCGATGTGACGTTCGAACGCAAGATCAAGGAAGCCATCCTGGCGATTCGCATCGAGCGCGCATTCACCAAGGAGCAGATTCTCGAGCTTTACCTGAACGAGATTTTCTTGGGCCTGAAGTCCTACGGGGTCGCCGCCGCCGGGCTCAACTATTGGGGCAAGGCATTAAACGAGCTGAACCTCTCAGACGTTGCCTATCTTGCTTCACTGCCGAAGGCGCCCAACAATTATCATCCGTTCCGCCATACCGAACGCGCGCTTTCGCGACGCAATTGGGTTATCGACCGCATGGTCGAGAACGGATTTGTCACCAAAGAAGAGGCCGAGGCTTCAAAAGCCCAGCCGCTGAACGTCAACCCTCGCCCGTTAGGGGCGCATATTTTCGCTGCGGAGTTTTTCGCCGAAGAGATTCGACGCGAGCTTGAGAACACCTATGGCAGGGACAAGCTCTATGGCGGCGGTCTTTCTGTGCGAGCCACGCTTGATCCGAGGTTGCAACGTGAAGCCCGCAAGGCGCTTGTGAAGGGGCTTGTGGCTTATGACAGGCGTCACGGGTGGCGCGGTCCGGTACAGAAGATCGATCCGGCCGGCGACTGGGGTGTAACGCTGGGTAAAATCAAGGTGCCGGGCGACATCGGTGATTGGCGCATGTCCGTCGTGCTCAAAGCCGAGAAGGATCAGCTGACGGTTGGCCTTCGGCCGAATCGACTGGCGTCAGGAAAGCTTGAGAAGAAACGCGAAGGCGGAATCGTTTCCTATGCCAATCTGAAATGGATGCGGCCACTGGATTCGCGCGGTCGGATGAGGGCCCGCCCGAAAACTGCGAGCGCAGCTTTGAACGTCGGCGACGTGGTTTACGTCGCTCCTGCGAGTGACAAGGAAGGCAACGTTGTTGAGGGTCAGTGGCAGCTGATGCAGATCCCTGCAGTCGAAGGCGCGCTTGTTGCCATGGACCCGCACACAGGCCGTGTGCTCGCGATCGCGGGTGGTTTCAGTTTCTATTCGAGCGAATTTGACCGGGCGACACAGGCGCTGCGCCAACCAGGTTCCTCTTTCAAACCTATCGTCTATGCCGCAGCGCTCGACAACGGCTATACGCCGGCGAGCGTGGTGCTTGACGCCCCGTTCTGCCTGCCGGCAGCAGTTGGTCGGCCAAGATGGTGCCCGGAGAACTACTCGAAGAAATTCTATGGTCCCTCGACCTTGCGACTTGGCATTGAGAGGTCGCGCAACCTGATGACCGTGCGTTTGGCAAATGATCTGGGCATGCCGCTTGTTGCTGAATATGCGCGCCGATTTGGTGTGTATGACGATCTGCTGCCAGTGTTGCCAATGGCGCTTGGCGCTGGTGAAACGACACTGATGAAGATGGTTGCCGCCTATTCGATATTCGCCAATGGCGGAAAGAAAGTAACAGCAACGCTGATTGACCGGATCCAGGATCGCTACGGACGGACGATCTGGCGCCACGATACGCGGGACTGCCATGATTGCCGGACACGCAACTGGGACGGTCAGGAAGAACCGGTTCTGACTGATGACCGAAAGCATATCGTTGACCCGCACACTGCCTACCAGGTCACGTCGATGCTTGAGGGTGTGGTTCAGCGGGGCACTGCGACGCGGGTCAAGGCGGTTGGCAAACCGATGGCAGGCAAGACCGGCACGACCAACGACTACAAGGACGCCTGGTTCGTAGGCTTCGCGCCTGATCTGGCAGTTGGTGTGTTCATCGGGTTCGATAAGCCGAGACGGATGGGCAGGGATGCGACCGGCGGTGGCGTTGCCTCGCCTGTCTTCCGCGACTTCATGATTGCGGCCACCAAGAACGAACCAGCTATTCCATTCCGTATTCCACCTGGTCTTCAGCTTATTCAGATCAACCGGTCAACCGGTTTCCGCTCCCGGGGAAGCGATCCGAAGGCCATTCTGGAAGCCTTCAAGCCTGGCACGGAGCCGCCGCGATTCGTTCGTGCTCCGGCGCCGCGGCCCCAGGCGCCGGGAGGAGGAGGTTGGTTCACCCGGCCTTCGCCTGGCGGGCTCTACTAATCCGCCTCGTCATTCTGATAGCATCAGCCTGTACTGAGAATGCCGGCATGTCCGCGGGACTACGGTCTAACGGATACGACCACAAGACATGGAGACGCGACCATGCGTGCTGAGACGCAAACAATTGTTGATGAAATCAAGCAGTCGCTTGACCTGCTAAGGAGGCATCTTTGACCCGGATCAGGCACGCAATCAGCTTAAAGAATTGAACCAAAAGGCGGAAGCGCCGGACTTTTGGGATCATCCTGAAGAGGCGCAGAAGATGATGCGCCTGCGCCAAGGGCTTGAGGGGGCTCTAACCAGTTTCGAGCAGCTTGAGCAGGAACTGGATGACAATGTGCAACTGATTGAACTTGGTGAGCTGGAAGAAGACTCTGAGGTTGTCGCGGAGGCTGAAAAGGCGCTTGAGAAGCTCCACAAAGTTGCCCAGAAGCGGGAAGTTGAAACACTCCTGTCAGGCGAAGCTGACGCAAATGACTGCTATCTCGAAGTCCATGCGGGTGCCGGAGGTACCGAAAGCCAGGACTGGGCGCAAATGCTTATGCGCATGTATATGCGATGGGCGGAGTCACGTGGATACAAACCGTCATTGATCGGTTCCAGCCCAGGAGAAGAAGCAGGTATCAAGTCCGCAACGCTGCTTATTGAAGGGCGAAATGCCTATGGCTGGGCAAAAACAGAATCGGGTGTCCATCGGCTTGTGCGCATATCGCCATTCGACTCCAACGCCCGAAGACATACGAGCTTTGCATCCGTCTGGGTATTTCCGGTCATCGACGAATCGATCGATATTGAAGTCGAAGAGAAGGACGTGCGTATCGACACATATCGCGCAAGTGGTGCTGGCGGACAGCACGTCAACACGACCGACAGTGCTGTGCGTATCACACATCTTCCCACCGGTATCGTCGTCCAGTGTCAGAATCAGCGTTCTCAGCACAAGAACCGTGCTACCGCCTGGGACATGCTGCGAGCGCGGTTATACGAGGCGGAGCTTCAGCGTCGTGAAGAGGAAGCCCAGGCCAAAGAGGCCGCGAAAACTGAAATCGGATGGGGTCACCAGATTCGCTCCTATGTGCTGCAGCCCTACCAGATGGTGAAGGACTTGCGGACCGGTGTGGAAAGCTCCAATCCCAGTGCCGTGCTTGATGGCGACATCGATGCCTTTGTCGAGGCGGCTCTCGCCCAGAGGGTCCATGGCGAAAGCGGGGGAGGTGTCAAGGATCTGGAGTAAGGTGGCGATGCACGATGCAATCGGGTTCCAGCGCCACCTGGATCTCGAACGATCAACTTTGTGAACAGATTTTGTCGTTGTTACTCGGCAGCTCGCGTCGAACTGGACGATTTATTGTCGTCTCCGCCGCTGTCGAACCCACTGCTGGATGAAGACCCACTTTTGTTGCCAAGGTCCGAACCGGATTTGATCTTTTCACCCAGTTTCGCGTCAGCCAGCGGATCTTCGGAGCGGCGCGATTTCCCCTCAAAATAAGCACCTTGTTCAATTGCAAGCGATTGGTGGAACACGTCGCCTTCAACATGCGAATTTGACTGAAGTGTCACACGATGACCGCGGACTGAGCCGACCACGCGCCCTCGCACAATAACGTCGTCTGCTCCGACATTACCTTCAACCAGTGCCTTGTCGCCAACCACGAGCGATGCGCAGCGCACATCTCCCTTGATTTCGCCTTCAAGTTGCACTTCGCCCTTTGAGATGACATTGCCCTCAACGGTAAGGTCTTCACCGATGATTGACGGTACCATCTGACTTGACCCCTTAAGAGGGGTGGAGAGCCTGACTGGCGCAGACGCCGCAACCGACTCAGACGATGTTTCATCGACGGTCTTGTCTGCTTCAGCCGTCGCCGCAGGCTCAGGCTTGTCTGCTCCACGATCCGGTTTTCTGGTGAACATCAATCTCGTCCTCCAACCAGCGGCATAGGGCTCTTTTGCCTCTCGCAAAGCCGGTTCTGTACACTTGCGCACGCATAACGCTCAGACCGATTGGCCCGCACCTGCTGTAACGCAAATACCAATACTTCCGGCGCCTGGTATATGATCCCCAACCGGCCCCTGGCCGCTCAACGTGAGAATAGCCAGTTGATCACCCATTGTCATGGGGTTTCTGGGAAATGATCGCCTCGCGCTCAGGACCTAATGTCCTTGGTTATGATGCGGTAACAAGCTCTTGTATTTCTTTCAGAACATTCTCTGCATGACCTGGAACTTTGACCTTTCGCCATACCTTGACCAGCTTTCCATCCGCACCCACCAGGAAGGTTGAACGCTCCACGCCCATATACTTGCGGCCATACATGCTCTTGCTGACCCAGACCCCATAGGCCTGTGCTGCCGCTTTCTCAATATCAGCGGCAAGCTGCACGCCCAGCTTGTATTTGGCCTTGAATTTCTGATGGCTTTCGACCGAATCGGGCGAAATACCGATAATTTGCGCACCTAGCTTGGCAAATTCTGGCCCCAGCTCGGTAAATGCGATCGCTTCTTTCGTGCACCCGCTGGTGTCATCTTTTGGATAGAAATAGACAATCACCGGGCTGCCTTTCAGATCACTCAGGCGCACTGTATTTCCGCCGTCGTTCTCCAATTCGAAATCGGGGGCTGTATCTCCTTCATCAAGCATGCGAAATTCGCCTTCCTTTGGTCGATATTTGGCGTTAGGCGGGAGAGTGCTTCTGACCTGCCATTGCCGTTGATATTTTTTGATTTAATAGGAGTGCGGGGACGGGTCGTAAAGTTCAATTTCGTGTGGCACCGGAACGTGTGAATTGGAGCGGCAAGCGAGACGCTCCCTCGCAGTCTGGACGGCGCAATTCTGTCTGCACGAAATAAAGGGCTTTGCGGTCATGGTGGGGGCAGTGGCACGGCCGCGCCGTGATCAACCTGACGTTCCCGGATCTAACGGAATATGGCGCGTGATCTTATCAAACTGACCAAGAAGGGAAGAGCTCTCGTTGAGCTTCAAACCCGGAGAGGGCGCGCGCTCGTCCGCCAGATTCCCGAACCGATACAGATAGGTCTCGGGCATCTCTCCCGGCGTTCACTTGTCCTGACGCTCGAAATCTTCGCCGGCCTGTTTGTCGTTGGCTCCGTGGTGCTCGCGCTGGCGTATGGTCGGCTCAATCAGGGACCGATGTCGCTTTCGTCTCTTGTTCCGGTGATGGAAGAAGCGATCAACCGAGAGATCGTCGATCTCGAGGTCAAGATCGACGACGCAATCATTCAGCGAGACAAGACCGGACCTGGCGTCAATTTCCGGCTTCGCAACATACGTCTTATTGACAATCAGGGGGCGGTTGTTGCTCAAGCGCCGCTTGCCGCCATTGGATTGAGTGGTCGGGCGCTTTTGTCCGGTCGTATCGCTCCGGGCAGTGTTGATTTCATCGGGCCCCGGCTGCTGCTGTTTCATACCGATGAGGGCGGATTGTCGCTCACTTTCTCGGGAGCGCCTGAGGGAAATGAAGCTCAGAACTCGCCTGTTGGCGCAGGTGAGCCTGGGTCGTCAAAGGGCCCCCGTGTGGACGCTGCCGGAGGTCGGGAAGCCGTTCAGCCCGGTATGGCCATTATCGGTACTTCCAAGGATATCAATGTTACCCGCACTGTCACCGCGGCATTCGACCAGGCGCGCAAACGCAATACGACGAGCTCGTTTCTCACGCGTTTCGGGGTGCGCGACGCCACCGTGATCTTCGATCGCCTCGGAGCGCAGAGCTTTTGGCAGGTGCCCGATTTTTCCATTGATCTTGATCACGGCAAGAAGCAAAGCATCATACTCGGACAAGGCGCGATTTCCTCCGCGAATGGGCCTTGGAAGTTCAATTTTCGCACCGAACAGTCATCCAAGAAACAGCGCCTGACCTTCACGGCCCTGATCGAGGACCTGGTCCCATCAGGCATTGCAGCCAATTTTCCGGGTCTTGCGGTGCTTCAGGCGCTCGATCTTCCAATTTCTGCGGAAACCAGTGTCGACCTTTCCTCATCGGGTGAATTGCTGAGCGCAGAGGCCAAACTCAACGTTGCCGCAGGTCACATCGTCATGCCGTGGGACCGCAAGCGTCCGATGTCGATCGACGAAGGACAACTGCGGGTGCGTTATGAGGCTAAAAAAAATCGCATAGAGATATTCCCCTCAAAGCTTTCATGGGGCCGCAGTCACGCAACTGTTTCCGGCATCATCAAGATGGTTTCGGACGCAAGTGGAACGCCCGTCTGGGCTTTCGATTTGAAGGCTGACGACGCTGTTCTTGCGGCGAGTGAATTCGGAGTCGGCCTGGCAAATGTGAAACAATGGCGTGCCAGTGGAACCTATGATGAGAGAGCCGGACGCACCACACTCCAGAAATTCGTTCTTCAGCTCGAAGACGGTTCAATTGAATTCGCTGGTACCGTGCTTGATGCACCAGGTTCGCCGGAGATCAAACTAGCGGGAAATATTGGTGCGATGCCGCTGGTTTCCCTCAAGCAGATTTGGCCGAAATTCCTCGCCGGTGGTGCAAGGGAATGGGTTGGCGAGCGGGTTACGGCGGGTCATATCTCAGGCGGATCGTTTGAAGTTGACTTGAACGCCGGAGAGCTGGCCAAGATCGAGCAGGGTGGTGACATTCTGGAGTCGGCGGTTTTGCTCGACCTTGCAGCGACCGGACTTGAGATTCACTACATCCCCGGCATGCCGCCTGTCCAAACGAGCGATGCAACGCTGCGGATCAGGGGCAGGCGAATGGCCATGGATGTTCCTGACGGATGGGTCATTTTGCCGACAGGGCGAAAGGTCTCGCTTGGTGCGGGACGCTTTACGATAGCGGATTTGCGGCCTGATCCTCAGACTGGCCAGATTGAATTTAAAACCAATGGGCCGACACAGGCGGTCCTCGAACTTCTGGATCACGAACCACTGGGCTACATCCGTGAAGCCGGCTTGAAGCCGGACGACATCAGCGGGAAGGCTCTGGGCAGTTTCAAGTTGCAAATGCCGCTGATCAAGGATCTGGAATTCGAACATATCACCCTCCAGGGGAAGGCAGCCATTAAGGACGGGGTTGCCGAAAAGGCATTCGGTGGCAAGAGGGTGGACAAGGGGACGATCAGTTTCAGCGTGTCTGAAAAGGCGATAGAGGCAAGGGGCGATGTATTGGTGAATGGCGTTCCCGCGGTTCTGACCTGGCAGCGGATATTCGATGCGCCACCTGAAAAGCAACCGGAGTTGCGCCTTAGTGCCGTGCTTGACGAACAGGGGCGTGCGAAATTTGGTCTAGATATCAATCACATGCTACGCGGGCCTGTGCCAATTGTTGTATCAATTGAGCAGGCTCCCTCCGTTCCGGGGAAACCGAAGAAGGTCAATGTACAAGCGGACCTCGCCAATGCCGAACTGATCCTTGCCAACGTGGGGTGGAGCAAGCCGCGCGGGAAGTCCGCGGCTCTGAGTTTCGATTTGGGCAAAGGCGTTGAAGGAAATACAGAACTCCAGAATTTCCGGGTTGTCGGGGACGATGTTGCCATCGACGGCTGGATATCTCTGGGCGCCGATGAGAAACCGAATGCATTCTTTTTTCCTGATTTTTCATTCAACGTCATTACTCATCTGGAAGTGAAAGGGAAGCTGACCGAAGAGAATGTCTGGCAGGTTCAGGCGAACGGTCCAGCATATGACGGGCGTCAGTTCTTTCGCTCGCTGTTCAGCTCCGGCCAATTGTCGGAGGACCCCACAACCAACCAGGTGAGTACATATGGTCTCGACCTCAAGGCCCGGATCAGCACGATCATCGGTTTTTTCGACACAAATGCCAAAGATGTAACTATCGATATGGCGAAACGTAACGGACGTTTGGTAAAACTCGAAACGCGTGGACGACTGAACGGTAAGTCGGCAATCGCGGTCCAATTGACGGATGGCGGGCGGAACGACCGGGTTATTCTGGCCGAGAGCGAAGACGCTGGCGCCGCATTCCGCCTGATCGGTTTTTACCCACGAATGGAGGGCGGACAGGCGTCCCTCAAAGTAGCACTTGATGTGCAGGGGTTGGCCGAGAAGAGCGGTACCTTGTGGGCTAAGGATTTTTCCATCCTCGGTGACAGGGTGGTATCGGAAGTGATTTCAAACGCCAGTGACGATCCGGCGGTTACATTTACTCCTCAAAGGAGGGGTGGAAGGGTTGCCCGGCGCAATCGCATCCCGTTCGACCAGCTCGAGGTGCCATTTTCAGTGGGCAGCGGGCAGTTCGTTCTACACGACTCATACATAAATGGTCCGCAGCTCGGTGCGACTCTGCGCGGTACTGTGGACTTCAAATCCAAAGTTGTGGATCTCGGTGGGACCTATATCCCGCTCTATGGGCTTAACTCAGCGTTCGGTTCAATTCCCATCGTCGGAAACCTGCTTGTCGGACGGCGGGGCGAGGGTGTTTTGGGCATCACCTATGCCGTAAAGGGTCCCGCAGCCGATCCGCGCGTACGGGTCAATCCGATGTCGATGGTGGCACCTGGAATTTTCCGCCAAATCTTCGAGTTCTCCGGAAAAGGTACGACGAATCTTCCACCGCCGTCCGCCAGCACACACCAGCCTTCGATTAGTCCCTTTGACATAGACCGCTTCGGTTCATCAAATTGACAGGGGGTGCACTGGCAGGAGAAGCCTGAGGCAGGCTTACGCTGGACGGATGAGAACGTGCCGCTTCTTGCCGAATGACACCTTGATGGCGCCATCCTTGGTGATGTCGGACTCACCGATTTCATGTCTCGGATCGGAAACACGCGCATCGTTAATTGCGATGGCATTGTTGGATATGGCGCGACGCGCTTCGCCATTGGATGCTGCAAGACCTGCCTCAACAATGAGGGTCAAGATGCCGATACCTTCATTCAGCCTGTGCTGCTCAATGTTGACGGTCGGCAATCCGGTCGCATGGGCACCCTGCTCGAACGTTTGACGCGCGGTTTCAGCGGCCTCCTGCGCAGCCTTCTCACCATGTGCAAGCCGGGTCGCTGCTGATGCCAGTGTCTTTTTTGCGTCATTCAACTCTGCGCCTTCCAGCGCTTCGAGCTTCGAGATTTCATCAAGTGGCAGTTCTGTGAACAGTCTGAGGAAGCGCCCAACATCGCCATCCTCGGTATTTCGCCAGTATTGCCAATAGTCGTATGGCGAGAGCATGTCCGTGTTGAGCCAAACCGCCCCAGCGGCCGTCTTGCCCATCTTCGCACCCGAGGAGGTGGCGAGCAGTGCGGTGGTCAGTCCGTAGAGCTCGGCTCCATCGACGCGCCGGGCGAGCTCAATCCCGTTGATGATATTGCCCCACTGGTCAGAACCGCCCATCTGCAGCCTGCATTCATGGCGTCTGTGAAGTTCGAGGAAATCGTAAGCCTGCAGGATCATATAGTTGAATTCGAGGAACGTAAGAGGTTGTTCGCGCTCGAGCCGAAGCTTGACCGAATCAAAGCTCAACATCCGATTGATCGTAAAATGGCGCCCGTAATCGCGAAGGAAGTCAATATAGTTGAGCTCATCCAGCCAGTCCGCGTTATTGACCATCAGCGCGTCGGTCGGACCATCGCCGAAAGTCAGAAACTTGCTGAACACATCACGGATGCCGTCCATGTTAGCGGCAATGTCATCGTCGGTCAGCACCTGCCGAGATTCGTCCTTGCCTGAAGGGTCGCCGACCCTGGTCGTGCCCCCGCCCATCAGCACGATGGGCTTGTGGCCCGTCTGCTGGAGCTTGCGCAGCATCATGATGCCAAGCAGGCTTCCCACATGCAGGCTCGGTGCGGTGCAGTCAAAGCCGATATAGGCGCACAGGGGGCCCTTCGCGGCAGCATCGTCCAGCGCTGCCTCATCGGTGCATTGATGGATGTAGCCGCGTTCAGCGAGGGTTTTGAGAAAATCTGATTTGTATGCAGTCATGGCCGGCAGCCCGTGGCAGGTTTGAAATGCATCGAATTGGTGCTTCCAGTCTTTGGGCCATGTGTCAGATTTGGCGCCCAATTGCAGAGATAGCCGCGAGAAGGGTTGTGGGCAAGACATTGCGCACCATCGGCTTCATCAACGGTGTCTCCATGGAGCTGGTTTGGGTGCTCTTGTACGGGATAGCGTTGAGAAATCTCGGCGTGCAGGATGGCCTAACTCTGGTCAAATGCTGCTGATGAGTCCGAACTGTTGGGGCCCAACCAGAGTTCGATGCGTTTGGTGGTTCTTAGGCCGCAGATTCTTCGCGCCCGGATAACCGTTTGTCGAGATAGCCATCGACATAAGTCATGAGCTCCTCAACTTCATTCTCGAAGAAATGGTTGGCTTTTGGAACCACCTCGTGATCGATGATAACGCCCTTTTGCGTCTTAAGGCGTTCAACCAGGCCCGCAACCGCTTCGGTTGATACCACCCTGTCCTCAGCGCCGTTGATCATCAGGCCCGATGACGGACAGGGGGCAAGGAAGCTGAAGTCGTAGAGATTGGCTGGTGGTGCGACGGAGATGAATCCTTCGATTTCAGGGCGGCGCATTAGAAGCTGCATGGATATCCACGAACCGAATGATACACCGGCGATCCAGCAGAATTTTGAATCAGGGTTGTAACCCTGCATCCAGTCGAGTGCGGTAGCCGCGTCCGACAATTCGCCTGGCCCATTGTCGAAGAGACCCTGGCTGCGTCCCACGCCGCGGAAATTGAACCTCAGAACCGAGAAATTCCGCCGTACGAAGGTGTAATAGAGCTGATAGACGATCTGATTGTTCATGGTCCCGCCGAACTGCGGGTGAGGGTGCAGGATGATGGCGACGGGCGCGTCGGATGCAGGCACGTGATGGTAGCGGGCCTCAATTCGTCCCGCTGGTCCGCTAATGATGACTTCTGGCATGGAACCCCGATGACTTTACGCTTGGCCAAACGGCTGTAACCGCCGTTACCGGATCAGGTGATGCGGATGCGAACAATCTTTTGATCGCGTTCCGATTGTCCTTTTTGCCGGAGAATACTTGACTCCAGTACTCAGGATTATTATACACCACATTAGAATTAGAATTGTTCAAAACTACAGATTCAGAGCCGCTGGTTTCCGCCAGCGCCGGCGCTTCATAGCACAAATATGGGGGGCCGATGCAAGGGGTCAGAGTGACAGGGTGGACGGTACGCGTTCAGTAGGGTCATGCAACTGAGTTCAAAAGGCCGATATGCGGTCATGGCGATGGCCGATCTGGCGCGGCATTCCGAAGGAAACGCGGTTCCGCTGTCCGCCATATCC
>DEIT01000158.1:18185-21949 GCA_002352635.1 Hyphomicrobiaceae bacterium UBA2767 | reverse complement strand
TCGTTGAGAGCACGCGCGGACCAGGCGGTGGCTATCAGCTCTCAAGCAGTGCGCACGAAATCACCATTTCAGCAATCATGGAGGCGGTTGAGGAACCGGTGAAGATGACCCGCTGTCATGTGCAGGAGGTCGGTGGTTGCGTCGGTGACAGCCGTTGCCTCACCCATGATCTGTGGCGGGCGCTTGGGGACCATATTGTTGTGTTTTTAGGCGGCGTAACGCTCGGTGATGTCATCGACAACGCCACGGCCAAGGAATTGACCAGGCAGGTCAGATCAGAGCCATCCGCTGGCCTGAGCGACGGGAGGCCGCAAAACGTGGTGACAGATCGATGAGCGGGCGCATTTATCTTGACTACAACGCCACCGCGCCAACCAGGGCCGAGGCCCGTGAGGCCATGGCGGATGCGCTGGCAATGCATGGTAATCCATCTTCGGTACACGAAGAGGGCCGCCGGATGCGCGCGGCGGTAGAACAGGCGCGCGAAAAGGTTGCCGCACTCCTGGGTGCTGAACCCAAACAGGTCATATTTACGAGCGGTGGAACCGAGGCAAATGTAACGGCACTCGCTCCGCAGAATGTTGACCGCGATGCGTCCGATAGGGTGGTTTGTTTCCTTTCAGAAGTGGAACACCCGTCGGTGCTTGCTGCGGGACGCTTCCAGCTCGACTCAGTTCGCATGATTGGCGCGACACAAGACGGTGTCATCGATACGCAAGCGCTCAAGCGAGAGATCGAGAGACATACAGAGCGGAATGGCGCGGGCTCTTTCATGGTTTCGCTCATGCGTGCCAATAACGAGACCGGTGCTCTGCAACCGGTGGCAGAAGTTGCAGCACTTGTGCGCAAACATGGCGGTATTCTTCACTGTGATGCCGTGCAGGCAGCGGGCAAGGTTCCTGTCGATATCAATTCGCTTGGTGCGCATTTCGCATCACTCTCGGCCCACAAGATTGGGGGCCCGCATGGGGTTGGTGCACTCATTCTGGGTGATGGGATGGCAAACCTGCCATCGCCTCTGATCGTTGGTGGCGGCCAGGAGCTGCGTGCGCGTTCGGGCACAGAAAACGTGGTCGGTATCGTCGGTTTTGGTGCGGCAGCTGAATGTGCGGCGAAAGAGCTGAAGAAGATGGCTGAGCTTGCTGGTCTGCGTGATCATCTCGAGGCGGAGATTGCAAGGCGATCGCCAAGCGCTGTGTTCTTCTCCAAGAACGTGGAGCGGTTGCCGAATACATCCAACTTTGCGGTGCCCGGTATGAAGTCGGACACCACGGTAATCGGGCTGGACCTTTCGGGTTTTGCCGTAAGCGCGGGCTCATCATGCTCGTCAGGAAAGGTTGAGCAGTCGCATGTTCTTCTCGCCATGCAGGCCGATCCGGAAGCGGCACGCTGTGCCATCCGCGTAAGCCTTGGTTGTCAGACGCGACAGGAAGACATCGAAGCGTTCCTCACCGCATGGGGAACACTTCACGAGAATTTTTTACAGCAGCGTAACGCGGCATAAGAGCGGTTGCGAAGGATCGAAATTCAATAAGACCGGACACTTGAAGTCCACCGGAGATAAAAAATGCCAGCGGTACAAGAAACAGTCGAACACGTTCGCGAGATCGACGTCGACAAATACAAATACGGCTTTGAAACCGATATCGAGACGGTCAAGGCCCCGAAGGGGCTGAACGAGGATATCGTCCGTTTCATTTCCGCTAAAAAGGATGAGCCGGCATGGATGCTTGAATGGAGGCTGGAGGCCTTCAAGCGCTGGCTCACCTTGGACGAGCCGACCTGGTCGCGCGTGCATTATCCCAAGATCGACTTTCAGGACCTCTACTACTATGCAGCGCCAAAATCCACAGAAGGACCAAAGAGCCTGGACGAGGTCGACCCGGAGCTTCTCGAGACCTATGCCAAGCTCGGTATTCCGCTCAAGGAGCAGGAGCTTCTGGCCGGTGTGCGCAAGCAGGGTGAGCCGAGCCAGCTTGATGATGAGGCAGGAAGCGAATACGGCTCCGGCAAGGTCGCAATAGACGCGGTGTTCGACTCCGTGTCGGTCGTGACCACATTCAAAGAAGAGCTTGCAAAGGCGGGCGTCATTTTCTGTTCTATGTCTGAGGCTGTGCGCGAGCACCCGGATCTGGTGAAGAAATACCTGGGCACGGTGGTGCCGACTTCGGACAATTTCTATGCGACGCTCAATTCGGCTGTATTCTCCGACGGCAGCTTCGTCTACATCCCCGAAGGTGTCCGCTGCCCTATGGAACTTTCGACCTACTTCCGTATCAATGAGAAGCAGACCGGCCAGTTCGAACGCACTCTGATCATTGCGGATAAGGGTTCTTATGTCAGCTACCTGGAAGGCTGCACAGCACCCATGCGCGACGAGAACCAGCTGCACGCAGCGGTTGTTGAGCTTGTCGCCCTTGATGACGCGGAGATCAAATATTCAACTGTGCAGAACTGGTATCCCGGCGATAAGGAAGGTAAGGGCGGCGTCTACAATTTCGTCACCAAGCGCGGTGACTGCCGTGGCAAGAACTCCAAGATTTCCTGGACCCAGGTTGAGACTGGTTCGGCGATCACCTGGAAGTATCCCAGCTGTATCCTGCGTGGCGATAACTCCGTGGGTGAGTTTTATTCGATCGCGATTTCCAACGGATACCAGCAGGTGGACTCAGGCACCAAGATGATCCATCTGGGCAAGAACACGACGAGCCGGATTATATCCAAGGGCATAGCCGCAGGCCATTCCGACAACACCTACAGGGGGCTCGTCTCGGCGCATCGCAAGGCGACCGGCGCGCGCAACTTTACTGCGTGTGACTCATTGCTGATCGGGAACAAGTGTGGCGCACACACGATCCCCTATATCGAGGCAAAGAACTCGTCGGCTACCTTTGAGCATGAGGCGACCACCTCGAAGATTTCCGAGGATCAGCTGTTTTACTGCCAGGCCCGCGGAATGAACGAGGAAGAAGCTGTAGCGCTCATCGTCAACGGTTTTGTCCGCGACGTGATCCAGAAACTGCCGATGGAATTCATGGCGGAAACGCAGCGTCTGATCGGTATCTCATTGGAGGGTAGTGTCGGTTAGGCAGATGAGTTTAAACGCAAAAATGTGGATCCAGGCCATTGGGGCATTGTTCTTTGTGGCGATCGCGGGCGCGGAAATAACAGGGCTCAAGAGTCCGACATTCAGTATTCCGATGGGATGGATCATATTTGCGCTGGCCGCCGCAACAATGGGTTTTGAAGCCTGGCGAACATGGCGGAAAACGAAAATAGAAATTGAAGATTAGATGCGGGGCAACCGGTCCCGAACTGACATCAATAGTAAGCGGAACAAGAAGACAAATGCTTGAAATCAAGAACCTCCACGTAAAGATTGCCGAAGACGACGCGGAAATTCTCAATGGTATCGATCTCATTCTGCCCAAGGGCGAAGTGCACGCCATCATGGGACCGAACGGCTCGGGCAAATCCACGCTCGCCTATGTTCTGGCGGGTAAGGACGACTATGAGATCACCGAAGGGTCGATACTCTGGAATGGTGAAGACATCACCGAAATGGACCCGGACGAGCGGGCTGCGGCAGGCGTCTTCCTTGCATTTCAGTATCCGATCGAAATCCCCGGTGTTGCTACAATGACCTTTCTGCGCACGGCAATGAATGCGGTACGCAAGGCGCGCGGCGAAGACGAGCTGTCGACGCCGGACTTCATGCGCATCGTGAAGGAAAAAGCGAAAGAACTCGGTATTGCCGACGACAA
>DEIT01000158.1:17776-18009 GCA_002352635.1 Hyphomicrobiaceae bacterium UBA2767 | reverse complement strand
GGCAGAATTGTCCGATCGGGTGGCAAGGAGCTGGCGCTTGAGCTGGAGGAATCCGGTTACGCCGAATTCGACGAAGCAGCGGCATAACGGACCGGATTGAGGACGATGGCTGTGGAAATACTCAAGACCAAGGCGGAGCAGGGTTTCGCCGACCAACTCAAGGCCTCAGTGCCTGTTTTGCCTGGCGCCGATGTGCCATGGGTGAAGACCTTGCGCGAGGCGGCATGGGAAAC
>DEIT01000158.1:8261-17662 GCA_002352635.1 Hyphomicrobiaceae bacterium UBA2767 | reverse complement strand
GATACTGCACTTGGAAAAGGACTGGCGGATTTTGACTGCCACCGGTTGGTCATTGTCAACGGTCACTACCGTCCCGAGCTTTCAGATGTATCAGGGCTCGACAGCAAGGTTGAGATTCAATCCATGTCTGACGCGCTAGCTGCTCCGACCGATTGGTTGCGCGAAACGCTGGGGCAGGTCAATCGCGAGGAAAGCGACACGGTGGTGGCCCTTAACACGGCGCTGATGTCCGGCGGTGTCATAGTGCGTGTTGCCGATGGTGCCGTTCTGGACAAGCCTTTGCATCTGGTTCACGTGGCCGCCGCAAAAGACCCGGCCAGTCTCGCCACCAGGAACCTCGTTTCCATTGGGGATGGCGCAAAGGCAACGTTGTTTGAAAGTTACGTTTCGAATTCCGATACGCCGGTACAGCGCAATTCCGTGACTGAACTCGTCGCTGGTGACGCGTCGGAAGTGCATCACATCAAGTTGCAGAATGAGATTACACAAAGTGCGCATTTCACGACCTGGATGACGCGGCTTGGTGCAGGTGTCACCTATCGCGCGTTTCAGTTTTCAATCGGCGCCGCACTGGCTCGCAATCAGCTCTTTATCCGGTTTGCGGGTGAGGGGAGTGTGTCCCATGTGAGCAGCGCAGTATTGGGCCGTGGCTCGCAGCACAATGATACGACCATGGTTATCGACCACGCGGTGCCGGAATGCGAGAGCCGTGAATTCTGCAAGCTTGTTCTTGATGATGATGCCCGTGGCATCATCCAGTGCAAGGTCAATGTGCACCGTGACGCGCAAAAATCAGATGGTCACCAGATGGCGCAGGCACTTCTGCTGTCGGAAACGGCCGAATTTGATTCCAAGCCGGAGCTGGAGATATTCGCTGATGATGTGGTTTGCGGTCATGGCTCCACTTCCGGCCAGGTGGATGAGGAGTTGATGTTCTATCTGCGCGCGCGCGGGATACCTGAACCACAGGCGCGCGCGCTGTTGATTGCTGCATTCATCGGAGAGGCGCTTGAAAAGATAGAGCAGGAAAGCCTTCGTGAGAATTTCCTGGAGTTGGCTAGTGTCTGGCTGCGCGGTGAGGGAGCATAGTTGTGGTTGACACAATGGCACCTGATACCGCGATAGGCGCGAAGCCGGCTGTTTACGACGTTGATTCTGTCCGAGCTGACTTTCCGATTCTGTCGCGCGAGATTCACGGTAAGCCGCTGGTCTATCTGGACAACGGCGCTTCGGCACAGAAGCCTCGGGTGGTGCTCGATGCGATTCAAAACGCTTACGAGAATGAATATGCGAACGTGCACAGAGGCCTGCATTATCTCTCAAATGCCGCGACCGAGAACTATGAGAAGGCACGTGAAAGCGTGCGAAGGTTCATCAATGCACGCTCGGTAGACGAGATCATTTTTACCCGCAATGCGACTGAAGCAATCAATCTTGTGGCGCAGTGCTATGGCGGCATGGTGATCGGCGAAGGCGACGAGATCGTCCTTACGATCATGGAGCACCATTCCAATATTGTGCCGTGGCATTTCCATCGCGAGCGCAACGGCGCGGTGATCAAATGGGCGCCTGTTTCGGACGAAGGCGAGTTCCTGATTGACGAGTTCGAGAAGCTGCTTACACCGCGCACGAAGATGGTTGCCGTCACGCACATGTCCAATGCGCTGGGAACTGTCGTTCCGGCAAAAGAGGTGGTGCGGCTTGCGCGCGAGCGGGGCATTCCGGTCCTGTTCGACGGGGCGCAAAGTGCGGTTCACATGCCCGTGGACGTGCAGGACCTCGACTGTGATTTCTATGCCTTTACCGGTCATAAGCTTTACGGACCAACCGGCATCGGTGTGCTCTATGCCAAAAAGGAGCATCTTGAAGCGATGCCGCCCTACCAGGGCGGTGGCGAGATGATCGGTACGGTCACCACTGACACGGTGACCTATGCCAAACCACCGCATCGCTTTGAAGCGGGCACACCGGCTATTGTCCAGGCCATAGGTCTTGGAGCTGCGCTCGAATATGTCATGAGCGTCGGGCAGGATCGCATCAAGGCACACGAAGACGAGGTGCTGGCGTATGCGCAGAAACGGCTCGGCGAGATTAACTCACTACGAATGTTCGGCACGGCGAAGGGCAAGGGCAGCATCATTTCCTTTGCGATGGAGGGTGCGCATGCCCATGATATCAGTACGATTATCGACCGCTCCGGCATTGCAGTGCGCGCCGGCACTCATTGTGCGGAGCCACTGCTTGCGCGCTTTGGAGTAACGTCAACCTGTCGTGCATCATTTGCCATGTACAATACCGTGGACGAAGTGGATGCATTGGCCGAGGCGCTAGTCAGAGCACAGGACTTTTTTGCATAACTCGTTTGGGTAAGAGATTGAAATGACAGAAGATCCGAAAGTAACAGACTATATTGCTGACAAGCATGAACTGCCGGATGCCTGTGCTGAAACCATTCAGACCGCTAAGGGTTCCGCCGTTCCCGGATCGGCGCTATCAGCCGAGGAAATAGAGCGGCTGACCAACGATATGGTTGGCGCCATCAAGACGGTCTACGATCCGGAAATTCCTGTCGATATTTATGAACTAGGCCTGATTTACAGGATCGATGTGGATGACGACCGGAACGTGGAAGTGGATATGACACTAACCGCGCCCGGCTGTCCTGTGGCCGGTGAAATGCCCATCTGGGTTGAGAATGCGGTTTCCACGGTTGAGGGCGTTGCTCATGTGAAGGTCAATCTGGTCTTCGATCCACCGTGGGACCCTAGCCGTATGTCAGAAGAGGCGCAGGTCGCGCTGAACATGTTTTAGCAGCCAAGCCGGTCTTGACGATCACGCAAACCGATGCCATTTGAGTCTTATGGGTGCAATGCAACACAAACCAAAAATCATGACCCTCACCGATGTTGCGGCTACGCGCATTCGGGAGATTATCGCCGGTTCAGACAAGCCGGTCGCGGGTGTGCGTGTTGGTGTCAAAAATGCCGGTTGTGTCGGCATGGAGTACACGCTCGATTTCGTCGAAAGTCCTGATCCTGCTGACGACATTGTTGAGGATAACGGTGCGACGCTGTTCGTCGATCCGAAGGCGATCCTTTTCCTTCTAGGTTCCAAGATGGATTATCAGGTCGACAAGCTTTCTGCCGGTTTTGTCTTCGAAAACCCGAATCAAACCGACGCATGCGGCTGTGGCATGTCAGTGGCCATTACGCCTGCAAGCGAAGCGGAGTTGAAGGCGTTCGATAAACCTGTCCAAATGTCCTAGGGCCGGATCGCCTGAAAAGGGCGGGGTCATCTGTGATGTCCGTCAGTAAAGAATACAAAGCTTTCCTTGAAGACCTCTTTGCCGGGTTTGGGGCCGTTTCCATTCGGTCCATGTTCGGCGGCGGCGGTGTATACCATGACGGGATCATGTTCGCGCTGATCGCCGATGACACGCTTTATTTGAAGGTGGATGCTTCGAACCAGGCTGATTTTGAAGCCGAAGGAATGATGCCCTTCACATATACGGGAAAGAACAAACCCGTCAGCATGTCATACTGGGAAGTTCCCGAAGCGCTTTATGATGATCCAGAAACCTTTGTCGGTTGGGCGAGGAAAGCCTTCGGTGCGGCACTCAAATCAAAACGGAAATAGTGGTGGGTACAGCCGGTGATTAACCGCTGGCCGGTGATCAGGCCGCGTTGGTCTGCGCATTAGTATCCGGAAAATCGGTTTCAGACTGTACATTGTCGCGGCCGGCTGCCTTGGCCGCGTACAACAATTTGTCAGCACGCTCGATCAGGTCCGACGCGCTTTCACCTTTGCGATAACATGCCGCGCCGACCGACAGGGTGACATGTCCAAGACTTTCACTGGTTGATTTTTTCACCAGTTCCTTGCTCTTGACCGCGACACGAAGCTGTTGTGCGACCGTAATCGCTGAATCAAGCTTTGTTTTCGGAAGGACAATGGCGAATTCCTCCCCGCCATATCTGGCGGCGCAGTCCCGTCCCTTTACATTGGTCTTTATCGTGTGACCGACGAGGCGCAGCACCTGGTCGCCCGTCTGGTGTCCATGGGAGTCGTTGAACGATTTGAAATGATCGATGTCGGTCAACAACAGGCACATCGGCTCATCGGTTTCTTCCGCTTGCTCGAGTTCCAGATCGAGGATCTGATCGAACCGTTTGCGGGTTGTTAGCCCGGTTAATTCATCCGTGTAATTCTCGAGCCGGGTTAGTTCGAGTTTCATGTGCAATTCGTCAATCTGGGCTTTTGAGTCTGCCAGTCTCTGTTCAAGGAGCTTGTTGTGGTTGGCCATGTCCTTGGTATTCTCAAACAGCTCGGCGAGCATTCCTTTCAGCTGCTGCGGTGAACTAACGTCCGGCAACTTGCTGTTGAGACCCTTTAGTGACTCACCGAATTTGTCTGCCCGCTGACTCGCATCGCCGATTAGCGACATGATATCGCTCATCTCCTCGCTCATCCGCGAGCCGACCTCATCGACTTGATCGGAAAAATCAGGCTGAACAAGGTAAGTCTGATAAAGCCGTTGTGCGGCTTCTTCCGTAAGGCATGAGTCCTTTTCGATTGCTTTGCGCAAAGCAGCACAGAACTCTTTGTTTACGGCCTTGGTAAAGCAATAGAAGAGTTCATAATTCAGAGGGATGGTGGGTGTACGAAGCTGTTTCAGCAGGTTGAAGGCGCGCTCTCCCAATGCAACCGAACGGTTGAAATCCTCACTGTGAGACTGCTCTGGCCGATTCACAGATTCTGGAGGTGTGCCCACGCTATGCCCATCCAGTGGTTTTTGGATTTTGAGTGGCGTCTGAAATCACTGCCGGTTGCCGGTGCAACTCGCTGATTCGCCCGGATTGTGGGGGAGGGGTGTTAACAGGCTGTAAAAAAACAAGGAAGTTGGGCGTTACGTTCTTGCCGGGCGCTTGAGAAAATCAGGAACATGATCTCCCAATCCAACTACCTTGGCATTCTCGCCGCTTGTCTTGCTTTTGGAGGGTTTTTGTTTTGCCGGCGCGTCCTTTCTGGGCTTTTTTTGCTCAGTTGCGGGTTTTTCGGCGCGTTGGCGTGCAGCTGGCTTGGCGCGGCGCGACGTGTCGGCACCCTTTGGACTTTTACGGCGGCGCGATCCGCCTCTTCGCGCCTTGTCTTCACTGTTTTGAGAAGAGGGTGGCTCGCCGAGCCATTCGATATCCTTTCGCACAAGCCGCTTGATCGCAGCAATGGCACGCGTATCCTCAGAGGTCACAAGCGTGGCCGCGACCCCCTTTTTCCCCGCACGACCCGTGCGGCCGATACGATGAACATAGTCCTCGGGCTGCATTGGCACATCATAATTGAAGATGTGGCTGACTTCCGGGATATCCAACCCTCGTGCGGCCACGTCGCTTGCAATCAGGTAAGTGATCTCACCATTGCGAAAGGCATCGAGGGTGGCTGTGCGCTGATGTTGGCTGAGATCGCCGTGGATCGCTTCAGCGTTGAACCCATGTTTCTTAAGAGAAAGTTGGAGGATCGCGACATCACGCTTGCGATTGCAGAAGACGATAGCGTTCTGCACTGGTTGCTCGGACATGATTTTCCGCAACGCTGCGCGCTTTTCCTTCTGGTCTCTCGGCACAGAGCAAAGAACCTGCTTGATCAACTCGACCGTTGTACTTGGCGGGGCTACCTCTATCCGCTCCGGATCGCGCAAGAAGTTGCTGGCGAGGCGGGTAATCTCCGGCGGCATTGTGGCTGAGAAGAACAGAGTTTGCCGACGCGGCGGAATAAGGCTCGAAATGCGCTCGATGTCCGGGATGAATCCCATATCGAGCATGCGGTCTGCTTCATCGATAACGAAGATTTCCACACCGGTGAGCAAAAGCTTGCCGCGTCCAAAATGATCAAGCAGTCGTCCTGGCGTGGCAATCAGCACATCGGCGCCGCGGTCGAGCTTTCGATCCTGTTCATCAAACGATACACCGCCAATGAGCAGGGCGACGGTGAGTTTGTGTTCAATGCCGAGAGTCTCAAATTCACTTACGACTTGAGCTGCGAGTTCGCGCGTCGGTTCGAGAATGAGCGAGCGCGGCATTCTTGCGCGCGCGCGACCCCGCTCAAGCCGCGTCAGCATCGGCAATACGAATGAAGCAGTCTTACCGGTGCCCGTCTGCGCAATGCCCAAGACATCGCGGCCCTTTAATGCGACAGGAATTGCTTGGGCCTGGATGGGTGTCGGGGTCTCGTATCCCGCGCGGGATACAGCGGATTGAACCTTTTCACTAAGGCCGAGAGTGTCGAATGTCATGCAGTGGCGCCGTTCTTGCGGTCGCAATCGTTTGATTGGGAGCGATCACGGGAACAAATGCGTCCAGTCCCGAATCGACCCATATGCGATTTTTCAACTGGCGCGGAGCATAGGGAGCGCTGCGGGTTTGTCAAATTACCAAAAACACAGGTCATTTGTTGATCGAACCTCTACTGCCATGCTCTATAGCTTCCGGCGCTTGATGACTGGCTGAAGAGAAACTGAAACCGTGAGCAAACATCATGTAAATGCATTGGTGCGCCCGCCAAATTTGTTTCTCGGTGGGTTCACTGCAGGGTGCCTGCTGGAGCTCATTGCGCCCATTGGCCCTGGACTTGCCGGAGGTTCGGCGCGTCCGGTCTGGGTTGGCCTTGGGCTTGTGGTTATCGCTGTCGGTATCGCCGCAAAAGCGGTCAGTCAGTTTAGGCAAGCCGGGACGTCGATTCCGCTTGACCAGCCAACTGATGCGCTGGTGACAAGCGGTCTGTACAGTCTATCTCGCAATCCGATCTATATCGCGCTTGTCGTCCTCTATGTTGGTCTCTCGATCACATTGACAACCGGGTGGGCACTGCTCGTTCTGCCGATTCTGCTCATGGTCCTGCAAAGGGGCGTCATTGAACGCGAGGAAACCTTCCTCGCCGAAGAGTTCGGCGAAACATATATTGCTTACAAGAAAAAGGTGCCGCGTTGGCTGTGACCGGAGTGCGACTGTCAGTTCAGGAAATGCGGGCATCTTTCAAGCCTTGAACAGCCCGAGACCGTCAACGACACGATCAGATCATTTCTGGACGAGGCAGAAATGGGGGCTTAGCGAGCCGCCGTTTTCAACTGCCAGCGCAGCATCTGGTCGATTACGTCAACCTCAACCGCATCAAGCCGGCCATGTCCTTTCAGGAATTCCGTGACGTCGCGTCCAGTGACGCGGTCAACGAGCTTGTCGCCGCGTATCTCCAGGCGAACCCGCGCGAGCCGCTTTGCGCTGGTATGGCAGATGCCGCATTTTTCTTTGTAGAGACCATCGCTCTTGAGTTGGATCGTAAACATCTCGATCAACGCGGCGATCTGTTTTTGCGTAGGAGCGCCCGAGTGAGTTTGGAGAAGTTCGCTGACGGGCGTGCCGGTTTTCCGACCAATAATGTGGCCGTTCGGTTGAACGATCAGTGCCTTGCGAGAGAATTCACCGCCATGTTCAGTGTGGCACCGGGAACACCGCTCTTCAAAAACGGCATGAGGATCAATCGTCTGGGCAAGTGCAGTACGGGACGCGACAAGATTGAGCGCAAGTACGAAAAAAATGAGTCGCAGCCACATCGATCTGCATCCGGTTGACGGTGTTGTGGCAAACGATGGTTTGAAATTTCGGAGTGCGCCATGACGTGCGTCAAGTGCGAGCTGCTCAGATATCGAGCTCCTTGGCGAACTCTGCATTCTCCTGGATGAAGCGGAAGCGCTCCTCAGCCTTGTTACCCATAAGCTGTTGAACCGCTTTCGAGGTGCCGGCGCGATCATCCTCCGCGATTTCTACCCTTAGCAGAATGCGGTGTGTTGGATCCATGGTCGTTTCTTTCAGCTGCCTGGGAAGCATTTCTCCCAAGCCCTTGAAACGGCTGATTTCTACTTTGCCGCGGCCAGTGAATTCCGCCTCCAGCAACTGGTCCTTGTGGGCATCGTCACGGGCGTAAAAGGTTTTTGCACCCTGAGCGAGCCGATAGAGCGGCGGTACGGCCAGGTACAGGTGTCCGTTGCCGATCAATTCCGGCATTTCCCTGTGGAAGTAGGTCAGCAGCAGCGAAGCGATGTGCGCGCCATCTACATCCGCGTCAGTCATGACGATGACTTTCTCGTAGCGCAAATCCTCGTCCCGGTAGTTGGCACCCGTGCCACAGCCAAGCGCCAGCGTGAGGTCGTTCAGGAGCTGGTTGTCGGCCTTTTTAGCAGAGGTGGCGCTCTCGACATTGAGGATTTTACCCCGCAAGGGGAGAACGGCCTGGGTGGAGCGGTTGCGCGCCTGCTTGGCGGAGCCACCGGCGCTATCGCCCTCGACAATGAAAATCTCGGAGCCGTCAGCAGAATTTTGCGAGCAATCCGCGAGTTTGCCGGGAAGGCGCAGCTTGCGCACCGCCGACTTGCGGTTGACCTCGCGCTCACGCCGCCGCCGCATGCGTTCCTCGGCCCGTTCGATGACCCAGTCGAGCAGTTTGTTGGCCTGATTGGGACTGGCGGTAAGCCAGTGCTCGAACGCGTCACGCACAGCCGTTTCGACAATGCGCGAGGCCTCGGTGGTCGCGAGCTTGTCTTTGGTCTGGCCCTGAAACTCTGGCTCGCGGATAAACACCGACAGCATTGCAGCAGATGTGCCCAGCACATCATCGGCCGTGATTTGGCCTGCGCGCTTGTTGCCGGCAAGCTCGCCATAGTTGCGCAACCCTTTGGTGAGGGCAGCCCGAAGTCCCGCCTCATGAGTCCCGCCGTCGGGCGTTGGTACCGTATTGCAGTATGAATTGAGGAATCCGTCGGCGTTGGCAATCCAGCTCACTGCCCATTCGACGGTGCCATGGCCGCCTTTTTTCTCAACCTTTCCAGAGAAAATTTCATTGCTGACGGCGACAAGCCCGTCAATGCGGGTGCCAAGAAAGTCTTTTAAGCCGCCCGGGAAATGGAAAACGGCCTCGGGCGGTGTCTCATCTTTGTCGTCGAGCAGGGCCGGGTCGCATGACCAGCGGATTTCGACGCCACCGAAGAGGTAGGCCTTGGAGCGCGCCATGCGAAACAGACGTGCCGGTTTAAAAGCGGCTTTCGCGCCAAATATGTCCGGGTCAGGCAGAAAGCGGACTTTCGTGCCACGCCGATTTTTGATCTCGCCGAGATTTTCCAGTGGTCCGTCAGGTTGCCCACGCTGGTAAGTCTGCCGGTAGAGTTGGCGCGCCCGTGCGACTTCGACTTCAAGTTTCTCCGACAGCGCGTTCACCACCGAAACACCGACGCCGTGCAACCCTCCGGATGTATCGTAAACTTTGGAATCGAATTTACCGCCCGCATGCAAGGTGGTCATGATGACTTCAAGTGCGGATTTGTCGGAATATTTCGGATGCTGATCGACCGGAATCCC
>DEIT01000158.1:0-8200 GCA_002352635.1 Hyphomicrobiaceae bacterium UBA2767 | reverse complement strand
TGACCCGCGACCGCCTCGTCCATGGCGTTGTCGATGACTTCGGCGAAGAGATGATGCAACGCCTTTTCATCCGTACCGCCGATATACATGGCGGGTCGGCGGCGTACGGGTTCAAGCCCTTCAAGCACCTCGATGTCGGCGGCTGTATAACTGCCTTCACCTGTGTCCGGTCTGCCTTTCCCCTTGGCCTTGCCGCGTGCACTTTTTTTCGGTGCGATGGGCTCCGCATCAAGCTCTTTTTCAAGCTTTGCAAATAGATCGCGCGATGCTGCCATGTTTCGCCAGGGTCTCCGTGGTGATGTTTGCGAATCTCTTTCGTCCAGCGCAGCTTCGTTGGTGCCACGCGGTTTCGCGTTTTTCAAGGCAATGACGCGAGCATCCCAAGCAGAAGATAAGATTGCGTCAACGCATGAGGGAGATAAGAGGCGATCCGCGGCTCGACGTTGCTCCGCGCAAGACGGTCGGGGCGCGCGTCATCTGATCTGCTCAATGTATCTCGCAATCTCACCAAGCCCGGCCAGTTTTGGCATGTCGCGGACTGCCTGTTCAGGTTGGCACCAGGGATAAGGTAGAGCCGATACCCAGGTCATGGCCGCATCAATGTGTTCTGGATCAAAAATCTGCATATGGCTGATAGTAATCTTGAGGTCCGTGGCTGCAGCAGTGTTCCCCGAGCCAAATACCCAGTCGTAACGTCCGCATCCGACACGAAGATCTCCCGATTGTTTTCCGGACATCGCCACCAACCAATCACATGAAAACTGTTGAGCATCATGCGCAGGTGGGTCGGTTAGGCAGAAGGTGTACACATTCTCATAGTCACGGGCGAAAGAGCGCACAAGCACGTAAGTCATGTCTTCAATGCCTTGCGTCAACGCCGGGAATGAGATGGCTTTGGATTTTACATCCATCTTCAGAACCGAGTCGGTGGTAAACGCCTGCCGCATCAACCAGGGGCGGTTGCCGTCCTTGGCACAGATATAGGTGGCGATGATTGTCGAAGGGTCTGTCATTGCACTCTCAAGCTCTTTTTCCAGCCTTGCAAGCGGGCCGCGCTCGCCGGCGGTTTAGTCAGTCCAGGCATGAAAATCCGTTTCGGTTCAAACGAATTCACGACGGATGCATGGGTCACACGCGGCTATGTCCCTGGCAAGGGGAGGGACTTCATGTTTGCCATTTTTGCTTCATCTGGCGCGCAGCCGTATTACAAAGGAAGCACCCATCCAGACGAGGAGCATCGCGCCGAGCTGATAGAGCGGGATAATGACAAACACAAGACCATCTTGAGCGTCAGTCCTGGTGTTGGTGATGAAGGTGGAAATGTATGCGTAGAGACCAAAGCCGGCGACGATCATGAGCCCAATCACGAGCGCGCTCGAGGCAATGGGGTCTGTTTTTACTTTCTCAGCCGCTATTCAGGCGACCACGTAGGGGGCACAGAGCCAGGCTGCGAACCCGATGCTCAACAAAATGAGACCAAGGGATGAGAAATCCGCCCTTGCACTTTTCCCTTCGCAAGGTTTGCAGAAATGCTAGAGACATGTCTCGGTTGCAAGACAGTCACATGACAACAAGTGGGTGGGTTCGCCGGTGGGGGATGTCAACACAGTGCACAATAAGACCCTTGGCACGATCCGTCATCATATGGAGTCTGCCAGGGATGCGCTCATCGGCACGCCCCTATGGGTTTGGCCTGTGCCAGCTCTGCTCTGCGTGATCATCCTTCTCATTCTTCAAACACCTCTGGGCTGGATAACCGCCAAACCGTTCCAGGAAATTGCCGCACCCATGGTGATAGGACTGACGGCTGGGTTGGCGCTTGCTGTTCATTACTGGCTGCGCTCGCTTTTCACGTTGATGCTTGCCTGTTTCGCGGTTGCGCTTTTTTTCCGTGAGCTGCATTTCGTCGGCACCAACAACGGAATCTATCTGGCAGTGATCATATTGGCGGTCTGGGCTTCTGCGAAGCGTGAGGAGATCCGGGAATTTATCGGCAACCGCTGGATCGCAGGGCTGCTGGCCTGTGCGGTCTGGACCTATTTCGTCACCAAGCTGTTCGACCGGCACTATCTGTCGTTCCTGCCGAATTATGTGGCCTGGGAAAACAACGCCGAGGAAAGTCTTGAAACGTTTGGTCACCTGATGGTCTTTGCACTTGTTGTCCTGACGCTCCGCCTGGGCAGTCTGCGGCAAGGACGCGAGCCACGCGGGCCGTCTTGAGACCCAGAAGTTCTTGTGCATGGAGGAGTTGCAAAACCCCACCGGAAGTTACCTCCCGGCGGGGTTTCGTTTGATTGTCTGTGTTGGGGCTCTGTGTGTTTTGCAGGGAAGGTTCTCGGGATGAGACTTGTGGAGATCCGAAACTCCTCAAGCCTCGTCGGCCTTACGACCTGCCTCTTGTCACGCCCCGCCCGGATTGCCGGGCTTATCAAGTGCGTCTACGGAAGTGGATGGAACCTGTGCTTCCACACAGCTCACCCTCACGCACTTGCAACGAATTCCGCGCGCGCACTTTTCTGAAGTCAATTGAATTGTGGTTCTGGTTATGCCGTCCCAGAGGAACGCGTCTGGTTCGCCTTAAGCAACCCGCGCACCTACACGCGAGACGGCCCAACGTGGTCCGGAGGTGTCATTTTCCTAAACCTCCCTTTCAAATTTGCACACACTATGGTGGCGCAGGTGGAGGGTCTGCGTCAAATCACAATTTGACGCAGATGAATTGATTCTTACAACCCATTCTAATAGCGCACCATGGTTCGCTGGACGTTCAGCAATGCCGCTTGCCCAATGGCAGGAATGCGCCATTTTTTGGTGCCGTGCGACACACACGACCATTTTTGGGGTTGCACTGGCCGCATTTCTTGTCACAACAGTCACCGCACGATCTTGATGGAGACAGAATGACCAGAGACTCGCAGACTTCGGTACCGGATACGAACAAGCCCGACGCAAGGAGCCTGGTACAGGACCTGGCGAATTACCGTAAGCCTTCCATGTTCCGAAGCCTGTTCGAGATCGCCGTCACACTCGGATCGCTCGCGCTGCTCTGGCTGCTGATGTGGTTATCACTTGGTTTGAGCTACTGGCTCTGTCTGCTTTTGGCTATTCCGGCTGCGGGGTTCCTTGTCCGCCTTTTTCTGATCCAGCACGATTGTGGCCACGGCGCCTTCTTCCGCCGGCGCTGGACAAATGACTGGGTCGGACGGGTCTTGGGGATTATAACCCTGACCCCTTATGATTTTTGGCGCCGGACGCATGCCATACATCACGCAACGTCGGGCAATCTCGATCAACGCGGTTTGGGCGATATCGATACGCTGACTGTGAATGAGTATCTTTCACTATCCCGGAGAGGGCGGCTCAAATATCGTCTCTACCGTCACCCTCTTGTCATGTTCGGCATCGGCCCGGCCTATATGTTTGCCCTGAAGTTCCGGCTGCCATTTGGGTTGATGCGGGATGGCTGGCGCCCCTGGGTGAGCACATTGGCAACCAATGTGGGAATCGCGGCGGTTGTCGTGCTCATGATGTGGACGGTGGGTATTGCTGATTTCCTGAAAGTCCACGTGCCTGTCACGCTGCTTGCAACGTCATTCGGCGTCTGGCTGTTCTTCGTCCAGCATCAGTTTGAAGAAACGGAATGGGCGGATGAGCAGGACTGGAACATACATGAACTGGCACTGCATGGAAGTTCGTATTATGAGCTGCCGGGAATCTTGCGCTGGTTTACCGCCAATATCGGTATCCACCATGTTCACCACCTGTGCAGCCGCATTCCCTTTTACCGGTTGCCGGAAGTATTACGGGATCACCCGGAGCTCGCTTCCCTCGGCAAAATAACACCACTGGAAAGCCTCAAATGCGTTCGACTGGTGCTTTGGTGTGAAGCCTCCAGGCGCCTCATTTCATTCGCGGAATTGCGAAAACGGGTCCGCACCGCTTGATCGCGCATAAGTTGTCGCGACAAATTGATTCAGCTTTTGATAACCCTACCAATTACCGCTTCTTTTACGCCCTGCCGTTATTCTTACCCTCAATAAATGGGGAAAAGGGTAGGGGATATGGGTATCCTGTTTAGGTATGCGTGCCTTCTGGGGCTTGGGGTTGCATCCATCTTTACGTTCGTGAGCGCAAGCTCGATCACGGGTCAGCGTCTGGCCGCAACCAGTGGCTATGCGGTGCAGAATCCGGGCGATTTGCCGTTCTATGTGCTGGCCGCTGTTGGCGTGCTCGGACTTGCGTCCATGGTGAGGTTCGTCTTGTCCGGTTTTCCACAGATCGTGCGTGACTGGAGGGATCGCAACAGGAGAAGTAACTTCGCCATGCTGGCTATGGTCTGCCTGATTTGTGCAGTGTTTGTGATCACCTAGGCGCCACAAGTAAAAGTTCGATTCTTCGGGGGGAGCCTCTCTCCGGATCACCGCTCAAGCAGCGGCAGGCCGAGGGGAAGTGCCGAAAGGTGCTGGTCTGAATGTTCCGGAATTGGCGGGGCGAAAAAATGGGGCGGATCCTGAAAAGGCCGCCCCATTTCCTTTGGTGTGTATCTGAAGCCGTCAGCAGCTGTAATACATGTCGAACTCGATGGGATGAGGCATCATTTCATATGCCTCGGTCTCTTCCATCTTGAGCTCAAGATATCCATCGATCTGGTCGTCCGAGAACACGCCGCCTTTCTTGAGGAAGTCCCGATCCTTGTCGAGATTCTCACATGCCTCGCGCAACGACGCGCACACCGTTGGAATACCTTCAAGTTCTTCGGGTGGCAGATCATAGAGATTCTTGTCCATCGGATCGCCCGGGTCGATCTTATTCTCGATGCCATCAAGGCCCGCCATCAGCATAGCCGCGAAGGCGAGGTAGGGATTGGCGGTCGGATCGGGGAAGCGCACTTCGACGCGTTTGCCCTTCGGATTTGCCACATGCGGGATGCGGCATGATGCGGACCGGTTGCGAGCGGAGTAAGCGAGTAGGACCGGTGCTTCGTAGCCAGGGACCAACCGCTTGTAGGAATTGGTAGAAGGGTTGGTGAAGGCGTTCAGTGTCTTGGCATGTTTCAGGATGCCGCCAATATAATGCAGGCACGCATCTGAAAGATCGGCATATTTATTGCCGGCGAATACAGCCTCGCCGCCTTTGAAGATCGACTGGTGGCAGTGCATGCCGGTGCCGTTGTCACCGAAGACGGGCTTCGGCATGAAGGTTGCTGTCTTGCCGTATGCCTGCGCCACGTTGTGCACGACATATTTGTAGATTTGCAACTGGTCGGCGACCGCAACCAGCTTGTCGAACTTCATGCCAAGTTCGTGCTGGGCCGCGCCCACCTCATGATGATGTTTTTCCGGGACCACGCCCATCTCGGACATGACCGAAAGCATTTCGGACCGGATATCCTGGGCCGAGTCGACCGGCGGCACAGGGAAATAACCGCCCTTGTTGCGTGGCCGGTGGCCGAGATTGCCCATCTCGTATTCAGTATCCATGTTGGTCGGCAACTCGGTCGAGTCGATCTTGAAACCGCAGTTATAAGGGTCTGACGAAAAACGGACGTCGTCGAAGATGAAGAACTCAGCCTCTGGACCAAAATAGGCCGTATCGCCGACACCCGTCTGCTGTAGATATGCTTCAGCCTTTTTCGCGGTGCCACGTGGGTCGCGGTCATAGAGCTCGCCTGTGGTCGGCTCGATAACGTCGCAAAAAACCGCCAACGTCGTTTGTGCAAAGAACGGATCAAGGGTCGCAGTCTCGGGATCGGGCATCAGTGCCATATCCGACTGCGAGATATCCTTCCAGCCGGCGATCGATGAACCATCGAACATCACACCGTCGGCAAAAGCCTCTTCGTCCATGGCCGTAACATCCATTGTCAGATGCTGCAGCTTCCCGCGAGGATCGGAAAACCTCAGATCGACGAATTTGACGTCATCGTCCTTGAGTTGTTTGAGAACCTTACTTGCGTCTGCCATTTTACTCCCCTGTTTCGCCCGGCATTGTTGTCCCAGCGATGATCTTCCAAAGTTTCACTCAAAAAAATCGAATGCCCACACCAGCGCGAGCACCCTAAATCGCGTCCGATCCGGATTCTCCGGTGCGAATGCGTATCGCTTCCTCAATGGAGGAAACAAAAATCTTCCCATCTCCGATCCGGCCCGTCTTGGCGGAGTTCTGGATGGTTTCGACAGCCTTTTCGACCATTGCGTCGTCCAGAACGACCTCAACTTTTACCTTCGGCAAAAAATCGACCACATATTCCGCACCGCGGTAGAGCTCGGTTTGCCCCTTCTGGCGTCCAAATCCCTTAGCCTCAGTTACGGTGATGCCCTGCAAACCGATCTCTTGCAGCGCTTCCTTGACCTCGTCCAACTTGAATGGCTTGATGATTGCCTCGATCTTCTTCATTGATTGTCCTGTGGCCCCCGGATGCGCGTGAAACCGCGTTTGTGTTGAAGGATTTACAACGCACTAGCACGCATCGTGCCAATAGCGACTATGAAAAAAATCAACTTTATATCAATGAGTTATCGATACACTGCGGGAGCAGCAGCAGGTGTGCTCGCCAAATCTGACGCTTTCTTATGCAGCATGCTCAATTTTTATGCAATTGGACGCGGGACTGGGTACAGGCAGGCAGGCAAATGACCGTAATCGGGCTGGATCACCTAGTACTCACAGTGGCGGATATTGAAGCAACGTGTGACTTCTACGTAAAGGCTCTGGGCATGCAACGCGACACCTTCGCCGGTGAACGCACGGCCCTGAAATTTGGCACTCAGAAGATCAACCTGCACTCCGCTGGCAACGAATTCGAGCCGAAGGCCGTCCATCCCACTCCGGGGTCGGGCGATCTTTGTTTCATCGTCCACAATCTTGAAGCTGCAAAACTGCGGCTCAATGCGGAGGGTATTGAGGTTTTGGAAGGGCCGGTGGCGCGCACAGGGGCTATGGGCCAGTTCATGTCGATCTATTGTCGCGACCCTGACGGCAACCTGATTGAGCTGTCCCAATACGAATGAGCGATTCACAGAACATTTCCGCTGGCGGCATTGAACTTCTCACCAGCGATGAGATGGGCAGAGCCGACAAGCTTACGATCGATGCCGGAACACCAGGTTTGCTTTTGATGGAGGCAGCGGGGCAGGCAGTAGCTGATGAAGTCTTGCGGCTTGCGCCTGATGTTCAAGAAGTGACGGTGCTGTGCGGTCCCGGTAACAATGGTGGTGATGGTTTTGTTGTGGCACGCCATCTCAAGGCAGGCGGCTGCAGCGTTCGTCTCGGCTTGCTTGGCAAAAAGAATGCGCTCAAGGGCGACGCTGCGAAGATGGCGGAACGTTGGGATGGTCAGGTCGAGGAACTTACAGCGCAGATGATTTCCGGCGCGGAAGTCGTCGTTGACGCCATCTTCGGAGCCGGGCTCACGCGCGACGTCAAGGGCAAGGCTGCGGAGACGATTCAGGCTGTGAACAAGAGTAGTGCGGGCGTTGTCGCCGTCGACGTACCAAGCGGCATTGACGGAACGACCGGTGCCGTGAGGGGATGCGCAATCGAAGCCGATTCCACGGTGACCTTCTTCCGCCGTAAGCCCGGTCATTTGCTGATGCCAGGACGCTTGCACTGCGGTGAGGTTCGTGTCGCCGATATCGGTATTGGTGCCGACACACTGGGCTCCATCTGCCCGCAAACTTTCTCCAACGCGCCAGAACTTTGGGCGGACTTCTTTCCATGGCCGCAGGTTGGGGGGCACAAATACTCACGCGGCCATGTGCTCACTATTTCCGGTGGACCGGAATCAACTGGCGCAGCACGCCTTGGGGCGCGTGGCGCTCTGCGGGTAGGGGCTGGACTCGTCACTCTCGCTGGCAGCAAGGCCGCAACGGCGGTCAATGCGGCCCATTCAACAGCTGTCATGGTGTCTTCATTCAGCGGTGCAAAAGGGCTCAGCGGAATCCTTAAGGACAAACGCAAGAACTCCGTGTTGATCGGACCTGGCGCAGGTATTGGAAAGAGAACGCGGGAGCTCACACTTGCAGCACTCAGGAGTGACGCCGCATGCGTGCTGGACGCTGATGCGCTGACATCCTTTTCAAAAGGATCGAAGGGTCTGTTCGGGAGCTTCGCCAAACGGGTGGCACCGGTCGTGATCACGCCGCATGAGGGCGAGTTTTCAAGGCTGTTCGGGAAGTCAGGCTCAGCCGGATCCAAACTT